>CAMATU010000021.1 GCA_945861225.1 Klebsiella pneumoniae
GATCGACCTGCGGTATACCAATGGCTTCGCGATTCAGGAGCGGAAGCCTCCGCAAGCTGACTTTGAGTTGGAAAAAAGGGGTGGCTAGTGATGTCTCGCAAAAAAATTGCTAACGAAACACTGCGGGATGGCAGTCGATGATAAGAAAACAGGAAAAGAATCTGCTGGTAGGGCTGGATATCGGCACTTCGAAAGTGGTGGCAATTGTCGGCGAGGTGGCACCCGAAGGCGGAATCGAAGTCATCGGCATCGGCTCGCATCCGTCGCGTGGACTCAAAAAAGGCGTGGTGGTCAATATTGAATCGACCGTACAGTCGATAAAACGCGCCATCGAAGAGGCCGAGCTCATGGCCGGCTGCGAAATCCGTTCAGTTTATGCCGGCATTGCCGGCGGACATATTCGCAGCCTGAATTCACATGGGATCGTTGCGATACGCGAGAATGAGGTTAATCACACCGATGTTGAGCGGGTCATTGATGCCGCGCGCGCCGTGGCGATTCCGGCGGATCAAAAAATTCTGCATATTCTGCCGCAGGAGTTCATTATCGACGGCCAGGAAGGGATCAAGGAGCCGGTGGGGATGTCTGGCGTGCGTCTCGAGGCGCGGGTGCACATGGTCACGGGCGCAGTCAGCGCCGCCCAGAACATAGTAAAATGCGTCCGACGGTGTGGACTTGAAGTAGACGATGTTATCCTGCAGCAACTGGCGTCGTCCTACGCCGTGTTGACTGAAGATGAAAAAGACCTTGGGGTGTGTCTGTGTGATATCGGGGGCGGTACCACAGACATCGCGGTGTTTGCGCACGGCGCGATCCATCATTCAGCGGTAATTCCTATCGCGGGTGATCAGGTGACCAACGACATCGCCGTCGCGCTGCGCACGCCAACGCACCATGCTGAAGATCTAAAAATAAAATACGCCTGCGCGCTTACCCAGCTCGCGAATCCAGAAGAAACGATTGAAGTGCCCAGTGTCGGCGAACGACCGCCGCGTCGGCTTGTGCGGCAGACGCTTGCCGAAGTGGTGGAGCCGCGCTACGAAGAGCTATTTAGCCTGGTGCTGGCGGAGCTCAAGCGCAGCGGCTTTGAGAACATGATAGCGGCGGGAATCGTCTTGACGGGAGGCGGCGCGAAAATGGATGGCGCGATTGAATTGGCAGAAGAAGTTTTCAATATGCCAGTCCGTCTCGGGTCACCACAGTACGTGTCCGGTCTGGTCGATGTCGTGCGCAATCCGATCTATGCAACGGGGGTGGGACTGTTATTGTTCGGCAGCGAAGCTTTGCGCAACTCGGCGCAGCGCAGCCGGATTGAAACGTCCGCCGGGTTATGGGAACGCATGAAGAATTGGTTTCATGGAAACTTTTAGTTGGTGTCCGCGACCGCTGATTGGTTGTGGGCACGCTGCAGGTGCTGGGTTAGGGATGGCGGATACAGTCTGGTAGTTACATCACACAAAGACATGTTGTGTGAGCAGCTCGCGTAGAAGCTGTTCGTGCGACACGGAGCGGAGGAATAGTCATATGTTCGAATTGATGGATGCATATGGGCAGAGTGCGGTCATTAAAGTCATCGGTGTTGGTGGCGGCGGTGGCAACGCCGTGCAACACATGTTGGGTGCGCAGATCGAAGGGGTTGAATTCGTGTGTGCCAACACTGATTCCCAGGCGCTAAGGAGCTCCTCGGTAAAAACAGTGTTACAACTGGGAGGTGACATCACTAAAGGTCTGGGGGCCGGCGCCAATCCCGAGATCGGGCGGCAAGCTGCGTTGGAGGATCGTGCGCGGATTAGCGACGTACTCGAGGGCGCCGACATGGTGTTCATCACGGCCGGGATGGGTGGCGGAACTGGGACCGGCGCGGCACCAGTGGTGGCCCAAATCGCGAAGGAAATGGGAGTGCTTACGGTCGCGGTCGTAACCCGCCCGTTTCCGTTCGAAGGACGCAAGCGGATGGAGATTGCGGAGCAAGGTATTAAGGAATTGAGTCAGTATGTGGATTCCCTGATCACTATTCCCAACGAAAAGCTGCTGAGTGTATTGGGTCGCGACATTAGCTTGCTGGATGCGTTCAAAGCGGCGAACGACGTGTTGTTAGGTGCGGTGCAGGGCATTGCGGAGCTCATCACCTGCCCGGGTTTAATCAATGTCGATTTTGCCGACGTGCGAACAGTAATGTCGGAAATGGGGATGGCGATGATGGGCACCGGACGTGGCAGAGGGCCGGCGCGCGCGAAAGAAGCAGCCGAGGCCGCCATCTCGAGTCCGCTGCTAGAAGACATCAACTTGGCTGGCGCACGTGGAATTCTCGTTAATATCACATCGGGTGCTGATATCACGATGGGCGAATTCGAAGAGGTCGGCAACACAGTCAAAGCCTTCGCCTCGGACAACGCGACGGTGGTGGTCGGGACCGTGATTGACGAGCATATGGAGGGGGAAGTGCGCGTCACGGTGGTCGCCACGGGGATTGGTCTGGATAGGAAAGCCGCGAAGGAGCCTACTGGCCGCGATCTAGGGGTAAGCCGCGAGAATATTGCGGTAATCGCCAAGACTGAGCCAGATGTTGATTACAAATCCCTCGAGCGACCCACGATTATTCGTAATCGCGTCGATCACCATGAGCCTTTGAGTAGTGCCAACATGAAGGGAGATATCTTGGATATTCCGGCCTTTTTGCGCCGTCAGGCGGACTGATAAAAGGCGCTTGAGTTAAGTCACTGTTAATCCCGCGCATGCCCTAATACGCCGCCTCAGAGTTCGGGTAAGGCTTTGAAAAAATTGGCATACGCGGTCCGAAAAACGTGTGTTAAGATGCGGCACGACGAGGCCTTGCTTGGGGCGGGAGTGGGGAATTAATGCTAAAACAACGAACTCTAAAAAATGTCATCCGCGCGACCGGCGTGGGGTTACATACCGGTCGCAAAGTCTTCGTTACACTACGACCTTCTGGGCCAGATACTGGAATTACCTTTCGCCGGATCGATCTTGATCCCCCGATTGAAATTCCCGCCCGCGCTGAGTTTGTAGGAGATACCAGTCTCTCCACCAGCCTAATTCGCGATGGCGCACGGATTTCCACCGTTGAACACCTGCTCTCCGCATTTGCCGGGCTTGGCATCGATAACGCCGTGGTGGATCTCAGCGCGCCCGAAGTCCCAATTATGGACGGCAGTGCGGGGCCTTTTGTGTTTCTGATTCAGTCGGCCGGTTTCCAGGAACAAGAAGCCCCTAAAAGGTTTATCCGCATCAAGAAGGCCATTGGCGTCAAAGATGGCGACAAATGGGCTCGCTTCGAGCCCTTCAATGGTTTCAAAGTCTCCTTCGCCATTGAATTTGACCATCCTTTCTTCAAATTGGCGCGCAAGAAAGCTGAAATCGATTTCTCGACCACTTCATTCGTCAAAGAAGTCAGTCGCGCCAGAACCTTCGGTTTTATGCGGGACGTTGAATGGCTGAGAGGCCGCAATCTTGCCCTCGGCGGAAGCCTCGATAACGCAGTCGTGGTGGACGATTATCGAATCTTGAACGAAGACGGTCTGCGTTACGAAGATGAGTTCGTCAAGCATAAAATTCTTGATGCGATTGGTGACCTATATCTACTCGGCCATAGCTTGATTGGGGCCTTTGACGGCTACAAATCAGGGCACGAGCTGAATAATCAATTGCTCCGCAAGTTACTGGCAACTAAAGGTGCTTGGGAGTTGGTGACATTTTCTGCGGACGAGGAAGTGCCAATTTCTTATATGCAACCGATCCCCGCCGCCTGAATATTTTCCTTGCCCAGGCCCAGGGTATGGTGCCAGGAAGCCAACGCGACCGAGCTACCCAGGCGGCCGCTGAACCTGAACATGGATCGATTTGATACTGCGAAATTCCGGCACGCCACGGGCCCACGCAATTAGATCTGGTACCAGATAACGCAGGCGGGTTGCCCACACCGGGGACTTCGCCACCAGCAGCAGGGTCCCATCTTCGCGAAACGCGGCAACTTTGCAGTTCTGTGCAAACGCATCGCCAACTCGCGCATTTAAGAGACCTTCCAAGCCACGTAATTCCTGCGCTTGACGGAGCAACAGGCTCAAGGTCGCGTTAGTGGCCATCACGTCGGCAAGTTTCTGCGGTGTCTTCATTTAAATCTTCCTGAAAATCCCGGTCGCCAGCCCCTGCGAGTTAGCATTGGTCGTTTGTTACACTAGCGGGATGGGTCTTTACCGGCCTTGCATCCATATCGCGTGCCCGGCGTTGTAAATGCCTCGCGACCAAGTCTTCCACTGCCAGAGGATTCCATGACCGCTAGTTCATTATCCCTCACCCGCCGCGTCTTGCACTTCCTATTTGGCAGTCGAAATGATCGCTTGGTCAAACGGATGCGCAAGACCGTGGACGCCATTAATGCGCATGAAGCTCACATCGCGGCCCTGTCCGACACTGACTTGACTGCCAAGACCGCTGACTTCAAAGCACGCCTGGCGGCTGGTGCGACTTTGGATTCGCTGCTGCCTGAAGCCTTCGCGGTGGTCCGGGAAGCAGGCAAACGCGTACTCAATATGCGCCACTTCGATGTTCAGCTCATTGGCGGCATGGTGCTGCACCAAGGACGTATCGCGGAAATGCGCACCGGTGAAGGGAAGACCCTGGTCGCCACCTTACCGGCGTATCTGAACGGCCTGGTAGGGCGCGGCGTTCACGTGGTGACCGTCAACGATTATCTCGCGAAGCGCGACGCGGAATGGATCGGGAAAATTTACCGCTTTCTGGGTTTGACTGTGGGGGTCGTTATATCCGGCATGAGCCAGGAGGCGCGCAAACAGGCCTATGCGGCGGACATTACTTACGGCACGAATAACGAATTTGGGTTTGAATATCTGCGCGACAACATGGTGTTTACCAAAGATCAGCGGGCTCAGCGTGATTTGTTTTATGCGATCGTGGACGAAGTAGATTCGATTCTCATTGATGAGGCCCGCACGCCACTGATCATCTCCGGCCCGACTGATGATCGGAGTGATCTCTATACAAAAATAAATGTGCTAATTCCAAGTTTGGTGCGCCAAGCTGCCGAAGAAGCGCCAGGTGATTATTCGGTTGATGAAAAGGGCCGTCAGGTCCACCTCACGGAGGCTGGACATGAAAATGTAGAACGGCTGTTGTCCGCCAATGGCCTGTTGCTGGAGGGTGACAGTCTCTATTCGGTAACTAACATTGCGCTGATGCACCATATCAACGCGGCCCTTCGTGCGCATGCCTTGTTCACCAAGGATGTGGATTATGTCGTGAAAGATCGGCAGGTGGTGATCGTCGATGAGTTCACGGGACGCACGATGCCCGGCCGGCGTTGGTCGGAGGGCTTGCATCAGGCGGTTGAAGCCAAGGAAGGGGTCCCCATCCAGCTCGAGAATCAGACGCTGGCCTCGATCACCTATCAAAATTATTTCCGCTTGTTCGACAAGCTTTCCGGCATGACGGGAACTGCGGACACCGAAGCCTACGAGTTTCAGCAGATTTATGGCCTGGAAGTGGTAGTCGTGCCAACCCACAAATCCATGATCAGAACGGATCATGGCGACGTGGTCTTCTTGACCAGCAAAGAAAAATATCAAGCAATCGTCGCGGATATCAAAGATTGCGTCACGCGCACGCAGCCGGTGCTGGTCGGCACGACCTCGATCGAAACCTCGGAATTTCTGGCTGGATTACTGTCCCGCGAAGGGATCCAGCATCAAGTGCTGAATGCGAAGTTCCACGAGAAAGAGGCGCAGATTATCGCGCAGGCGGGACGTCCGGGTTCGGTGACCGTCGCCACCAATATGGCGGGGCGAGGGACCGATATTGTGCTCGGCGGCAGTTTGGATGCAGAACTGAACGCGCTGGACGCAGAGACCAGTGAGGCCCAACGCCAGGAGATCCGCGATCGATGGCTGCTGCGACACGACGAAGTCATCACGGCTGGCGGTTTACATATTATTGGGACTGAACGGCACGAATCTCGCCGTATCGATAACCAACTGCGTGGCCGTGCCGGTCGTCAGGGCGATCCGGGTTCCAGCCGCTTCTATCTTTCATTGGAGGATAGTTTGATGCGGATTTTTGCGTCAGAGCGGGTGGCGGGCTTAATGCAAAAGCTCGGCATGGAGGAAGGCGAGGCAATCGAGCATCCCTGGGTCACCAAAGCTATCGAGAACGCGCAGCGCAAAGTCGAAGGCCGTAATTTCGATATGCGCAAGCAATTGCTTGAGTTCGATAACGTCGCCAACGATCAAAGAAAGCATGTCTACGACCAACGCCGTGAACTCATGGAAGCGGAGGATGTCTCGGAGAATATCCAGGGGATCCGTCACGATGTCGTCAACGAAATAATTGACGGCTATATCGCGCCGCAGAGCTACCATGAGAATTGGAATATTTCCGGCTTGATGAGCACTTTGCTAACCGACTTCGGATTTTCGCCTCCAATCGACGAATGGCTCAAAGAAAACGAAGAATTGGCTGAAGAGCAAATCCGGCGGCGTCTGCTCGAGGAGATCGAAGCCCGCTATGCGCAGAAGGAAATCCAGGTGGGCGCGGAGGTCATGCGCCAATTTGAGCGCGCGGTGATGCTGCAAGTGTTGGATAGTCACTGGAAGGAACATCTCTCGGCGATGGATCACCTACGCCAGGGAATTCATCTGCGCGGCTATGCACAGAAAGATCCGAAGCAGGAATATAAGCGCGAAGCATTCGACATGTTCGCCAAGATGTTGCAGGCACTGATGCGTGAGGTAATTGGAATTTTATCCAAAGTGGAAGTGCGCGCACGGGACGACATAGAGGCGTTGGAGGAACAGCGCCGTCAAGAAGCAGCAATCCTGCAGCAACAGATCCACGAGTCGAGTAGCGCACTCACGGATGACGAAGCTCCTCGCGAGACCGCGTCATCCCAGGTGCCAGTGGTGAGACGTGGATCGAAAGTTGGACGTAACGATCCGTGCCCGTGCGGGTCGGGAAAGAAATACAAGCAATGTCATGGGGCGCTGTCCTGAATCCCACTCCTGGTTGGTAGAAAAATGGTTATGCACAAGCTCACGACATGCGCGACCCCTTTGCCGGTGGAAGGGATTCGGTTGGCGACGGCCTCTGCCGGTATTCGTAAAGTCGGCAAAGTGGATCTCTGCTTGCTCGAAATCGCGGATGGCGCCCGTGCTGCGGGCGTATTTACCCGCAATGTTTTCTGCGCGGCGCCGGTTTCGATCGCGCGCGAACATCTCGCGCGCCAGCGCCCACGCCTGTTAGTCATCAATTCTGGTAATGCTAATGCGGGGACGGGTCAGCAGGGGTACCAGGATGCGCTCGACGTGTGTGCGACGGCAGCGCGCTTGTTGGCCTGTGAGACTGCTGCCGTGTTGCCGTTCTCAACTGGCGTAATTGGACAGCGCTTGGCGGTCTCCAAACTGCTCACTGCACTACCGCAGGCAATCGAGAACCTCGCGCCGACCAAATGGCTGGATGCGGCGCGTGCGATTATGACCACGGATAAAGTGCCGAAGTGTGTGAGTGCGCAGGTCGCGATTGGTCAGCAGGTTTTTACTGTCACCGGTATCGCCAAGGGTGCTGGAATGATCAAGCCCAATATGGCCACCATGCTGGCCTTCATTGCGACCGACGCCGGGATTGAACAGGAGCCTCTTGAGCAATTATTGCGCGCAATCAGCGACAAGACCTTCAATCGAATCACTATCGATGGGGATACTTCTACCAACGACAGCTGTGTGCTGATCGCGACCGGCCATTTGGAATCGGCGCGGGTTAGGCCGGGAGATTCGGCGTGGGAGGGCGTCGCTGTCGCAGTGGAATATGTGGCGCGTGAATTGGCGCGCGCGATCGTCAGGGATGGTGAAGGCGCCACGAAGTTGGTCAATGTGAAAGTCGCGGGAGGGGATTCCGAAGCAGAGTGTCTGAAGGCCGCCTATGCAGTGGCCGAGTCGCCCTTGGTGAAGACGGCCTTGTTCGCAAGTGATCCGAATTGGGGAAGAATCCTTGCAGCCGTCGGACGTTCGGGCGTGACCAACCTCAAGCTTGAAAACATAGGGATCGCGCTCAACGACTACCCGATTATTCAACGTGGTGAACCAGTCGCCGCTTATGACGAAGCCATTGCGGCGAAGATCATGGCGGAAGCGGAATTTGATATTCGCATCACGCTCGGTGAAAGTGCCCTTGAGGTGGTGGTTCTCACCTGCGATTTTTCCTTCGATTACGTGCGCATCAACGCTGAGTATCGAAGTTGACGCGCTGCCTCTCGCCAATTAGGACCCGGGCGGATCCTTAACTAAGCGCAAACACGATGACGGAACCCCTGCACGTGGTCGCCGCCGTGATCAGGGACTCACGCGAGAAGGTGTTGCTGAGCTTGCGGGCGCAGCATCTAGATCAAGGGGGATTATGGGAGTTCCCTGGGGGCAAGGTGCAGGTTGGCGAGCCTCCGCTCACGGCCCTTGGACGCGAGCTCAAGGAAGAGCTGGGAATCGACATCCACCCGCGCGCGGCCATCCCGCTCATCAGGGTAGAGCACGCCTACCCCCAGCGGACAGTGCTGCTGGAAGTCTGGGAGGTTTTTGCCTGGCGCGGTGAACCGGCCGGACTCGAAGGCCAGGCAATCGAATGGGTTGCGCCGGAGCAGCTGGCCGAAAGGCAGTTCCCGCTCGCCAACCTGCCGATTCTCAGCGCCGCGCAATTGCCGCGACTTTGTCTGGTTACCCCGGAGCCCACCCAGCAGCAGCCTTTTTTGCAAGCGTTGGAACAGAGTCTGTCGGCAGGGATAAAGTTGGTTCAATTGCGCGCGAAGTCGCTCTCTCTGCCCGAATGTCAATCGCTGGCGGCGCGCGTGGTGCCGCTTTGCCATCGCTATGGCGCGCACGTGCTGATCAATAGTTTGGTGGAACTGGCCGCATCCGTAAATGCAGATGGTCTCCACCTCCCATCGCAGCTACTCCATCAGCATGCCAGTCGCCCCGTTTCATCTGCGCACTTGCTCAGCGCAGCCTGCCATGACCAACGGGACATCGAACAGGCGAATCGTCTCGGCGTCGATTTCGGTCTGCTTGGGCCGGTCATGCAAACACTGTCACATCCGGGGGCGGCGGTGCTGGGCTGGCAGCGTGCGCAACAGCTTGTAGAACGCGCAAACTTCCCGATGTTTGCGCTCGGTGGGCAGCAGCCAACGACGGTGTTACAGGCGGTGTCGCACGGGTTCCAGGGAATTGCGGCGATATCGGGTTTGTGGGGAATGGAAGGGCGTTTGCCGGATGCGCGGCTGAGATCTTTGGTGGTCGGCCACCGGCAATTGTCAAAGAGCTAAGTCCCGTCGTTGCGAAGCGTTGCAGCATTCGCTCGGAACAATGGCTGGGAGTGAATGGCGCTTTCTTAACAGGGAAAAGGATTGATTTAAGCGCGATGGTAGGACAGCACTCGATGCCAAGTCGAAACTTCTTCACAGTCCTCTGTAGAAGCGGCTTTAGCCGCGAACAGCGCTGAATCACCCCATCGCGGCTAAAGCCGCTCCTACGGTCGCGAAGATGTCGATCTTCTATAGCGTGCAGCAATGCAGCTCAAACCACACCGTTTCCTGCGCTACCTGCGGTCTTGAATTGGGATCCGTATGACGAAAAAAGCGAATCGCGATGCGGTGTCTGCCGCCGCTAATCTCGGGATAAAAATCATCTTGCTCGGCCACCGTTACGCGCACCAGTTGGCAGGGCGAGCTAGCGTCGAGTTGTTGCTGATAAAAACCGCCTTCAGCAGCAAGCTGGCGCGGCAACGCGCTCTCGCGAGTCAGGCGCAGTACATTTTGAATGGCGTCCTCAATGATTCGCATGTCGCGCATCCAGTCTTGGAGTTGTGCATCCCGCTGGGCAGACTCTCGATGGAGCCAATAGTGCAGGCCCGGAATGTCAAAGCTACAGGTGGCGCCTGGAATCGCCAAGCGCTGTTTAAACTGGGTCACCAATTCGCTTTGGCGCAAGCGTGCACCCGGTTGGCAGGCATTTGATTTCAACAGTAACAGAATCGGCTCAAGCCTCGCCAAGGTGGATTCAAGTGCTTTTTGATTTACCCCCGGGTTCAGGCGTAAGCCATTTAGAAGTGTCGCGTGGCGCTCGATTTCTTTGCTTAGTTCACCCTTGATGTCCACTCTCGAAAGTTGATCGGATAACTCAATCATGCTTACTAAGGCGTTACGCGCATCGCAACTCTGGCCGCGCGCCAGGCTTTCACTGATCGACTCGAATATTGTCTCCAGGCGCAACAAGGTTCGCATTCGTTCGTTGAGCGGCTGCTCGTAGACGGTAGAACCATCGACTGCGGGGAAAAGTTTGGCCTGGACGTTTTGTTGAACCTTGCTCATCGGATCGTGTGCTAAGTGGAGTCTCGGGGAGCGTCAGTCAGCGCCAGGTATTGCTGGTGAAGCGCTTTAACCTGAGCTTGAATCGCGGAGAGATCGGAGTCGTTCATTACTACGTCATCGGCTCGTTCGAGCCGCTCCTGTCGGGTAGCCTGCGTACGCATAATTGCTGCAACTTCTTGTTCTGTCAATTTGTCACGCGCAATAACCCGCGCAATCTGCGCTTCTTCGGGACAATCGATCACCAACACGCGGTCAATTTGTTGCGAATTGCCATGTTCAACGAGCAGGGGAATCCCCAGCAGACAATACGGTGTGGTGATTTCTGAAATCAGCGTCCGGACGCGGGACCTGATCCGAGGATGCAGGATTGCCTCCAATTCAGCGCGTCGCGCGGGATCGGCAAAGACAATTCTACGCAGTACGGCGCGATCCAGGGAGCCGTCTTCCGCGAGGACTTCTGTTCCGAATGCCGCAACCACGGCGGCAAGCCCGGGACTGCCCGGCACGACCACCTCGCGCGCGACCTGATCAGTATCTATAACGGGTATCCCGAAGCGCGAAAATTCTGCGCAGATAGTCGACTTGCCAGAACCAATCCCGCCAGTCACCCCGATCACCAGTGGCCTTTTCACAATCCACCACCTACGCTGAGTCCCAACCAGTACGCGGTTATGGGCTCGCCCCACAGCATGGCAACCCAGCCCGCACAGGCTAAGTAGGGGCCAAACGGGATTGGCTTTTCTTTGGCGCGGCCCGCGAGCGCGATCAGTGCAAGGCCAACGACCGCCCCTACCAGTGAGGCGCCAAGAAGCACGATGGGCAAGCGTTGCCACCCCAGCCACGCACCGAGCATGGCCAGCAGCTTAAAGTCGCCGAAGCCCATGCCGTCCTTGCCAGTCGCGAGCTTGAACAGCCAAAAGACGCTCCACAACAGTGAGTACCCGAGCGCGGCGCCAAACACGCTAGCCTGCAAGTCCACGAATACGCCCGCGCTGTTCACCAATAGCCCGAGCCACAGGATAGGCAACGTAATGACATCCGGCAGGAGCTGCGTGTCGAAGTCGATCACCGCCAGCGCAAGTAATGCCCAAGTCAGAATTGCAGCGAAAAGCCCGCTCCATCCCGCCCCAAAATGCGCGGCGGCAAGCGTACCGAGCGCGCCGCTGACCAGCTCGATAAGTGGATAACGGCGGGGAATGGGGACTTGGCAATGACGGCACCGACCGCGCAGCCACAGATAACTCAAAACAGGAATATTGTCGCCGGCCGTGATCATTGTTTGGCACTGCGGACAACGAGAGCGCGGCACCATCAGATTGAATTTCTCGGGCGTCGCTGGCGTCTCAGAGTCGGGCGTCGCGAAGGCTGCACACTCATCACGCCATTGCCGCTCAAGCATGATCGGCAGGCGATAAATCACGACATTCAGGAAGCTCCCCACCAGCAGGCCGAGGATGCCGATGACAGTGGGGAATGCCCACGGCACTGCCGTGAGCATTCCCCATAGGTCAGAGGTGTTCAGCCTGGCCTCAGCGCAGACGCACGAGATCCGCCAGGCCGCGAGTTCGACTCAGACAACCTGACCCATCTTGAAGATTGGCAGGTACATCGCGATCACGAGGCCGCCGATGATTACGCCGAGCACTGCCATGATGATTGGCTCGAGCAAACTCGTGAGGGCCTCCACCGCGTCGTCTACTTCCTGCTCGTACCAGTCAGCCACCTTGCTCAACATCGTATCGAGTGCGCCGGATTCCTCACCGATCGCCACCATTTGCACCACCATGTTCGGGAAGAGTGCAGCGTCGCGCATGCTGACCTGCAATTGGGTGCCGGTCGCAATCTCATCGCGCATTTTCATCACGGCTTCGTAGTAGACGATGTTGCCGCACGCACCAGCGACCGAGGACATCGCCTCCACCAGCGGCGTACCCGCCGCAAACATCGTCGCCAAGGTACGTGAATAGCGCGCTATCGCTGACTTGTTCAGGATGTCACCCACAATCGGAATTTTGAGCATGATGCGGTCAATAAAGTGGGCAAACTTGATCGATCGTTTTTTAGCCTGCCAGATACCGGCGATCGTGGCCCCGATGGCCGCAAACATGAGGTACCAGTTTGCGACGAACCAGTTGGACATATTCACGACCACCTGGGTAAGCGCCGGCAGATCTGCACCGAAGCCCTTGAAGAGATCTTCGAATTGCGGGATCACGTAGATCATCAGAATGCAGGTGATGATGAAGGCCACCACCACCACCGCAATCGGGTAGAACAGCGCGCCCTTGATTTTCGATTTGAGCGCTTCGGTCTTCTCCATGTAGGTGGCGAGCTTATGCAGGATATCTTCCAGGATACCGGCGTGTTCACCGGCGGTGACCAGATTCACATAGAGCTCGTCGAACTGCTGAGGATGTTTACCGAACGCTTCAGCCAAGGCACCGCCGGCCTCCACGTCGGCTTTGATCGCCATGATCAAATTCTGCATCGCTTTGTTTTCATGGCCGCGGCCCACAATCTCGAATGACTGTACCAGCGGCACGCCGGAGGACATCATCGTCGCCAGCTGGCGGCTAAAAACAGTGATGTCCTTGGTGGTAATTTTGCCGCCGCTGTCGCCAAACAGGGGCTTCGATTTTTTCTTGACCTTGAGGGGATTGACTCCTTGGCGGCGTAGGGTGGATTTGATCAGCGCGTCACTCACGCCGGACATTTCACCTTTAACTCGTTTACCGTTCTTGTCGATGCCTTCCCAGGCATACATGTCAGAACGGATCGCAGCGCTTTGTGCCATGCTCTACTCCACGGTGACGCGGTTAATTTCCGCCATGCTCGTCATTCCTCGGCGGGCTTTCTGCAGTCCCGATTTGCGAATGTCCCAGATGCCCTCAGCGGCAGCCTGGTCGGCCAGCTGTACGGCGTTCTTGCCTTCCATGATCAGCCGTTTCATGGCGTCGGTCATCGGCATCACTTGATAGAGCCCCACGCGGCCCTTGTAACCGCTTGGACATTCAGCGCCGCCATTACCCGGACCGTAGAGCTTGATGCCCTCATCAATGTCCTCCTGCGTGAAACCCTCGGCCAGCAGGCCGTCTGGCGGCAGATCGGCCGGGACGCGATAGTCCGGGTGAAGTCGTCGGGCGAGTCGCTGCGCGGTGATTAAATTGATTGAAGTCGCGACCGCGAAAGGCGGAATGCCCATGTCCTGCAGTCGAGTGATGGTTTGTGGACCGTCATTGGTGTGCAAAGTCGACATCACCATGTGGCCGGTCTGCGCCGCTTTCACCGCGATCGAGCCCGTTTCCAGATCGCGAATTTCGCCGACCAGAATCACATCGGGATCCTGCCGCAAGAAGGCCTTGAGCGCCTTGGTAAAAGTCATCCCGGTTTTTTCATCTACCTGCACCTGGTTAACACCAGGCAGATTGATTTCGACTGGATCTTCCGCCGTCGAAATGTTGATGTCGTCGTTGTTCAGGATATTGATGCCGGTATACAGCGAAACAGTTTTGCCGCTGCCGGTGGGGCCGGTGACCAGGAACATGCCATAGGGTTTCGCCAGATTTTTAAGGAAGAGGTCCTTTTGAAAATCCTCGTAACCGAGCTGATCGATATTGAGCTTGGCCGCATCCGAATCGAGGATACGCATAACCACCTTTTCGCCATACAGCGTGGGGCAGGTGCTTACACGGAAATCGATGGACTTGGTTTTCGAGAGCTTCAGTTTGATGCGTCCATCCTGCGGGACGCGGCGCTCGGACACATCTAACCGCGACATCACCTTGATACGGGCGGCGATCTTGAACGCCAGAATCAGCGGTGGTTTCGCGATTTCGGACAGCATGCCGTCGATCCGGAAGCGCACGCGGTAGAATTTTTCGTAGGGCTCGAAGTGCAGATCGGAGGCGCCGCGCTTAATGGCATCCAGCAGCACCTTGTTTACGAAGCGCACCACCGGGGCGTCGTCAATTTCGGCGGAGGAGTCCGGGGTCGCTTCCTGCTGTGTGCCTACTTCGAGATCATCAAGATTATCGAAATCGGCGTCTTCCATGTTGCCGAGCCCGGAGTCGGCCGCGGCGAGCGATTTTTCGATAACCTTTGCGAGTTTGTTTTCTTCGACCAGGACAGCGTCAGTATTGGCGCCGATATGGAATTTTATTTCATCGAGCGCCTGCAGGTTGGTCGGATCGGAGACTGCGATATACACCCGGTTACCGCGCTTGAAGATGGGTAGCGCGTGGTGGCGCTGAATGAGCTCTTCGCTGACGAGCTTCACGACATCCGGGTCGATTTCAATCGCTTCTATATCGAGCAGCGGCACGCCGAATTCCTGCGCAGCGGCATGCGCGATCGTTTTGCTGTCGGCCAGCTTGTTATCGATGAGATACTTAACGAACGGGGTGCGCGTACTGAGGGCGTCTTGAAATGCCCGCAGCGCGACGGGTTCTTCCAGCAGGCCATCGGCGACCAACTTACGCGCCAGGCCCCCTAACGGGACTCGATTACTGGTTACTGCCACCTTTTAGGCCTCGTTTCTTGTCCGAGAATTCTGCCACCAAAATGGTAGATGAAACCTCAGTAAATAGCCACCGCAGCGGGAGTTTTTGGCAATCAACGGCGCATCCCACAGGGCGCGCCGCGCGGGTTTGGCGGCCGCTACTGGGTGAACTCGAAGGCGTCGTTCACGAGTCCGATTTTGATCGTATCCCCGCGTCCAAAACGCCCTTCAAGCAGTGCCTGTGCGAGTGGGGTCTCCAGCTGGTTTTGAATCACCCGTTTGAGTGGCCGCGCCCCATAGTTGGGATCAAAGCCCATCTCACCCAGTTTATCGACCGCTGCCGGTTGAATCTCCAGGCCGATTTGCAAATCGGCCAGGCGCTTGCGTAGCAAGTCGAGCTGAACGTCCGCAATGGCTTTAATCTGTTCCCGGCGGAGCGCGTGGAAAACCACCACTTCATCAATGCGATTGATGAACTCCGGGCGGAAGCTGTCGCGCACCACCTCCATCACCAGGGCCCGCATGTCCTCGTATTCCAGTTGCTCACCCCGCGCCTGGATCTGCTCGGAACCGAGGTTCGAAGTCATCACGATCACAGTGTTCCGGAAGTCCACCGTGCGGCCGTGGCCGTCAGTCAGGCGCCCGTCATCGAGCACCTGGAGCAGGATATTGAAGACATCGGGGTGCGCTTTCTCGATTTCGTCCAGCAACAAGACCGAGTACGGTTTGCGGCGCACAGTCTCCGTGAGATAGCCGCCTTCCTCGTAACCCACATAGCCTGGCGGCGCGCCGATCAGACGTGCGACTGCGTGCTTCTCCATGTACTCCGACATATCGATGCGCACCAAGGCGTCTTCGGTATCGAACAGAAACTCCGCCAAGGCCTTGCACAATTCTGTTTTGCCGACCCCAGTAGGGCCCAGGAACAGGAATGAACCATTCGGCCGTTTGGGATCGGAGAGTCCCGCGCGCGAGCGGCGGATGGCGTTCGCGACAGCAGTAACTGCTGCAGCCTGACCCACCACTCTCCGGTGCAGTGCATCCTCCATGCGCAGCAGCTTCGCCCGTTCGCCTTCGAGCATTTTCGAGACCGGAATTCCGGTCCATTTAGACACCACCTCAGCAATCTCTTCTTCCGTCACCTTGTTCCGCAACAAGCGGTGCTGCGGTTCGTTCTCGCCTTCCTTCGCGATGCGCTTTTCAAGCGCTGGAATCACGCCGTACTGAAGTTCGGACATCCTGGTCAAATCGCCCGCGCGCTTCGCGTTTTCGAAGTCTAGGCGAGCTTTCTCAAGCTCAGCTTTGATGTGGTGCGCACCGCTCAGGGCGGATTTTTCTGTCTTCCAGATTTCTTCCAGATCGGAATATTCGCGTTCCACCACCGCCAATTGCGCTTCAAGATCAGCGAGCCGCCGCTTGGAAGCTTCGTCGTTCTCCTTGCGCAGTGCCTCGCGCTCAATCTTGAGTTGGATGACTCTGCGATCCAGGCGATCCATTTCTTCTGGCTTCGAATCGATTTCGATGCTGATGCGTGCGGCGGCTTCGTCGATGAGATCGATCGCTTTGTCTGGAAGCTGGCGATCAGTGATGTAGCGATGCGAGAGCTGCGCGGCGGCGACGATCGCCGGATCGGTGATTTCCACCCCGTGATGCACGGCGTATTTCTCTTTCAAGCCACGCAGAATCGCAATCGTATCTTCCAGGGACGGTTCGTTAACCAGCACTTTCTGGAAGCGGCGCTCCAACGCGGCATCCTTCTCCACGTATTGGCGGTACTCATCCAAGGTAGTCGCACCGATACAATGCAGTTCGCCGCGCGCGAGCGCCGGTTTCAGCATATTGCCGGCATCCATCGCGCCTTCTGCCTTCCCAGCGCCCACCATCGTGTGCAATTCATCAATGAACAGCACGACCTGACCATCCTGTTTGCTGAGATCGTTCAACACCGCTTTCAAGCGCTCTTCGAATTCGCCGCGAAATTTCGCACCTGCAATCAACGCGCCGAGATCGAGCGACAGGACGCGCTTGTTTTTGAGCCCTTCCGGCACTTCGTGATTGATGATGCGCTGCGCGAGGCCTTCCACAATCGCGGTCTTGCCCACACCAGGTTCGCCAATCAGCACCGGATTGTTCTTGGTGCGCCGCTGCAAGACTTGAATCGTGCGCCGAATTTCCTCATCACGACCGATCACCGGATCGAGCTTACCCTGTGCGGCGCGTTCGGTCAGGTCGATGGTGTATTTCTCCAATGCCTGGCGGTTTTCCTCAGCATTGGCATCCGCCACACGCTCGCCACCGCGCAGACTCTCCACAGCCTCAGTCATAACCGATTCGCGGGCACCGGCACGTTTGAGCAGGCGCCCCAATTCCCCGCTGTCCTGCATGGCGGCGAGTAGAAATAGCTCGGACGAAATGAACGCGTCGTTGCGCTTTTGGGCGAGCTTGTCGGAGAGATTCAGCAGACGCACCAGATCGTTCGAGGGGTGTACATCGCCACTGACACCCTCAACCTTCGGGAGTCGTCCCAGCGCCTCGCCGAGCTGGGCGCGAAACGCGGCAACATCGACCCCGGCCTTGGTCAGAATTTGACGGACGGTGCTACCTTCCTGCTCGACCAGGGTACTCATGAGATGCACAGGCTCGATGAATTGGTTATCCAGGCCTAAGGCGCGGCTCTGTGCGTCTGCCAGCGCTGTTTGAAATTTCGTCGTCATCTTGTCGGCGCGCATGTTTGACTGCTCCAGTCTCGATTGCTAGTTGGATCCCTAGATGGGGATGAGGAAGCGGGCGATCAAGGCCTTTGTGCGCAGACTGAGATCCATAGGTCGGGTGAGCGCAGCGTTACCCGACATGGCGCTGCCAACAAAATGTCGGATTACGCTGCGCTTATCCGACCTATGAATGATCGAACTCGCAACGACTATAACCCGTCTATTCCAACCAGTAATCCGACACAGCGCCGCGAACAGGATGTCGGATTACGCTGCGCTTATCCGACCTATGAATGATCGAACTCGCAACGACTGTAACCCGTCTATTCCAACCAGATGAGGCTCGCGAAACGCCCCGTAACGCCATCGCGCCGATAGGAAAAGAAGCGCGCAGCGTCCGCCGCTGTACACCCGCTATCACGCGTAATCGAGCTGACACCGACGGCGTGCAACTGATGCGCTGCCAGTCCAGACAAATCCGCGTAAGTGATATTTGCACGCGTTACAAAAAACGGTGCGTATTGCGGATCCTTAGCGATAAATTCTGCGGCAAGCTCGGCCCCTACGGCATATGCCGCGACGCTGATGCCGGGTCCGACCCAGGCCAGCCAGTCAGCACTCGGGCGGTCACAGCGCGTGAGCGTACTAGCGATAATGCCATTGAAAAGGCCGCGCCACCCTGCGTGGATCGCGAGCACCATGGTGCCCAGCCGATCGCATAAGAGAATGGGCAGGCAGTCTGCCGTGAGGATCGCGCAGACGCGACCACGGACAGTCGTAAAGCTTGCGTCCGCGCTGGGCGGGGCCGGATAGGCGCGGGCTTCCACCAAATTTGCGCCGTGCGTCTGCTCTAACCAGCAGGGCTCGCTCGGCAAGGCCAGCGCCGTGCACAGACGCTGGCGATTCGTCGCCACCGCCGCCGGGTCATCACCGACATGGGTGGCCAGATTCAAACTCGCATAGGCCCCCACACTGACGCCGCCTGTCCGTGTGGTACACACCGCACGCACGTTCGACGGCGCCGGCCACGCGGGCACCAGCCACTCAATCGTCAAGACCCGAGCCTGTCTTTAGATCATCGCCTAGCGCGCGCAGCGCGCGCCTGAAGTCTGCCGGCAGGGCACTCTTCACGCGGATCATCTCACCTGTCGCGGGATGTTCGAATTCAAGTTGCTTGGCGTGTAAGGCCTGCCGAGTGATTCGGTTCAAGGCGACTTTCAAGCTCGGCGACAAGCGACTCGGTGCGATGCGACCCTTGGCGTACGTGGGATCGCCGATCAGCGGGTGACCGAGGTGCTGCATATGGACTCTGATCTGATGCGTGCGCCCGGTTTCCAGCGCGAGCTCAAGGTGGGCATGGGCGCGAAAGCGCTTGAGCACACGGTAATGGGTGATCGCTTCGCGACCGCTCGGCGCCACCCGCATGCGCGTACGCTGCACGCGATCGCGACTCATCGCCGCGTTCACGGTGCCGCTCACCACCGGTACCCCATGGACCAGCGCCGCGTAAACGCGATGGATCTCGCGCCCGGCCATTTGTCGGGTAAGACTTTGAAACGCCGCCGCAGTGCGCGCGACCAGCAGTAAGCCCGAGGTGTCCTTGTCTAACCGGTGGATCACGCCCGCGCGTGGTAAGCCCGCAAGGTCAGGGAAGCGATACAACAAACCGTTGACCAGTGTGTGATCCGGATTGCCAGCGCCTGGATGCACGACCAACCCCGGGGGTTTGTCGATCACGAGCACGGTGTCATCCTCATAGGCCAACGCAAAGAGCAACTTTTGCGGCTCAAGTTCGGTGGTGTCGGCGAAACTCGCTACCAGGACCACACGGTCGGCAGCGTGCACGACCTCACGCGGCTTGCGGCTCTGCACCCCGTTGATGGTCACTCTACCCGCTTCGATCCAACCCTTGATCAGCGTGCGGGAGTAATCCCGGCATAACTCGGCGAGCGCGGCATCCAGCCGCCGCCCGGTGAGTGGTGTGGGGATCACGAATTCGTGTGTTTGGTCGATGAGCGCCATGCCAGCAGTCTAACAGCACATGAATGACCGGATCTCCGCGCGCTTTTTCGTTAAGCCGCGGTGTGGCGAGGCGAACAAACCGCTAGAATGCAGCGCGCGGAACCATCCGGCTGCCGCGCAGCGAATCACGCAACGGCTTTCTTATTCAGGTTTTACGGTTATCTATGCGCGCACTCCGGCTGACTCGATGGTGGATGGTGATACTGATGAGCGTGGTGCTCCCGGCCTGTGGTTTGTGGCCGGACAAAGATCCCGATGAATTGCCGGAGAACTGGCCCGAAGAGAAACTCTATTTCGCGGCCAAGGATCGCCTCGAATCGGGCTCCTGCGCCAGCGCGATCGAATACTTTGAAAAACTCCAGGCGCGCTATCCGTTTGGGGCCTATGCGGCGCAGGCACAAATAGAATTGGCCTATTGTCAGTACAAATCGGAAGAGGGCGCGGAGGCACTCGCCACCATCGATCGCTTTCTCAAGCTCAATCCCACGCATCCGCACACGGATTATGCGTTCTACCTGCGGGGGCTTGTGAACTTCAATCTTGATATGGGGATCACCGCGCGCTACCTGCCGCGCGATCCCTCACAGCGGGATCCGGGCGCCGCGTTGCAGGCCTTCAACGATTTCTCCGAACTCATCAGAAGCTTTCCAGAAAGCCGCTATGTCAGCGATAGCCAGTTGCGCATGAAGCATCTGCGCAACATCCTGGCGCAGCACGAAGTGAATGTCGCGAATTTTTATATGCGGCGGGGCGCCTTCGTGGCCGCTGCCAACCGTGCTCGCTATGTGCTCGAAAACTACCAACAGTCGCCCGCGATGCCGGAAGCGTTAGTGCTGCTCGCCAAGGCCTACAAGGTGCTGGAATTGACCGATCTCTCGGATGATACGCTGCGCGTGCTTGAATTGAATTATCCGAATCATCCGGGTATTGAAGAGGTGAAGCGGACGCGGGTGAATTAAGGGAGCTAGCAGGCCCGCTGGCGTGCTATCGCGGCTAAAGCCGCTCCTACCACGGGGGAACTACGCATCCGTAGGAGCGGCTTTAGCCGCGATTCCGCACTATGTCCCGCCCGGCCCCTCATCCTGTTCCGAATAACGCGACGTTATCGGGAACCGCCGGTCGCGCCCAAACGCGCGCTGGGTGATGCGCACGCCGGGTGCTGCCTGGCGGCGCTTGTATTCATTCCGATCAACCATCCCCGCGACTCTTTTGACCACTGCCGAATCGAAACCGCGCTGGGCGATTTCCTGCGGCGTTAAATCCTGCTCGATGTAAAGTTCGAGAATGGGATCGAGCACGTCGTAAGGTGGCAGGCTGTCTGAATCCTTCTGGTCCGGGCGCAGTTCGGCGGTAGGCGGACGCTCAATCACGCGCCGAGGAATGACTTCTTCGAAGCGATTCCGCCATTCAGCTAAGCGATAGACCAAGGTCTTCGGGCAATCCTTGAGTGGTGCGAACCCGCCTGCCATATCGCCATACAGGGTGGCATAGCCAACTGCCATTTCGCTCTTGTTGCCGGTGGTGAGGACCATCCGGCCAGTTTTATTCGACACCGCCATCAGGATCACCCCTCGGCAGCGCGCCTGGAGATTTTCTTCAGTCACGTCCGGTGCATGCTCACCGAACAGCGGTTGTAACACCGAATTGAACGCCGCGAAGGGCGCTTCGATGGATGCCACTGAACATTCGCAGCCCATGCGGCGGGCCTGGGCGAGTGCGTCATCAATGCTCATGTCGGCGGTGTAGCGCGAAGGCATGGAGATTGCCGAGACATTGGCAGCACCTAACGCATCGACCGCCAACGCGAGCGTGAGCGCCGAATCGATGCCGCCCGATAACCCCAGCACGGCGCCCTTGAAGCGATTCTTGTGCACGTAATCACGCACGCCCAGCACCAGGGCGCGATAAATATTTTCTTCAGCATAGGTGGGTGTGATGAGCGGCCCCTGGAACGCAAGGCCCTGGGCCGCGCGGGTAACGGTCACCAGCAAGAGATCTTCTGCGAATTCGGGGCCTGTAACCGCCACGGCACCATCAGGCCCCACCACCATTGAGCCGCCATCGAAGATCAATTCGTCCTGACCACCCACGAGATTCAGATACACGATCGGCAGTTCGCTCGCGTGTTGCGCGGCGCGTAGCGCGGCGAGTCGTTCTTCCCGTTTGCCGAGACTGTAGGGCGATGCATTGAGGTTAAGGATGAAATCGGCGCCGGCGCGACGCGTAGCCACTGCCGTCGCGGGATCCCAGATGTCTTCGCAGATGCTGAGACCAATCTCGAATTCGTTTAACTCAAAAGTGAGCGCAGAATCACCCGCCACGAAATAACGCTTCTCATCGAACACCGCGTAATTCGGCAGGCGTTGTTTGCGGTAGGTAGCGCGGAGCGCGCCACCAGTGAATACACTGGCGCTGTTATAAAGTCCTTCCGCCGTAAGCTCAGGATGACCGACCACTATGGTGATGCCGTCGCTCGCCTGGCAGAGGCGCTCCAGCGCGTGGGTGACGCGGCGATGCAGGCCAGGTCGAAACAGCAGATCCTCGGGCGGGTAACCAGTCACCGCGAGTTCGGGGAAGACAATCAGATCCGCCTTGAATTCTTCCCGTGCACGCTGACTCGCAGCGAGCATCTTCGCAGTATTGCCGTCGATATCGCCCACGCAGAAATTCAGCTGGGCGAGCACCATGTGCAAGCCTGCCGGCATGCTTAAGCCCCGCGCCCAGTGACGTGTGTGACGCTCACCGTCCCATCACACGCTGCATCGTGATGCCCATCTCGGCGGGCGATTTCACGGTATGCACGCCTGCTTTTTCGAGCGCCGCGTATTTGTCTGCCGCCGTGCCCTTGCCGCCGGCAATGATCGCGCCCGCGTGGCCCATGCGCTTACCGGGCGGTGCCGTGACCCCAGCGATATAGCCGACTACCGGCTTGCGCACATGCTGGGCGATGTATTCCACCGCGTCTTCTTCCGCCGATCCGCCGATTTCGCCGACCATGATGATCCCTTCGGTTTGCGGATCGTTTTCGAACAGGCGCAGGCAATCGACGAAATTCATACCTTGAATCGGATCCCCGCCGATGCCCACACAAGTACTCTGGCCGAGGCCCGCGCGAGTAGTCTGATGCACTGCCTCGTAGGTCAGTGTCCCGGAGCGCGAGACAATCCCAATCTTCCCAGGCTTATGGATCGCAGCCGGCATGATGCCCATCTTGCATTCACCAGGCGTAATCAGGCCTGGGCAATTCGGTCCGATCAAGTACACGCTGGGATAATTGGCGAGCATCGCCTTCACTTTCAGCATATCCAGTACCGGAATGCCTTCGGTGATGCAGGCGATGATGGTAATGCCACCATCGACCGCCTCCGCAATCGCATCCGCCGCAAATGGCGGCGGCACAAAAATCATGCTGGCATTGGCACCGGTCGCTTGCACCGCATCATGCACCGTGTCGAATACCGGCCGCTCAAGATGCTGGCTGCCCCCGCGACCGGGGGTAACGCCACCGACCAGCTGCGTGCCATAGGCGATCGCCTGTTCGGCGTGAAAGGTGCCCTGCTTGCCGGTGAATCCCTGCACGATCACGCGGGTATCTTTGTTGACGAGAATCGACATTACTTTGCTCCTCCTGCGGCGAGCACTACTTTGTGCGCGGCATCGCCAAGATCTTCCGCGCTGGTGATTGCGAGCCCGCTCTCGGCCAGCATGCGCTTGCCTTCCGCCACGTTGGTGCCTTCCAGCCGCACCACCACAGGTACGCTGACGCCAATCTCCTTGACCGCCGTGATAATGCCAGTCGCGATCAAATCACAGCGCACAATGCCGCCGAAAATGTTGACCAGGATGGCTTTCACATTCGGATCCGAACAGATGATCTTGAACGCCTCGGCGACTCTATCGGCAGTCGTGCCCCCCCCCACATCGAGGAAGTTCGCCGGCTCTCCACCGGATAACTTCACAATATCCATGGTTGCCATGGCGAGGCCGGCACCATTGACCATGCAGGCGATGTTGCCGTCGAGGGTCACGTAATTGAGATCGAATTCTTTGGCGCGCCGTTCTTTTTCATCTTCCTGGCTGGCGTCCCGCCAGTCGGCAATGGCTTGCCGGTAGAGCGCGTTATCGTCAATGTTGATCTTGCCGTCGAGTGCGGCGAGGGTGCCATCCTTCAGGATTGCCAGCGGGTTGATTTCAACCAGGCTGAGGTCCTTGTCCAGGAACAAGCGGTACAGCCCCTTCAGAATCACCGTCAATTGCTTGCGTTGGGTGTCGTTGAGTTCCAGTGCGAAGCCCAGGCGACGGCATTGATAGTCCTGTAGTCCCAGAACTGGTTCGACCTGCACGGTGAAAATCTTCTCAGGCGTGGTGGCCGCAACCTCTTCAATGTCCATGCCGCCGGCGCGTGAGGCCATGAAGGTCACACGCTTGGAGGCCCGATCGACGACTGCACTCAAGTAGAGTTCGTGCGCGATCTGCGCCGCGCTATCGATCAACACACAATGGATTGGCTGTCCGCCCGGCCCGGATTGTTTGGTCACGAGCTGCGTGCCAAGCAGGGCCTTGGCCGCGGCTTTCACGTCGTCCAGACTTTTCGCAAATTTCACGCCCCCGGCTTTGCCGCGACCGCCGGCATGCACCTGGGCCTTAACCAACCAAGCCTGGCCGCCAATCGACTCTGCGTTGGCCACCGCTTCGTCCACGGTGCTCGCCGGCTTACCCGGCAACACCGGTAGCCCATATTCTGCGAACAGGCGTTTCGCCTGATACTCGTGCAAATTCATCTCGTCACTCCCTCGGCAAAGTCATCACTTACTGCCCACCCACACCACCGTCGATCATCCATCGAGCATCTGCTGATGACTTGTTCAAGCCGCGCAGAGTGGCGAATATAGGACCCCCGCCCGCGATGCACTGCGCGTTTGATGTTCATAAGCAGTGCGGGGAGAACCGGCGGGCACTATATCGGATAGCTCGCTTAGTTTGAACGTTACCGCAGCCAGGGATTGATATGGGGATCGTACGGGCACTGATTATTGTAGGTCTGGTGTGGTTTGGACTGCGCCTATATCGACGCTATCGTGCCGGCGCGCCGCGCCGCGCCGCGACGGCGCAGGTCAAATTGATTCGCTGCGCGAAATGCGGCGTGTATTTGCCGGAGCAAGATGCCAAAGCTGGTGCCGATAACGCGCCGGTCTGCGCGCATCATCAGGCAGACTAATCGTGCCGAACGCGCGTCAGCGTTCCCCGGCGGCGATTTCCAGCAATGTCTGGATCGCACTGCGCTTCTTCAACCTTTATCGACTCGTAATTGCCGGTTTATTCGCGCTGCTTGGCGCACTGGGCAAGTTGCCGCCCACCTTCACCCAGGTGGACCTGAGGCTCCTAACCTGGTCCGCGAGTGTGTACCTGGTCGGTGCCATTGGGCTGCAAACCTTCATCGAACGTCGGCAGCTGCCTTTCTATGTGTTGCGCAACGCCCTCGTGCTGCTCGATATCGCCGCACTCACCTTATTCATGCACGCCAGTGGCGGCGCGGCGGGGGGCTTCGGCATCTTGCTGGTGGTGGCAATCGCTGGTGCCTGCCTGGTGGCAGCCTGGCGCGCAGCAGTGGCCTTCGCGGCGTTGGCGAGTTTGGCCGTGCTGGCCGAGACCATCTTCGGCAGTTTGTATGCGGATTATTCGACTGTCAGCTATACCCAGGCCGGGCTGCTCGGTGCCGCGCTGTTTGCAACCGCCATCCTGGCCTCCACGCTCGCCGAGCAGGCTCGGCGCAGCGAGGCACTCGCTGCCGAGCGCGCGATCGCACTCGAGCAACTCTCGCGACTCAATGATCATATTGTGCAACGTATGCGTTCAGGGATCGTCGTGCTGAGGACCGACCTGTCAATCGTGTTGATCAACGAATCCGCGCGCCTACTGCTCGCGCGCGCGTCCACGCGGGTTTCTGCCGGACTCGAAACGGCAGAAGTACCACTGGACGACGCTTTGCAACAGGCCTATCAGGAATGGGGCGCGCGCGGCGAGAATCGTAAAACGCCGCTCAAGCTTGCTAATGGTACTGAGGTGATCGTGTCGTTTACGCAGCTGGGAGAGGCCGCTGCTGGCGACACCCTGGTCTTCATCGAAGATGCCGCTGAAACCCAGCAGCGCGCGCAGCAGATTAAGCTCGCATCGCTGGGGCGTCTCACCGCCAGTATCGCGCACGAAATCCGCAATCCCCTGTCGGCGATGAGTCACGCGGGGCAATTGCTCTCTGAATCTCCCGAACTGAATCAGGGTGATTTGCGCCTGGCCCAAATCGTGGTGGAACACGCGGGGCGCATGAACGAAATCATCAAGAACGTGATGATGATCGGTCGCCGCGATGTCGCGCTCAGCGAGTCCTTCGCGCTCGGCGCTTGGCTGGAGGATTTCATCGCCGAGCTGAGCGAGCGCCTTGCGCTGGAACCAGAGGCTATGGTGGTTGAGGCGTTCGATCCCAAGCTCACCGTGCGCATGGATCGCAGCCAGCTGCACCAGGTGTTGTGGAACCTGTGCGAGAATGCGCTGCGCTACAGCACCCGCGCGCCGCAGCTGCGCTTCGTGTGCGACACGCAGCGGGATAATGGCCGACCCTTCATCGATGTGATCGATACTGGACCAGGCATGACCAACGAAGTGGCTGAACAGATCTTTGAACCGTTCTTTACCGGCGAACCGACTGGGACTGGCCTGGGTTTGTACATTGCGCGCGAGTTATGCGAGGCCAACCAGGCGGCGCTTTCCCTGCAAGCACACGGGCCTCTCGGATGCTGTTTCCGTATTCTGTTTGCCCACCCCGATCGCCAACAATTGAGCGCGTGATTTACCCATGACGCACCAGGCACTTATTGTCGATGACGAACCCGCGATCCGCGAGTTGATCGCGATTACGCTCGGCCGCATGAATGTTGACTGTGTATCCGCGGCAACTTTAAACGAGGCGCGGCAGGCGTTGCAGGCGCAGCGCTTTGATCTGTGCTTAACAGATATGCGACTTCCCGATGGCAACGGGCTCGAACTCATCGCACTCATACAACAACATCACCCGGATTTGCCGGTCGCGATGATCACCGCGCACGGCAACATGGAATCCGCGATTCAGGCGCTCAAAGCGGGGGCTTTTGATTTCGTGAATAAGCCCGTGGACATCAACGATCTGCGCCGCCTGGTGGCCCAGGCAATCAAGGTCGGCGAACCACGCCAAGTCGCGGTACCTACCCGCCAACTGGTGGGTCGCTCGGAAGCGATTCAACAGTTGCACGAGACAATTGCCAAGGTCGCGCGCAGCCAGGCGCCGGTGTATGTCAGCGGCGAATCCGGGACGGGCAAGGAACTGGTCGCGCGCTTAATCCATGAACAAGGGCCGCGCGCGGCGCAGCCGTTCATTCCGGTGAACTGCGGCGCGATTCCGCATGATCTGCTCGAGAGCGAACTGTTTGGGCACACGAAAGGCAGCTTCACCGGCGCGGTGGCGGACAAGCCGGGGCTTTTCCAGGCAGCCAATGGCGGCACCCTTTTTCTGGACGAAGTGGCCGATCTCCCGTTGCAGATGCAGGTGAAACTGCTGCGCGCGATTCAGGAGAAAAGAGTGCGGCGAGTCGGCGCGCAAATTGAAGAGGCGACCGACTGCAGAATTCTGTCCGCCACCCATCAATCGCTTGCCGAGCTAGTCGAGGCGGGCACCTTCCGCCAGGATCTCTACTACCGGATTAATGTGATCGAACTGAAGGTGCCGCCCTTGCGTGCACGTGGTGGCGATGTGCTGTTGATTGCCGGGCATATATTGAACCGAGTCGATGGACGCAGCTTCGAACTCTCCGATGCAGCCCGCGCCGCACTAGGTGCCTATCGCTTCCCAGGCAATGTGCGTGAACTGGAGAATATTTTGGAACGGGCAGTGACTTTGT
The DNA here is from genome assembly GCA_945861225.1 of Klebsiella pneumoniae. Lineage (GTDB taxonomy): Bacteria > Pseudomonadota > Gammaproteobacteria > CAIKBL01. The sequence continues at coordinate 27,541 of CAMATU010000021.1, forward strand.
GTGAGGGATTGATCATCGAGCCGGCAGATCTGCGCTTGCCTGAATCGCCAATAGCCGGAAGTGGGGCGGGCAACCCGCGCTTATCCGATACGGGTGAACTTCAAGTGTATCTCGACGATGTCGAACGCAAACGGATTGTGGACGCGCTAGAGAAGACGCGTTGGAACAAGACCGCTGCCGCCAAGTTGCTCGGAATCAGCTTCCGCGCGCTGCGCTATCGCCTGGACAAGCTCGAGATCGAGTGAGAGGCAGAAGGCGAGATCTGCCCTAATTTGTCACTTTGTGACCTGCGTATAAGGCCGATTTGTCCCTCAAGCCAGCCAGCTAGGCGCGAATCCCCACCATCTGGGGGTTACTCTGTGACACCCCGCACAAGGATTCCCAATTGTTAAAGTTGGCACACTTGCTGCTCGCTATATCAACAACGCGCTGCCGAGCCCCGCTCGACGGATGTCGGAGTAGAAGGCAATCGAGCCGCCATCTTCTGAGCGCGGTCCGAAGTTAGAGTTGATAATTTAGTTAGGAGATTAGTCATGAAAAAAGTCCAACAAGGTTTTACGTTAATCGAACTCATGATCGTGGTTGCGATCATCGGTATCTTGGCCGCAGTCGCGATCCCCGCGTATCAGGATTACACCATCCGCGCGAAAGTGACGGAAGGTTTGAGCTTGGCGTCGGCTGCTAAGACCGGTATTTCTGAGTATTTTGCGACCAACGGAGCGGTGCCAACGTCCAATTCGCTGGCAGGTCTGGCGCCTGCGGCGTCAATCACAGGCAACGCGGTCAAAAGTGTAACGATTGGTGCTGCTGGCATCGTCACCGTCGCGTTCTCCGGTTCGCCGATTACGGATTCGACGCTCATACTGACGCCGACCACGACTGCCGGAAACATTAAATGGAACTGCTCCTCCGGCACCCTCGAAGACAAGTATCGCCCGTCATCCTGCCGCTAATAAAATACGGCTCATTCTAAAAAACGCCACGGCTTACCGTGGCGTTTTTTTTATGATCGGCGAAATCCCAGCACTTACGAAAGCCTATGCGATGGCGCGGCCATCGGCGTGGTTGATGGTGATAGCCATACTAGTATTAGGCACGGCCGTTTACGCACCAGGTTTGGGCGGGGACTTTGTTTTCGACGACTACGCGAATATTGTCGAGAATCCCGCGCTGCGGCCAGATGCATTATCCCTCGAAACGTTGACTGCAGCAGCAGTTTCATCTGATGCAGGCCCCCTCAAGCGTCCGCTGGCTTCGCTGTCTTTTCTGGCGAATTTTTACTTCTTCGGCGACAACCAGTTCTCGTTCAAGGTGACCAATATTCTCATTCACCTTCTGAATGGATGCCTGGTGTTCTGGCTGCTGCGCAAAGTCTTACCAAGATTGCTCGGACGAGACGGAGATGCTCTCGCGGTCGCCGGCTTGACGGCAATTATTTGGACAATTCACCCCATCAACTTGACCGGTGTGCTGTATGTCGTGCAGCGCATGACGAGTCTGGCCGCCACTTTTACGCTGCTTGCGATCATTTGCTATGCGCGATTGCGCGAACGCGGTATCGACGAATCGGCGGGCAGGACTTACGCGTGGAGATGCGGTGTTATCGTCTTCGGGGTGCTCGGCGTCGCGACGAAAGAAAGTGCTTTGTTGCTGCCGGTGTTTCTGATGTTGATTGAGATTACAGCATTCAAGTTTCGCAACGCCGTCTACCTCAAATGGCTATATAGCGTCGGCGCCATTATGGCGGTCAGCAGTCTCTGTTATCTGTTCGGGCCGGTCGATTATTGGGGCGATTCCTATCTAGATCGATCATTCACCGTAGGTGAACGAATGCTGACGGAATTGCGCATCCTAGTGTTTTATCTGAGCCAGATCCTGTTACCGGACCCGAATCGGATGACTCTCTTACATGCCGACTGGCCTCTTTCCAGGAACCTCTGGACGCCGTGGACGACATCTGCCGCCGCCGGTTTCTGGTTGGCAGTAATTGCGGTTAGTCTCGCTGTTTCGAAGCGTTACCCGATAGTGCTGTTCGGGATCGGATGGTATCTGATCGGTCATCTTCTGGAATCGACCGTTATCCCCCTTGAACTGATTTTTGAGCATCGCAACTACCTGCCATCACTTGGCATTCTGTCACTCATTGGCGTTGCTGTGGTCCATCTCGCGGCCACGATGCCTTCAATGGGTAGACTGGTAATCGGAGGGTTAATCATAATTTTAAGCGCGATGACCGCCTATCGTGCGTGGCAGTGGAGTGAACCCTTTACGCTCGCGTTAACCGAGGCGCGCCACAATCCGAACTCTGCACGTGCGCGATATGAATATGGCCGCCGCCACTTCCAGTTATATCTGATCGATCGCCAGCCGGAATTGCTGGAAACGACGCGGCGTGAACTGCGCGCGGCTGTAGAGTACGGCAACGAAGACTTCTTTCCGCTGGTAGGGCTCGTGAATACTTACGTCGTTTCGCGGGAGCCGGTGCCGGACGACTTGATGCGCTCCTTCGAACGGGAACTACGTGAGGAGCGACCGACCGCGCGCCGCCTAGATGCAGTGCATCTTGTAATGTCGTGCCAGATGAAGCGGGAATGCCCCCTGACTCCGGATGTAGTGCTGCGCGCCGTCAGTGCTGCGCTGAGTAATCCCCTCATGACTCCTATATCGAGAGCGAAATTTCTGGAATGGCTAGCGCTTTACTATTCGAATGCACTGGGTGATCTCGCGGCGGCGCGTTCGGTCGTGAATGATATCGTCGCGATTCAACCAGACAATTTGAGCTACCGCCTCCGTCTGTTGGAAGTCCTAGTGTCACAGCAGGACTGGTCCGAAGCCAGGCGAGAACTCGCCCAAGTTGAGCCCGCGATTACGCGTTGGATGAGAATGACGGAGCCGACGCTGATTAAACGCCTCGACGAATTGCGCGCGAAACTGTTAGTTCAGAATCATCAAACCCCCAATGCTCGGTAATCGCGCATTCCACCAAGGCCTATTGATAACGGGTCTTTTGGGGATAACGGCAGCGATTTATTGGCCCGGATTAGCGGGAGCGCTGCTTTTTGACGACTACGTGTCAATTAAGCCTTTACTCGAGAAGGGGTCCTTGCCGGCTGATTGGAAGGCATTCGTCTTAAGCTCGACAGGGCCTTTAGGTCGGCCAGTATCGATGCTGACTTTCCTCGCTAATCTTCACTGGTTTGGTGGCAATTTGTTTGCGTGGAAGGCGACGAATCTATTTCTGCACTGCGGAATAGGATGCGTATTCTATGGGGTCTCTAAATTACTGTTGCCGCTTTGTCTGCCGGCCGATCGCACACAAGTGACGCGGCTAGCTTTCTTAACAGCGACAATCTGGCTACTGCATCCTCTGCATCCCTCCACGGTGCTTTACACTGTGCAGCGGATGACCCAGTTATCCGCTTTTTTCATGGCGGCCGGCGTCCTGTGTTATCTAAATGGCCGAAGTCGTCCCGAGGATTCTCGTACGGCACGTGGCTTGATCTGGTGTTCCTATCTCGTTTTTCTTCCGCTCGCCGCCTTAAGCAAGGAAATTGGCTTATTACTACCGGCGTTCTTGGCTATTTTAGAGGCTAGTGTCCTGCGAGATGTTGGACCGCCCACCTTACGCAAGCAAGCAATCGGATTATTAATTCTGTTTCTGGCGATTCCGTTTGCAGCCGCATTTCTGTATTACGCAACTCATTTCGAAACTGCGCTTCAGCAATCGTATCTGAATCGCGGCTTCACGATGTCCGAGCGGCTGCTGACGGAAAGCCGTGTGTTAGTTCAGTACCTTGGGCAGATATTTATCCCGAGCCGCCAGCGGCTGGGCTTCTTCCACGATGACACGGTGTTATCGACCTCGTTGCTTTCTCCACCGACCACCCTGTTGTCGATCATCGTGTTAAGCGGCCTCTTGTTGAGTGCGTTGACATTGCGTCGGCGCGCACCAATTGTTACTTGCGGAATTCTCTGGTTCTTTGTTGGACATTCCATGGAATCGAGCATCATGCCGCTCGAACTTATGTTTGAGCATCGAAATTATTTCCCTTCGTTTGGGGTAATCATCGCTACAGTCGGCGGATTGGCGGGCGGAAAATGGCCATTCTCTAGGCGGAGCGCATTTGGGACGGTGATTGCGATAGTGGTTTTGTATGCGATCGTGACTCGCTCAATCGTTAATGACTGGCGCGATGAGCCGAGTATGTATACAGCGTACTATCAAGCTCACCCCAACTCACCTACCGCCGCGTCTCAGTTGGCAGAATTACTTGTCGCGAATAGGAGATATGACGAAGCTCGGGCGATTCTTGCGCCGCTACCGGGCGTCGGTGCCGAGTTCCACCGTTGGTATGTCGAATGCCGGCAACGCGGGCTACTTGCCGACGCGATGCTTAATCCGGAGGTGATTACTCGTGAAAGGACCTTAACCACCTACGCTGTCACCGGCTTGATTGAACTCGCCAAGCTCGGTTTGGATGATGTGTGCAGCATCTCGGCATCAAAATTTTCGGAACTACTAGACCGCGCTGTTGTGCGACCAATTGTGATCCCCAGCAATCGGCAAAAACTCGCAATCTACGCGGCACATTTTGCCTGGAAAATGAGGGACTATTCCGCAGCTTTTAGCTGGTTGGAGAATGCTCATAAGATGGAGCTGGACGATCCTATGCCGCTGTTTCTGATGAGCGAATGGAAACTGGCTCGTCAGGATGCCAACGGTGCACTGCGCGCTTTGGAAGCTGCGGAGACGGTTGCCCGCCATTCGCGGCGTGACTACTCTAAGATGATTGCGCGCGTCCGAGCATTGATCAACGAACGAAAGCTTGGCGCACCGCGCGGGTAACTGACAGAAAGGGTTCCGACGGAAGTTCATCATTTTCGAAGAACTAATCCGCTACTCACGGTGCACCATGCGTCGTTCAAAATCGGCTTCCTTGTAGTGCAACGACGAAATGAGCTCGCCCAGAATACCAATTAAGAAAGTTAGCATCGCGAACATGTAAAGCAGTGCACTCATGTTCGTAAAGCGATGTTGAGTGAAAAAAGTATACGCGTAATATCCGCAAGCCAACACGAATAGACCTGCGCTCAGCGGTAGAAATAAGCGCATGGGCGAGAAAAGCGTGCCGACTTTAACGATGATCATGAAGAACCGAATGCCGTCTTGGAAAAGACGGATATGGCTTTTACCTGCGCGCTGCTTCGCGCGGATCGGAACGTACGCAACTGGAAGCCCCGAACGAAAGAATGCCATCGTACTTGTCGCAGGATACGAAAAGCCGTTCGGCAAAAGGTATAGAAAACGTCTGAAATGGCGTGTGCGCGCGACGCGAAAGCCGGACGTCAAATCGTCGATGCGGTTTCCGGTCATATAGGTCGCAAGTCGATTATAAATCCAGTTTGCAAACCGGCGGCTCAGGGAAGCGTGGGTGTCCCAGGCGCGCGCGCCGACCGCCATTTCGAAGCCATCTTCGAGTTTGGTCAGAAGTTTGTTGATGTCGGCTGGATCATGCTGACCATCTGCATCCATGAATAGCAGGATATCACCGGTCGCCCGTCGTGCGCCGGATTTGATGGCAGCGCCGTTACCTATCGAATAGGGATGGCGCAGGCGGATCACGCCATGTCGCGCGCAGACGGTAGCGGTTCCGTCAGTACTGCCATCATCGACGACAATGATCTCTGCGTGTGGGTACGTTCCTTTCAATTCAGGTAATAAGTAATCGAGTCCGATAGCTTCGTTCTTCGCTGGCAGTACGATGCTTAGTTTCGATCCTGTATGTTCGGTTTCGATTGGCGCAGCTCCTAATTCTGACTCCAACGCGATCATTCGGATTGGTACTCCTAGATTGTTTCGCTTCACTATACCAATTTCCCTCTCACATGCACGGGTAAGCAGGGGCCCTGAAAGACAACAGCTTCCTGTTCCGCGAGATTTTCATTACGCTTACCAGCCATGGATAAAAGCATAGAGATACTCCTAGTGGCTGATGCCGCAGGGACGCAAACTTATGGATTGCTTCGTTTCGCTCGCAATGACGGGATTAGACTCCGCCGTCAGTTAGACGGCTCATCTCACCCTGCTGGCGCCCCAGTTCCTGACGTCTGAGTAATGTCTGAATTCTCGTTAATGGTAATGACGTGAGCAGCTGCCTGCTAATCACGACTTCCTATCCGACCAGTGGGCTTCCAGGGAGCGAATCGGCTGGCGCATTCGTCGAGGATTTTTCGGTTGCGCTATCGAGGCATGTGCGACTTAGCGTAATTGCGCCAGCGCTTCGGGCCGGGATCGATGAACACGGCAATTTGCGCGTGAGTTATTTCAAAGTACCGCGTATCCCCCTCTCGTTATTAAAGCCGACCAACCCCTGTAACTGGAGCGCGATTGCACAGGCTCTCCGGAGCGGTGATGATTTGGTCGCAGACGAAATTGCGCGCGACCCACCGTCGCATATTCTGGCACTTTGGGTGTTGCCAAGCGGATATTGGGCACGACGACATGCTGCTCAGATGCAGATTCCGTACAGCACTTGGGCGCTAGGGAGCGATATCTGGACGCTGGGCCGTATCCCCATCGTGCGCAATGTGTTGCGCACAACTCTAAAAGGCGC
>CAMATU010000022.1 GCA_945861225.1 Klebsiella pneumoniae
ATGTGCCCGCCATGCAGCACAAAGACGTACATGATCTGGTCTACGACATCATGAACGATAAGCAGCGCAAGGATTACGAGGAATTTCTGGAATGCGATTTTTCCTTCGAAATCCCGGGCCTCGCGCGCTTCCGCGTTAATGCCTTCAATCAGAACCGCGGCTCGGGTGCGGTGTTCCGCACCATTCCTTCGGTGATATTGAGCCTGGAAGATCTCAAGGCACCGAACATCTTCAAGGAAATCTCCGATTATCCGCGCGGGGTGGTGTTGGTTACCGGCCCCACTGGCTCAGGCAAATCCACCACCCTGGCGGCCATGGTCAATCACAAGAATGAAAGCGAATATGGGCACATTCTGACGATTGAAGATCCAATCGAATTTGTGCATCAGAGCAAGAAATGCCTGATCAACCAGCGTGAGGTGCACCGCGACACGCTCGGTTTCAACGAAGCGCTGCGTTCCGCGCTGCGCGAAGATCCGGATACCATTCTGGTCGGCGAAATGCGTGACCTGGAAACCATCCGCCTGGCGCTGACGGCGGCCGAAACCGGCCACTTGGTTTTCGGTACCTTGCACACAAGTTCTGCCGCCAAAACCATTGACCGCGTGGTGGATGTGTTTCCGGCGGAGGAAAAAGACATGGTGCGCGCGATGTTGTCAGAATCTCTGCGCGCGGTGATTTCCCAATCGTTGTTGAAGAAGAACGGCGGCGGCCGGGTCGCGGCCCACGAAATCATGATCGGCACGCCGGCGATTCGTAACCTCATTCGCGAAAACAAGATTGCCCAGATGTATTCCGCGATCCAGACCGGTCAGCAGTTCGGTATGCAGACCCTCGACCAATGTCTGCAGCAAATGGTGCAGAAAGGGCAGGTCTCCAAGGTGGAAGCCCGCCTCAAGGCACAGAACAAGGATCTGTTCTAAACTTCAGCCGAACCTGGATTGGGCCAGATTCGGATCGATGTGACCACCGCAAGGCTTTAGAGCGAGCCGCGCAGCCTACCCGGCAGGAGCGATGAGATGGAGCGAGAACAAGCAATCAAGTACATGCGGGACTTGTTGAAGTTGATGGTCGATAAGAAGGGTTCCGATCTTTTCATCACAGTCGAGTTTCCCCCCGCCATCAAGATCGACGGCAAAGTCACGCCGGTATCCAAAACCAAGCTGACCTCCGAGAACACCAAGGCGCTGACCTACGCGATCATGAATGATCGCCAGCTCAAGGATTACGAAGCAACGAAAGAATGCAATTTCGCGATCGCCCCCGCCGGGATTGGTCGCTTCCGCGTGAACGCCTACATTCAGCAGGGTTATACGGGGATGGTCTTGCGCACGATTGAAACCACGGTGCCGACCCTCGACGGGCTGGGGATGCCCGAGGTCATGAAAGAAGTGTCGATGACCAAGCGCGGTCTCGTGATCATGGTCGGCGGCACGGGGTCCGGAAAATCCACCTCACTCGCGGCGATGATCAATCATCGCAATGAAAACAGTTTTGGTCACATCATCACGATTGAGGATCCGATTGAATACGTGCACCCGCATCGGAACTGCATCGTGATGCAACGCGAAGTGGGCGTGGATACTGATGACTGGGGCATTGCACTCAAAAACACTCTGCGCCAGGCGCCGGACGTCATTCTGCTCGGCGAAATCCGCGATCGCGAAACGATGGAGTTCGGTCTGGCGTTTGCCGAGACCGGCCACCTTGCGATGGCCACTCTGCATGCGAACAGCGCAAACCAGGCGCTCGATCGCGTAATCAACTTCTTCCCGCAGGAACGCCACCAGCAGCTCTTCATGGATATGTCACTCAACATGAAAGCCCTCATCTCGCAACGCTTGCTCAAGAAAGTGGATGGCAAGGGACGGGTGGCCGCGATCGAAATCATGCTGAATTCACCGCTGATCGCGGATCTGATCCTTAAAGGAGAGATCCACATGATCAAGGAAATCATGTCGAAATCGAACGAGCTCGGTATGAAGACCTTCGACCAGGCGCTGTTTGATCTTTACGAGGCGGATTACATCGGTTACGAGGATGCGTTACGTAATGCGGATTCCATGAACGAACTGCGTTTGCGCATCAAACTGCAGGGCAAGGCAGCCAAAGTCTCCGACAAGCTGGCGGGACTCGAGCATCTGGCCTTGGAAGAATCGGCTGAAGAAAGCGGCATGTTGCGCTAAATAGCCCGCACTGCACTGCAAACAAAACGCGAGATGTCGCGAATATTTTTGAGGTCGTCATCCCGGGCGAAGCGGCGTTAGCCGCGCAGACCCGGGATCCAAGGGCGCCAGAAAGACAAGAGGGATCCCGGATAAGTTCTACGCACTTTCCGGGATGACGGGGATAGAAGTCGAATCATACGTTTGCCTCACATACAGTGCGGGCTATTTAGCCCGCGCGGAGAGCTTGCATGGATACCACGCCTTACTTGAAACTGCTGCGCGACAAGAACGGTTCCGATCTTTTCTTCAGCGTCGGCGCGCCGGTCAAAATCAAAATCGAAGGACAGGTCAGCTCAGTCGGTAAGACAGTGCTCACCGGCGAACTCACGCAGGCGGCGGCCTACGGCATGATGAGTCAGGCGCAGATTGATCGCTTCGAACAATCCCTGGAGAGTGATTTCGCGGTATCACTTGAAGACAAATCTGCGCGTTACCGCGTGAATGTGTTCCGCCAGCGCGGTGAAGTGGGCATGGTGCTACGGCGGATCCCGTCGAACATTCCGACCATCGATGAACTCAGCCTGCCGGAAATCCTGAAATCACTGGTGATGCACAAGCGCGGCCTGATTTTGATGGTCGGCGCCACCGGCTCTGGTAAATCCACCACACTCGCGGCCATGGTCAACGAGCGCAATCAGAAAATGTCGGGCCACATTCTGACCATTGAGGACCCAATCGAATTCTCGCATCCCAATCTCAAGTCCCTCGTCAATCAACGCGAGATAGGGGTGGATACCCTGTCGTATCGTGCCGCGCTGCGCTCCTCTCTGCGTGAAGCGCCGGACGTGATTCTGATTGGCGAAGTTCGTGATCGCGAAACGATGGAAGCAGCACTCGAACTCTGCAACACCGGTCATCTGTGTCTTTCCACTTTGCATGCCAATAACTCGAACCAAGCGATGGAGCGCGTGGTCAATCTGTTCCCGCAGGAGCTGCACAAGCAATTGTTTCTCGATCTTTCGCTCAATGTGCGCGCCGTCATTTCCCAGCGCCTGGTGCAAGGTGGCGATGGTTATCGGGTGGCTGCAATCGAAATCCTGATCAATACGCCGCATATTGGCGACTTGATTCTGAAGGGGCAGATCGGGTCGATCAAGGAAGCGATGGAGAGCAGCGGCGCCAAGGGCATGCAGACCTTCGACATGGCGTTGTACAACCTCTACAAGGAAGAGCGAATCGATTTGGAAGAGGCGCTCAACAACGCCGATTCGCGCACCAACCTCGAAGCACGTATCAACTTCGGCTAAATAGCCCGCAGTGCAATGGAAAAAAACGCGAGATGCGACGAAAATTTTTAAGGTCGTCATCCCGGATAAGCACTACGCACTTTCCGGGATGACGGGGATAAAATCTGTCGGTATCCCCAATGCCGCGTCGAAGCATGCGTTTGTCTCACCTACAGTGCGGGCTATTTAGCGAACTCCGGCAGGATTTCTTCACGCATGTAGTGGAGGGTCTGCAGGGATTGCGTCATTGGCAGATTGCCGAAGGCGAGCCGACACAACAGGTAGTTCACCCCGGATTCGGCAATTTCGCGGGCCAGGTGTTCGCGCACCGTTGCCACTGAACCCACTAGGCACAGCCCCTGGGCGCGGGCTTCGCGGAAATCTTCCGGGAAATTGAGTGGAATCTGTAGATTCTTCAGCCGCCACAGATACAACAAGCTGGTGAACCAGCGCACATATGCGGGCGCGGCGACGGCGAGCGCCGCCGCGTCGGTTTCTGCAATCACGACATGACGACTCATGCCCATCAAGGGCAGCGGCAGGGCAGCGTGCGCCGTGTTCGCCCATTCAGCACGGTATTGATCCGTAATCGCACGCACGGCATCGGCGCGGCCGTTAGTGACAATATTCATGCGTTGCGCGGCAGCCCAGGCCGTGGTGTCCGGCCGCGCCACGCCGTACCACAGCGGTGGGTGTGGCTTCTGCACCGGCGCGAGTTCAAGCGGCACGTCGTGAAAGGTGTGATATTTACCGGCATGGTTAAGACGCCCCGTGGTCAGTCCCTGCAGCACAACTTCCAGCACTTCGGTGTAGCGCTCCTGTGCTTCCGTCCCCACGCCGTAGAAGCCCAGTTCGATCGGCGAAATGCCGCGGCCGACGCCGAGTTCCAAGCGACCATCACTCAGTTGGTCGAGCATGCAGATTTCTTCGAGCAGGCGCAGCGGGTGATAGAGACTCATGGTGTAGACCAGGGGTCCGAAGCGCAGCCGCTCGGTGCGCTGCGAGACAGCCGCCAGAAACACGCTGGGGGCCGAGGCCACGCCGAGCGGCGTGCCATGATGCTCGGCAAGATGATAGGCATAGAAGCCGGCTTGATCGTAGCCGGCAATCAACGCCAGACGCTCACGATATTGCTGGCCGACCGAGAGATCGCCGCGATCCATGTGATCGAAAATGCCGAAATGCATGGTGAGATCTTTCTGGCCCAGGGGGAATCAAGGGAGAGGATAGCAGATCACTACTATAGGTCGGATAAGCGCAGCGTAATCCGACATCCAGGTGGTGATGCCGATGAAATCAACGAAGGCTGTTGATCTAGAGCAAGGTTGCATAAGATTCGCCAGACCCGAATGGCACTTAACTTAAGGGGAATAGCATTGATTTAAGTGTGTTGGGAGGATGACACTGAAAGCTAAGCAGGCATTTCGGTAGGAGCGGCTTTAGCCGCGAACAGCGCTGACTCGCCCCTCGCGGCTAAAGCCGCTCCTACGGTCATAAGATCGAAGCGCACGCGGCTTAGCCTTGTCATGTGCCTTAAGTAAGTGCCATTCTCGCCAGACCTTTTTTTGCGAGGAGCAATCTGCATGCCGCCACCGTTAGAAGTCCTGCCGCCCGAAGCGGTCACTGCTGAATGGCTGAGCGCGGCGCTTTTGCAAGGTGGCATCGAGGCGCGCGTAGCTGACTTCGAGATCGAGACCGTCGGCACCGGTCAACTCGGCGAAACGCGGCGCTTTCACTTGCAGTATGCAGGCACGCCCCCGGCCGGGGCACCCACTGCCGTGGTTGGAAAATTCTCCTCCGCCAATCCGGTCGCGCGCGATTCCGGTCGCAGCATGGGCTGGTATCGCGCGGAAGTGATGTTTTATCGCGAACTTGCCGCACGCGCGAAAATTCGCACGCCGCGGCCGTACGTCGCAGAAATTAATGAAGTGGGAGATTTTGCGCTGCTCTTCGAAGATCTCGCGCCAGCGCAGCCAGGCGATCAGATGCGTGGTTGCACACTCGCTGAAGCCGCTGCCGCGCTCGCTGAGGCTGCGAAATTACACGCGACCTTCTGGAACGACAGGGCGCTCATGCAGGCGCCGTGGCTGCATATTCCCGCCGGCGCCCAGGGCTTCTACACCACTGAGCTCATCGAACGTTCGTGGGATCACGTGCAGCAGAACTATCAAGGATTTCTGACGCCCGAAGTTGCCGCCTGCTGTGATCGCTACGTGCGCAATCACGCCTACTGGAACCGGCCCCGCGATTTCCCCAAAACGTATTCACACTGCGATTTTCGGCCGGATAACATGCTCTTCGGCGGCGCCGATGGAAGAGTCGCCATTGTTGATTGGCAGACTGGCAGCTTCCTCGGCAGCGGGATGGATCCGGCGTACTTGCTGGGCGGGTGCTTTGACCGTGAGACCCGTCGCAAGCACGAAAAATCACTGCTCCAAACCTATCACGATGATCTGTTGAGGTACGGTGTGACGGACTATACCTTCGCGCAGTTGATGGACGACTATCGCCATTACAGTTTTGCGGTGATCGCCGTTGCGCTCACCGCCACCTTGGTCGTTAAACGCACCGAGCGGGGTGACCGCATGCTGATGCACATGGCGATCGGTGGCGCCCAGCAGGCCATCGATAATCAGGCACTCGATCTATTGCCACCGTGATGTGATTACCTTTAGGAGTTACGCATGCGCCTTGCCAAACCCCATCTCGATATCGGCTTGTTCACGCCCGATCTCGCCCGGCACACAAAATTCTGGGGTGAGACGGTGGGACTGCGGCTCGACCATCAGCTGCCGTTCGATGATCTTTGGGTGCAGCACCGTTACGACGCGCATAGCTCCGTCATCAAGATCAATCATTACCGACATCCACTGCCAGCCTCTCCACCCTCGGGGTACACTGCGCTCACCATCGCGCGTGCCGGCGCACCTGCCTGGGAAGGTCAGCACCCGGGCGGTGAGCGCGTGCGTCTGGTGCCGCCGGGTACCGATGGCGTAGTCGGGCTCGGGATCACCGTTAGCACGCCAGAACCGGCTCGCATGATGGATTTCTATGTTGGTGCGATGGAATTTGAAGCGCTGGGACCTCTGCTTGCGCGTTGCGGCGACACCCTGCTCTTCGTGGAGAAAGGTCCCGGCGGCGTGCCGAGCAAGGCCTTCATCGGGCCGAACTTCCGGTATCTGACGATCCAGATTTTTGACTGCGACCTTGAATGTGCGGCGATCGTCAAACGGGGCGGCACCCTCGGCGCACCGCCGGTTAATTTTGGCACGGTCGCGCGCTATGGCTTCATTCTCGATCCAGATGGCAACTGGTTCGAGATATCGGCGCGGACTTCGCTGACCGGGATTGCGCCGCCGAGTTGAGCGGCCCGAGCAGACCTTAAGAAACGCGTCGTCATTCGCCACGTCTGTGCGCACCGCTAAGGGAGGATCATGCTGAATCTGTTCCGTGTGCGCGGTTTCACCGCGTTCGTCGCGGCGGTGTTTCTGAATGCGTTCGTCGATCTTGGTCACAAGATCGTCATTCAGAACACGGTGTTCAAAATCTATGCTGGCGATCTTCAGGTCACGCTCACCGCCATCGTGAACGCGCTGATCTTGCTGCCCTTCGTGCTGCTGTTTACCCCGGCCGGTTTCGTCGCAGATCGCTACTCGAAACCAGTCGTGATGCGCCGCGCCGCGTGGGCCGCAGTCGCGCTCACGTTGATGATTACGTTGTTCTATTACCTCGGTTGGTTCTGGCCGGCCTTCGTGATGACCTTCCTGCTCGGCGCGCAAGCCGCGTTTTACTCGCCAGCCAAGTTTGGTTATATCCGCGAGTTGGTCGGCGCGGCGGAGCTCACTACCGCCAACGGGGTGGTGCAGGCGGTGAGTACCTTGGCGATGCTGGCCGGCATCTTTGTGTTCTCGGTGTTATTCGAGCATTGCTTGGCGAACCTTCTACCAACTTCCAGTAATGAAGTGCTGGTGCACATCGCCCCCCTCGGCTGGGGCTTAATTGCTGCCGCCGTGCTCGAACTCCTGCTGCTCTATCGTCTGCCGCTAACCGCGGCCGCCGCACCCACTCAGAATTTTGCGTGGAAGCCGTATCGAACTTTGGCAACGATGCGCCACAACCTGCGCGCGGTGCATGCCGATTCAACGGTGTATCTATCGATTGTCGGCCTCGCAATCTTCTGGGCCATTGCGCAGGTGGTGGTGGCCGCCTACCCGGCGCTCGCCAAAGAAAGTCTCGGCCTCATGAGCACCGTCGTCGTCCAGGGCCTGCTCGCGTGCACCGGCGTTGGGATCGTCGCCGGTTCGATCGTGGCTGGACGTGCCTCGCGCCATCATATTGAAACCGGCCTGGTGCCGGTCGGTGCCTTCGGGGTCGCCGCGACGGTCGCGATGGTGCCCCTGCTCCATTCGGTGACCTTGCAGGGCGTTAACTTTATCGCGCTGGGCTTTCTTGGTGGCTTGTTCATCGTGCCCTTGAACGCGCTGATTCAGTATCACGCGGCGGCGCCCAGCCGCGGCACGGTGCTGGCCGCGAGCAATTTCCTGCAGAACCTGCTGATGCTGATCTTCCTGGTGCTGACGGTGGTGTTTTCGTTGCTCGGGCTGCAGGCGGTCGGCCTGTTTACGTTGTTAGTGCTGGTGGCGCTCGGCGGTGCGTTGTACACGGTTTATAAGTTGCCGCACTCGTTGGCGCGCATCATCGCCAACATGGTTATTTCGCAGCGCTACCGGATCCGCGTGATTGGCTTTGAAACGATGCCGCAACAGGGCGGCGTGTTGCTGCTCGGCAATCATATTTCGTGGATTGACTGGGCGGTGTTACAAATCGCCTGCCCGCGCCCAATTCGTTTCGTGATGGAACGCAGTCTCTACGAACGCTGGTATCTGAAATGGTTTCTCAACGGCTTCGGCGTGATCCCGATAGGCGGGGCAGGCAGTCGTACGGCGCTGGAAGAAGTGCGCGTGTGCCTGAATGCGGGCGATGTGGTGGGCTTGTTTCCGGAAGGGGCGATCAGTCGCACCGGCCATCTCGGCGAATTCAAACGGGGTTACGAACAGGCGGCGAGTGACGGACGAGGCGTCATCGTGCCGTTCTATCTGCGCGGTTTATGGGGCAGCGCGTTCTCGCGGTCGAGTACCCGCCTGCGGGTGCTGCGCGGGGGCGGTATGCGGCGCGATA
The DNA here is from genome assembly GCA_945861225.1 of Klebsiella pneumoniae. Taxonomy (GTDB): domain Bacteria; phylum Pseudomonadota; class Gammaproteobacteria; genus CAIKBL01. The sequence goes on from CAMATU010000022.1 coordinate 8,633, forward strand.
TCGTGGTGGCCTTCGGCCGCCCGTTGCCTCTCAGCACGCCAGCCGAACAACTGAAGCGGCGGGTGTTTGAGCTCTCAATTGAATCCTGGGAACGTTATACGAAAACCTTGGAGACGATTCCCGAAGCCTGGCTCGCGACGGCTAAACGCATGCGCAACGATCTGATGCTCGCCGATACTTTGAGCGGCGGACTGTCGGGTTATCGCGTGATCACCGGGGTGTTGATCATCGCGGGCTTCATCAAGCGGTTGGCAGTGGGGCAGAATGTCGGGCTGCTGTTACCCACCAGCAATGGCGGCACGCTCGCCAATCTCGCGGCGCTGTTGCGGGGCAAGACGGTGGTCAATCTCAATTACACCGCGAGCCCCATGGCGCTGCAGGCGGCGCTGCGTAAGGCCGACATCCGCACCGTGTTCACTTCCAAGCGCTTTCTGGAACGTCTCCAGCAACGCGGAATCGACATCGAGGCGTTACTCACCGCGGTACAGGTTTACAAGCTTGAAGATCTGGCTGCTGGGGTTAGTCAGACACGCCGTGCGTGGACCCTGGTGCAGGCCGTGCTGTTGCCGCGTTTTATGCTGCGGCTGCTTTACTGTAAACGGGTATCGCTCGAAAGCCCGGCCGCGATTCTGTTCTCCAGCGGCAGTGAAGGCGAACCGAAGGGCGTGGTGCTGTCCCATCGCAACATCATGGGCAACATCAAACAGATCTCGGACATGATCAACACCGAAGAGAACGATGTGCTGATGGCCACCCTGCCGCAGTTTCATGCCTTTGGTCTGACGGTTACTACGTTAATGCCGATGGTTGAAGGCATCCCCACCATCTGTCACCCGGATCCGACGGACGCCGTGAACATCGGCAAGGCGGTCGCGGAATATCGCGCCACCATCCTGATGGGCACCTCGACTTTCCTCCGGCTCTACACCAAGAACCCGCGCGTGCATCACCTGATGTTTGATTCGTTGCGGATCGTGGTCTCTGGCGCGGAGAAGCTGGCGAGCGATGTGCGCGAAGCTTTCAAGGTGAAATTCACCAAGGAAATCTACGAAGGCTATGGGGCGACCGAAACCACTCCGGTGGCTGGCGTGAATATTCCTGATCGACTCGATACGACGTATTGGAAGGTGCAATACGGCAACAAACCAGGCACCGTCGGTATGCCGTTGCCCGGCTCGAGCTTCCGCATTGTGGATCCGATTACGCTCGACGAATTACCCACCGGCGACGCCGGACTGATCCTGATCGGCGGCACGCAGGTCATGTTGGGCTATCTCGGCGATCCCGCCCGCACTGCGCAGGCGATTGTCGAGCTCGACGGTTTGCGCTGGTATAAAACCGGCGACAAGGGGCACTTGGATGCGGATGGTTTCCTGACCATTGTTGATCGCTATTCGCGCTTCGCGAAACTTGCCGGTGAGATGGTGAGTTTGACGGCGGTCGAAGAACAAGTTCGGCAAGTGCTTGGTGATCCTGAACTTGATGTGTGCGCCGTGAATCTTCCCGAGCCTAAGAAGGGCGAACAAATCCTATTGCTCGTTGCCGGGCCGGAGATTGATCTCGAAGGTCTGCGCAAACGCCTGCTGGAGGCGGGCAGTAGTCCGCTATCCATCCCCAGCGAATTCCGCCACGTGGCGGAAATCCCCAAACTCGGCAGTGGCAAGACCGATTTCACGGCCGCGCGGCAGGTGGCGGAGGCGGCGTTGTAATGATCCCGACCCCACGCGAAATTTCGCTGCATGGCAATGCGCTATCGCGGCTAAAGCCGCTCCTGCGGGGAGTTTGGTCTTCGTAGGAGCGGCTTTAGCCGCGATAGGCGCCCGGGTCTCGTCGCGCTACCTCGCGCAAACCGCCGAGCGCGAAGCGTGTCACGAGCGCCGCGATATCGGCATACGACAAACTTCCATCGGCGCGAAACCAGGTAAACAGCCAGTTGATCATGCCGAATAACAGCATGGTGAGCGGCTTCTCCAGCGCGGCTACCGCCAGCGCCGGTTGTTCGGCGGCGATAGCGCGCGCGAACGCCGCCACCACCTGCCGCTCTTTGGCAAGGATGCGGGCGCGATCATCCGCTTTCAAATATTTGATGTCCTGCACCAACACGTGGTGATGAAACCGCGCCTCGGCGTACTCCCCCACCACGCGCTGGATCAGCGCCTCCAGGGTGTCCGGTTGGGCGGTGACCGCACAGAGACGATCGATATGACTTTCGGCGATTTCGCGCAGCAGCTGATACTTCTCCGTGCAGTAGTGATAAAGCAGCGCCTTGGAGATCCCGAGCGCCGCCGCCAACTCAAGCATGGAGGTGCCCGTGTAGCCGCGCGCAGCAAACAGCTCAGCGGCCTGCTGCAGGATGGTCTGGCGCTGAAGGTCGAAATTGGCGGCGCGTCCGCGGGGCATTGTCGGTCTTAGCTGTCTTTAGAGGAATTTAATAGTTAGCCACGGAGGTCAATCGGTCATCCCGGAAAGCGCGTGCCGCTGAACTCCGTCATCCCGGGCGCAGACCCGGGATCCATGGGCGCTGAAGTTTGGGCTGGAGCCCGGATAACGGCGACGCCGTTTCCGGGATGACGGGTTAACCTCCGTGCTTCCGTGGCAAATCTTCCTCTTCACCGCTCATCAAACGAAATCACCACCCGCGAGGTCACCGGATGCGCCTGGCAGGAGAGCACAATACCGGCCGCCAAATCGGACTTCAGCAACGCAAAGTTGCGGGTCATGGTGACTTCCCCTTCGAGCACCCGCGCGCGGCAGGTCGCGCACACACCGGATTTGCATGAGAAGGGCAGATCCAGTCCCGCCGCGCGCGCGGCATCGAGAATGGACACAGTGCTGTCCTTAAGTTCGATGTCGCGCCGCGCGCTATCGACGATCACGGTGATGAGCGCACTGTGTGGCGCGAGAACTTCTGCGCGGGTGATGACCGGGATGTCGGCCACGCCAAAACGTTCGACGTGAATGCGCTCTTCCGCCAAGCCGGCCTCGCGCAACAAGCCTTCCACCTCATTCAGCATCGCATGTGGCCCGCACAGGAAGGCCTCGTCCACGCTGCTGATCGGTACCAGCCGGGTCAAAAATTCCTGCACCCGTGCGCCATCGAGGCGCCCGTCGTAGAGCGCAAACTCCTGCGCTTCGCGCGAGAACACGCAATGCAGCGCAAGTCGATCGAGGTAGCGATTTTTGAGATCTTCAAGTTCCTCGCGGAACATGGTGGTACTGAGTCGGCGATTGCCGTAGAGCAAGGTCACGCAGTTTTTCGGGTGACTGGCGAGTGCCGCTTTCGCCAGGGACAGCAGTGGTGTGATCCCGCTGCCGACCGCGACCAGCAGCAGATGCCGCGGTTCGCGCGACGTGACTACGGCACCAAACTGACCATCGGGTGGCATGCAGTCGACAGTCATGCCCGGTTGCAAGTCGCGGTTCAGCCAGGTCGAGACAATGCCCTGCGGAATTTCGCGTACGCCAATGCGCAGATCCTCGTCGCCCGGTGCCGAGCACAGCGAGTAACTGCGGCGCTCGTCCGCCGGGTCGCCGGGTCGTCGCAAGGTGAGGTACTGTCCGGCGCGAAACGTGAAAGTCGTGCGCAGTGCGGGTGGCACTGTAAGCGCGATCGATACCGCGTCATCGCTCTCGCGGCGAACATCACCCACCGTGAGGACATGAAATGCCGGCCGCGCTACCACTGGGCACCTGGATGCGCGCGCGCCAAAGACTGCATTTCTGCTAACAGCTCACCGAAATAGGGCGAGTGCTGGCCGTGGCGACCAGCCGCAGTACAGGACGTCGGTGCTGGCAACTTGAGCGTGGCCTTTGTGATAAGCGCTGAAGTCCGCTGCTGCCATTCAACGATCAGCGTAGCTGGTGCAGGTCCGAGCCCATTTTGCACGGCAGCCTGTTCCACGGCATCGTCCATGAACAACTCGGGGGTGCAGGGCCACACGGTGGCTAGCGCGTGTTGCATGCGCGAATGCGATTCAGCAGTGCCATCGCCAAGCCGCAGAATCCACTGCGCGAGATGATCGCAGTGATAGTCGGTTTCCGGGCGGCTCTTGCGCGCGATCGCGGCCAGGCCAAGGTCCTGTGAGTGTTCAAGCGCCGGCCACCCACATTGCTGATAGGCGGTATACGCATAGGCGCGCAGCACACTTTGCCCGAAATCCCCGTTGGGAAGTTCGACCAAGATGGGGTTATAAAATTGTTCTGCGTCGCGCCAATAGGCGAACGCGTCTTCGTCGCGCCCTGCGCCCTCCAATTGACCCGCATGGGTATAGAGCAGGCGCGCCTGTCCGAGCAGATCGAGCGCGATGTTGGTAAACGCAATGTCCTCCTCGACCACCGGCCCGTGACCGCACCATTCGGCGATCCGCTGCGCGAGGATCAATGCGCCGTCGGCAAGGCGCAGCAGGTACGTCAGGTGGTGGGGACCGAGCAGCAGGGGATTGTTAGCGGTATTCATTCATTGGCCCCGACGGTGATGACGGCGTTCTTGGTGAAATCGCGTGCGTCATAGGTGATTCACATCCTCCGGCAGTTGATAGAACGTGGGGTGCCGGTAGATTTTGTCCTGCATGGGATCAAAGAACGCCGCTTTGTTAGCGGGATCGGAGGCCACGATCTGATCTGCGCGCACCACCCAGATCGATACCCCTTCCTGACGGCGTGTATAGACATCGCGCGCCGTTTGCAGGGCCAAGGTCGAGTCCGGGGCATGCACGCTGCCGCAATGTTTGTGATCGAGCCCGGCCCGGCTGCGAATAAAGACTTCCCACAGCGGCCACTCTTTTGAGCTGGACATGTCTATAGTCTCCTTTATGCCGCGCGCGGCGCGTGTTTCTCTGCATACGCAGTCGCCGCGTCGCGCACCCAGGCGCCCTCGGCATAAGCCTTCACTCTGGCGGCAACTCTTTCACGATTGCACGGTCCATCGCCGTTGACCACCTTCCAGAATTCGCGCCAGTCGATCGCGCCGAAGTCATGCTGTCCGCGCTCAGCATTCCATTTCAAATCAGGATCGGGCAGTGAGACGTTGAGTACCCTCGCCTGTTCGACGATGGCGTCGACAAACTTCTGGCGCAGATCGTCATTCGAAATCCGTTTGATCCCCCACTTCGCCGAGGTTTCGGAATGGGCGGAATCCTTATCATGCGGACCGAACATCATTAACACCGGCCACCACCAGCGATTGACGGCGTCCTGCACCATCGCGCGTTGCGCTGCGGTGCCCTGCATCATGGTGTGGAGCAGATCAAAACCCTGGCGTTGGTGAAAGGATTCTTCCTTGCAGATGCGAATCATCGCGCGCGCATAGGGGCCGTACGAACAGCGGCACAGCGGCACTTGATTCATGATCGCAGCGCCATCGACCAGCCAGCCGATGACGCCGATATCGGCCCAGGTCGGCGTCGGGTAGTTGAAGATTGATGAGTATTTGGCGCGCCCGCTGTGCAGGGCGTCGATCATCTCAGCGCGCGAAACGCCCAGGGTTTCGGCCGCCGCATAAAGATAAAGCCCATGGCCGCCTTCGTCCTGGACCTTGGCAAGCAGAATGGTTTTGCGCTTCAAGCTCGGCGCGCGCGAGATCCAATTGCCTTCGGGCAGCATGCCGACGATTTCCGAATGCGCATGCTGGCTGATTTGGCGCACCAGCGTTTTGCGGTAGTTCTCGGGCATCCAGTCCTTGGCTTCGATGAATTCGCCATTCGCGCAGCGTTGATCAAACGCCGCGACTGCCGCGGCCTCGGTCAGGTTCAATTGGGCGGCGGGTTGTTCGTCGCCGCCTGGAACATCCATTGCCTGGGTATACATGTGGCCTCCTATTTTCTGCGATCGAATACGCGTACGGCTTTGCCGATTACAACGCGCTCAATCGCCTGTGGATCCAATACTTCAATGCGTGCATTGACGCCGATCAACGTCTTGATGCGATGCCGAACGAACTCCGCCACGGTCGGGCCGGCGCTGGCCGGCGTGGCTTCGCGGCGTTCGACGTGCACCGTCAACTGATCAAGATGGCCGTCCTTATCAAGGAAGATCAGGTAATGCGGCGCGAGTGCCGCAACGGCACACACGATTTCTTCAATCTGGCTCGGGAAAACATTAACCCCGCGAATAATCAGCATGTCGTCTGAACGGCCGGTGATCTTGCCGATGCGGCGCATCGAGCGCGCGGTCGGCGGCAGGAGCCTGGTCAGGTCACGTGTGCGATAGCGCAACACGGGGAACGCTTCCTTGGTTAGCGAGGTGAGGACGAGTTCGCCCAATTCGCCGTCGGGCAGGTTTTCGCCAGTGTCCGGATTAATGATCTCGGGATAGAAATGATCTTCCCAGATCACCGGGCCGTCCTTGCTTTCGATGCACTCACAGGCGACGCCAGGCCCCATCACTTCGGAGAGGCCAAAAATATCTATCGCGTCCAGCCGGGTCCGGGCTTCAATTTCCTGGCGCATGGCCTCGGTCCAGGGCTCTGCCCCGAAAATGCCGATTTTCAGTGAGATCGTGCGCGGATCGCGTCCACTGCGTTCCAAGGCATCGATCAAGGTCAGCATGTACGAGGGCGTGACCATGATCACATCGGGTTGGAAATCCTCGATCAATTGCAGCTGTTTCTCGGTTTGACCGCCGGACATCGGCACCACCGTACAGCCCAGACGTTCGGCACCGTAATGCGCACCCAACCCGCCAGTGAATAGCCCATAGCCATAGGCGATGTGCACGAGGTCGCCCGCGCGTCCCCCACTCGCGTAGATCGAGCGCGCGACGAGGGAGGCCCAGGTGTCGATGTCGCGCTGCGTGTAGCCAACGACGGTCGGCTTGCCAGTGGTACCGCTCGAAGCATGCACGCGCACCACTTCCGCGCGTGGCACGGCGAACATCCCGAACGGATAGTGTTGGCGGAGATCAGCTTTGGTCGTGAAGGGGAAGCGCGCGAGCGAGCTCAAATCGCGCAAGTCATCCGGATGCACCCCGGCTGCCGCAAAAGCCTGTTGGTAATGCGGCACGCGCGCATACACCTGCGCAGCGGTGGCGCGCAAACGCGTGAGCTGCAGGCTGCGGATCTCATCGGTACTCGCCATCTCAATGGGATGGAGCGCACCCGAGAAGTGTGCACGGGGGCCGGCCATCGCTCAGTCCTCCGTGACCGTCTTGCCCGGCATGCGCTGGACTCTCCCGCGCATCACGGCCACCAAGGTGCCAAGTGAATTGGTGACCGTGACGTCATAAACGCCAGTGCGCCGGGTGCGTGTGACTTCGCGGGCCTCGGCGAGCAGCTGCTCATCCAGCCGCGCTGACGTCACGAAATCGATCGCCAGGCTGACTGCCACGGCCTTTTCGTTGTGACTGTTGGAGGCAAACGCGAGTGCGGTGTCGCAGAAAGTCGTGAGCATCCCGCCATGGCAAATGCCGAAGCCATTCAACATTTCGCGCCGCACGGTCATCGCGAGCTTGGCGTAACCGGGCGCCAGCTCAAGGAAGGTCATGCCCATGGACTGGCTGGCGAAATCGTCCCGCCACAGTGCTTCGCGGGTGCGCTCGGCGACTCGTTGGGCAGCGCTGGTATCCATAGGAAAGCCTTAAACATAACTGACCGATTGGTCGATTATGGCCAGTTGGCAAGATTGGCGCAAGATGCCGACCCCAATGTTGGGGTGCGCAAGCTCACCCCAACACGCCGCCAGGCACTAGCGCCGAGTCGTGACAAGTGCGCTCGCCGCTGACCACGTCGAGACGCAAAACGGCACGCAGTAGGTGAGCGCGATCTTCAGGACATCGCGCGCGGTGAGGGTGCCGGCGAGCAATTGGTCGCCATAGTTGATCAACATCAGCAGTGACCCAATACTGAGCGAAACCCTTATTGCGCGGCGGAGCACACTGGAGGATAGCGCATGGCGCCAGAATTCGGCATGCAGGGTCATGGATGTTTCGAAGTTGGCGGAGGAGATGTCAGTATACTTACCGCACAATCCAAATCGCGCGCGGGAGCCCACGATGCTGCAAATCGAACAGCTGGCAGTCCTCAACGACAACTACATTTATCTGCTGCGCGATCCTGCCACCGGCCACACGGGCGTGGTTGATCCGGCGGTGGCCGAGCCAGTGCTGGAGGCGCTGGCGCGCCTGGACTGGCAGCTCACGCACATCCTCAATACCCATCATCATTCCGATCATGTCGGAGGCAATGAAACCTTGATCCGTGAAACTGGCTGTACGGTGGTGGGACCACGTGCTGATCGCGCCCGCATCCCGGGCATCGTGACCGAGGTAGGGGATGGCGATACCTTTGCGTTAGGTACGGCACGCGCCAAGGTGTTCGATGTCCCCGGCCACACCCGCGGCCACATTGCGTATTGGTTTGAAGATTCCGCCGCGTTGTTCTGTGGCGACACGTTGTTTGCGCTAGGTTGTGGACGCTTGTTCGAGGGCACTCCCACCCAGATGTGGGATTCGCTATCCAAACTCAAAGCCTTGCCACCCGCCACGCGAGTTTACTGCGCGCATGAATACACCCAGTCGAATGGGCGCTTTGCGTTGTCGGTAGAACCCGCGAACCCGCTCCTGGTGGCACGGATGCGGCGAATTGATGGATTGCGTGCGACGGGCCAGCCAACGGTGCCCTCAACAATGGCCGAAGAGTGTGCGACCAATCCCTTTCTGCGGCCGGATAGCCGGGAAATCCAGCACACTTTGGGCCTGGCGGGCGCCTCGCTCGTGGAAATCTTCGGCGCGACCCGGGCGCGCAAGGATATCTTTCGCGCGTGAGAAGGGCGGCTGGCTAGCCTGTACCGACCGCGCGCGGCCCCGCGAAGAGTGTCCGCTCAGGCGCGATGATTTTCCCCATGCGCATCACGCGCCGCCACTCGTCGTTGCTTAGATCTGCCCGGTGGTGCAGCTGGAGATTTTCTGCGAGTGCGCTGAAGTCCTCCACGCGCTCGGTGATATAAAAGACTTCCGCTAAGCGGAGTTTGGCGGCCACATTTCGAGGCGCGGCGGCGATGACTTTTTGGAGTAAGCGCTCGGCATCTTCATAGCGACCGTGGGCGATGCTCGCATCGATATCGTCCTGGTTGTCTTCCAGCGCCGCAAACAAAGGCGTCACTGGACGCGCGATTTCCATGCCTTCCAGGTTGGCCGTCAGATCAGGCGCCACGAAAACTTCGCTGACGGGCGCGGCTACGGCAATATTGGGCGCCGGCACAGGCTCATCGCGCCGACCGGCTTTGGCGGACACTTCCGCTTTGCGTTGCGCCTCGCGCGTTTCGAAGTCAGCTTGCAGTTTACGCCGCACCTGAAGTTGGCGTCGCGAATAGGCCAACACTGCGCCCGTCAGCAGAACCCCAAACAGTAAGCCCAACAGCAGTGGTGAGCCGCTGGCAGACTTCGACGCGGCAGCTGCGGCGTCTACCTTCACTGCAGGAATCGTCGGCGCTGGCGCGGCTGCGCCTTGCGCTGCGACTGGCGCCATCTCTGGTTTGCTTGCGGGCGGCGCGGCGGCGACGACCGGCACGCTCGTGGTTTCCGCAGCGCGCGTGTCCGGAAGTGCATACTGCGCGCGAATCGCGGCAAATTTCTGATCCAGTTCGGCGAGCTTTTTGGCGAGCGCAGGATCACGCTGGGTGAGTGCGACGGTCGTGACCGGCGTGACCACTGGAGCGCTCGGTGACCCACTGTTTTCGGTCGCGAACAAATCTTCTGTGACCTCGGAGAGCGGCGCGCTGGAAGCCGTGCTCGGCGCTATGGTGGGAGACTTCACGCGCACGGAGGCAGTGGGCAGGGTCAAGGTCACGCCGAGCTTCAGGCGATCGATATCGCCGTTGACGAAGGCGTGCGGATTCGCGGCGTGCAGTGCTTGCATGGTCGCGTTGAGGGAGGCAGCACCACGCAATCTTTTTGCAATCGCCCACAAGGTATCCCCACTCTGCACGGGCCCATATGCCGTGGCCGTCAGACTCGCGGCTGGCAGCCGTGGGCTTTGGCGGGTTGGCGCGCGCTCACGATCGACGCGCGGCGCAGGCGCTGGGCGCAATTTCAGCGCGTAGACCCGCGACCAGGCCTGTGTTCCTTGCTGCGCGCGCACGCGAAAACTCAACTCGCTCACGTTCAGCGGGGTGGTTGAGCGCAAATGAATCTGGGCGTAACCCTCAGCCGCGTATTCAACCTGGCTGGAAATCGCGCCGAGCAGGGCGGCGGTAGATGATCGTGCGGGCGAGAATAGATCCGGTGCGAGAGTCACCGCCAAGGGTAGGGTCCCTTCCGTCGGTGCCAGATACAGCGCAATCGTGGCCTCCAGATTTTCACCGGCGTGCGAGCGCGTATTGAGTTGGCCGAGGTTGAAGGCACTCGCCACCAGGGGTACTGCGAGCGGTAGCGAGACTAAGAAACGGTGGGCCGTGGTTATCATTGTGACCTCCTTTTGAGCCGCTGGGCGGTGCGGCGTGCCTCACTGAAGATCCGGGCCGATCTTCGCGGGGCGTTGTGTCTCAATTGTGTTAAACATAGCAAGGTCGGGTCAACCCATACCCACCACCGAGGGGATGGTTTCAAGTGCTATCGGCATTACTCACCGTTAACTTCATGAATATTTGCAGATAAGAGTTGGCCGCCATGGATGCTGAACGCTTCGACGGACGCTTTTTTGAACGTTTCTACTATGCGCGCCGGACGCGGGTCGCAGCACCCCTGGATTACCTGCCACGCGCCCGACTGCTGGCCGCCTACGCGAGCCTGTTCCAGATAAAAGTCCGCCGGGTACTCGACGCCGGCGCGGGCGCCGGATTTTTTCTGCGCGCCCTGGAAGCGGCGTTTCCCGTCGCGCGATGCACCGGCATTGAGGTCAGCAACTATGCGTGCGCGCGCTATGCCTGGACCAAATCTTCAATTACGGATTACGTGGCGCGGACGCCGTTTGATGTCGTGGTCTGCCATGACGTGCTGCAGTACCTTGACCGCGAGGCCGCAGTCCGCGCCTTGTCGAATCTCGCCACCCTGAGCAAGGGGCTGCTCTACTTCACAGTCCTCACGCGCGAAGACTGGCGGACCAATTGTGATCAGGCGCGGACCGATGGGAAGGTGCATCTACGCAGCGCAAATTGGTATCGCCAGCACCTGCGGCGGGGGTTTCTGCGACTGGGCACGGGGGTCTACCTTGCGCGCGGCGTTGCACCCGCGCTGTTCGCCCTCGACCAAGCGCCTTAATTTTTAAGCGCGATGAATTTCAATGCCACGCCGTTGTTGCACCAGCGCTCGTTACTTGGCGCCGGACCGTCGTCGAACATGTGGCCCTGATGGCCGCCGCACTTCACACAGTGATATTCGGTCCGCGGCAGAAAAATTTTTAAATCGGTTTTGGTTGCCAGATGACCCGGGATGCTGGTGAAGAAGCTGGGCCAGCCGGTGCCGCTGTCATATTTCATTTCGGACGTGAATAACGGTAACGCGCAGGCGCGGCATACAAACACCCCCGCGCGCTTTTCCTGATTCAAATAGCTCGAGAACGGCGGTTCGGTTTCTTCTTCGAACAACACCTCGTAGCTGTCACTGGGCAGGACGGCGCGCCAGGCAGCCTCCGATTTATCCAGGGGCTTGGGATCGGTGGCCACTTTAGCCGCGGGATTCAACAGCGTTCGCCAATGTTCCTGGAGTTTTACGATTTCCGGGGGAGTCTCCGTGGCGAACAGCGGCCAAGGACTGAACCAACAGGCGAGTGCACCCAGGCGGGTAAAAAAATCTCGGCGTTTCATGGAGCAATCCTCTAGGTCATTTCTTTCGCTGGAATTAGAGCGCGTTGCGCGCGAAAAGTTTGCTCGCGAGAAAAATAAGCACCAACCCGAGCGGCACTTAATCTTAACGGGAAAATAGATTGATTTAAGTCCGTTGGTGGGACGGCGCGCGGCAAAGTAGGCGTTTCTTCATAGTCCTCTGTAGGAGCGGCTTTAGCCGCGAGCGGGTGATTCAGCGCTGTTCGCGGCTAAAGCCGCTCCTACGATAATAAGTTCGAGGACGTGCCTTAAGTAAAGCCGTTAAGCACTAACCCGCAAAGTAGCGGGCCAGGTAATCCTCGAAACTTTGGCTTGTATCGGCCTCCAAGGTGCGCTGCGAGGCCAGTGACTCCTCCGCAATGGTACGCAGCTGTCCGGCCACTGACTCGGTGAGGGGATTCACCCGAAAATGCGCGGCATGTTCGGTCGAAAGCGCCAATGCGAATTCATAAAAACTTTGCTGTGAGGTGCGCATGCGCTGCAGGATTTGCGCAGACGGCAGCAGGGTTGGATCGAGCAAGGTGGCGCGTTGGGCCTGGAGGGCGGCACGGTACGCCGTGCCACCGTCCGCGCTGTCCAGAATTTCACACAGCGGCTCCATCGCATTGAAGATATCTGTCGCCCACTCGGTGACGCCGATGCGCCGCCCGCCCTGGATCAGGCGCAGACCAGGCTCCCGCCCACGCAATGCAATCGTCAATTCGTTGTATTCGATCGCCCACTGTTCCTCAGGGGCAATCGGCGCGCTATCGGCCAACAGGCAAAGCAACAGGAAGGCCTCCAGGAAGTGCATGTGCTCCAGCGCCACGCCGCTGGGACTGAACGCGAACACATCGAGCGCGCGCATCTCTACGTATTCAACGCCGCGTTCGCGCAGCGCGGCACTCGGCTTTTCACCGGAATGGGTGGCCCTTTTTGGCCGCATGTAACTATAGAACTCGTTCTCCAGCTGCAGCACATTGGTGTTGAGCTGCACACGGCGCTCGCCATCGTACAGACCGATCACCTCATATTCCGGATAGGGCGTGGCGATCGCCTTGGCCAAGCTCGCGACGTAATTGTCGAGATGGTCATAGGACATCTGCAGCACGGCTTGATTCTTGTTTTTGTAGCCGATATCGCTCATGCGCAGCGAGGTCGCATGCGGCAGATAATGTGAGTGCGCGTCGAATTCTTTGAAGCGCGCGGTGCGCCCGGCCAGAAACGAACTGCCCACCACCGGACTGGTGCCGAACAATAGCGGCACCATCCAGCCCAGACGGCGGAAGTTGCGGATCAGTGCGAAATAACTCTTATCCACGAAGGCGCGTTGACTGTCCGGGTCTTTTTCCAGCGCCTGGTACTGCGGCCAGAACTCATCTGGCAGTGAATAATTGAAATGCACGCCCGCAATAGCCTGCATCCGGCGCCCATAGCGATAGTCCAGGCCCACCCGATAAACATGCTTCATGCGTCCGATATTTGAATGCCCGAACTGCGCAATCGGCACTTCCTGATCATCCCTGATCGCACACGGCATGCTGGCACACCACAGGAGTTCATCGGGCGTGAGCGCCTGATAAATAAACTGATGAATGTGCTGCAGGAAGTCGGCGACTTCCTGGTTCTTCGAAAACGGCGGGGTGATGAGTTCGGGCAGGGCTTCGGAATAATCGGTCGTGATGTAGGGATGGGTAAGGGCCGAACCCCAGGCGCGTGGATGCGGCGTGGCCGCCAGCCGGCCCTCGCGGGTAATCCGCAAGCTTTCTTTCTCGAGTCCGCGTTTGCCACCGCTCAGCGCGCGTGCGCAGTCCACAGCATGCATGCGATTCAGGCGGCGCAGAGCGAGTTCGTACACGGCAACTCCCAGGGACGTGATCAATGATCGGGCGCAGAGCCTACCACAACCACCCGGGCGAGCCCTGCCTTGGTGCGGCGCGCTTTTTGTAATCGCTTTGTAGTAGCCAGTTGGATTTACAATTCAAAAAGAACTCGCATAGCATGCCGCAACAGCGCGAATTCGCAGTCACTCAGGAGACACGCTTTGCAAAGAACTCCGTTCGATAAACTCCTGATCGCGAATCGTGGTGAAATTGCCTGTCGTGTGATGCGCAGCGCCCAACAGCTCGGATTGCGCACGGTGGCGGTGTACTCGGATGCTGATCAAAACGCCTTGCACACCCAGCGCGCTGACCAAGCGCAACGCCTCGGTCCGGCCAAGGCGGCCGAGAGTTATCTGAACATCGAAGCGATTCTTGCTGCAGCGCAAGCGACCGGCGCGCAGGCCATCCATCCCGGCTATGGCTTCCTGGCCGAGAGCGCTTCCTTCGCGACCCGGGTTGCGGAAGCGGGCATGGTGTTTGTGGGTCCTACCCCTGCCCAAATTGCGGCGATGGGAGACAAAGCCCGCGCGCGTGCACTGGCGAGTGCTGCCGGGGTACCGGTCGTGCCGGGAAGCGACCGTTTTGCGACCGGCCAGCTGGACGGGCTTGAAGACGCCGGGCGCACTGTGGGTTATCCGCTGCTGGTGAAAGCCGCCGCGGGTGGTGGCGGAATAGGCATGCGGTTAGTGGAGGATCCCGCGCAACTGCGCAATGTCGCGGAAGCTACGCAGACCATGGCCGCGCGATCCTTCGGCGATGGGGCAATCTTCCTCGAGCGCTTCATCCCCAAGGCACGGCACATCGAAATTCAGGTGTTTGGTTTTGGCGACGGTCGCGCGGTGCATCTGTTCGAGCGCGATTGTTCGATTCAGCGCCGCTTTCAGAAAATTATTGAAGAATCCCCGGCACCCGGTTTGCCAAGCGCCGTGCGTGAGCGCATGGCCGAGGCCGCGGTGGCACTCGCTGCCGCCCAACACTATGCGGGCGCCGGCACCGTTGAATTCATCGTGGATGCCGTCACTTTTGACTATTTTTTTCTGGAGATGAATACCCGCATCCAGGTCGAGCATCCGGTCACCGAAATGATCACCGGCGAAGATCTGGTGTGTTTACAGCTGCGGCTCGCACGGGGTGAATCGCTTGCGCATCTCACCCAAGCCACGCTCGCGGTGCGCGGTCACGCAATCGAATGCCGCCTGTATGCCGAGAATCCCGCCAAAAAATTCCTACCCTCGCCGGGCAAACTCGAAGTCTTCGAACTGCCGGCCGCCAGTGCCGAGGTGCGGATTGATACCGGCGTGCGGCCGGGGGATATGGTCACCGCGTATTACGATCCGATGATCGCCAAATTGATTTGCTGGGGTGCGACGCGCGAGGCAGCATTGGCGGAAACCGCGCGTGCCTTGGCGGCGGCACGAATCGAAGGTATATCGAGTAATATCGCGTTTCTGCGCCGCGTGATTGCTCACCCCGCGTTTCAGGCGGGCGATGTCTTCACGGGCTTTATCGAGGCTAATCAGCAGGACCTCATTGGCTAGTGCACCATGCGGCGGAGAACCTCCTAAAATGCTTTACGACGAACCCCGTTTTCTGCCCGGCGGCGATCGCTTCATGGAGATCGAGTTTGGCGACGAGCTGAATCTCGAACTGAATTTCCGCGCCCAGGGTCTCGCGAAATTGATCGCCGAGCAGCGTGTTAAAGGGATTGTCGAAACTGCGCCGTTCTTCGCCTCCATTCTGCTGCACTATGATCCCGATCTGATCAGTTTTGAGGAGTTGCGCGCTGAAATGGCGCAGCTCATCAAAACAATCGCGAACCTGGATGAGATAGAACTCAACAGTCGCCTGATTTACTTTCCAGCGGTCTATCTCGATCCCTGGAGCAGTGACGCGATCGACCAGTACATCGCGAAAATCAATCCCAACAAGCTCCGCGATCCCGCCTTCATCGCGCAGCTGAATAATCTTGAAGACGTGGCGCAGTTCGTGCGCGTTCACTCCGGCACTGAGTATTGGGTCGCGGCCCTGGGTTTTTGGCCCGGCACGCCGTTCATGATGCCGCTTGATCCGCGTTGCCGCCTGTTCGCGCCCAAATACAACCCGCCGCGCACGTTTACCCACAAAGGCACCATCGGTATGGGCGGCGGGGCGACCGCGATTTATCCGGTCGATGGCCCCGGCGGCTATCAGATTTTCGCGCGCACCCCGGTGCCCATTTGGGATATGCAGCAACGCCTGCAGCCGTTCAAAGAGGCGCCCTACCTGCTGCGCCCGACCGATCGCATGAAGTTCGTGCATTGCAGCCTGGAGGAATTTGCGGCCATTGAACGCCAGTGCGAAGAAGGCACCTACGAGATGAATGTGGTGGGTTACCAGAAAATCTCATTGAAAAGCTATCGCGCGTGGACGGCTACACTTGACCCTAGCGCCAGGTTTTAGGCGGCTGGCCGTGGGGCGCTCGGGGTACCCCCGGTATTCGTTCTCCGCGACTCCCATTCCTCAGGGGGACCCAGTCGCTGCGGCCAAACACCGGCTATACCCCGCGCGCGCAGCGTGGTTAAACATCACGAGAAACTAATGAAAGCGCTTGGCGGGACGCCATCCTAGGAGATATCGATGTTGGAAGTGATCAAACCTGGCCTGGAAACCAGCATTCAGGATTGGCCTGGTCGTTACGGCTATTTGAATGTGGGCTTTCCGTGGTCGGGACCGATGGACTCCTGGTCGTTCAGGC
This sequence comes from Klebsiella pneumoniae, assembly GCA_945861225.1. Taxonomy (GTDB): domain Bacteria; phylum Pseudomonadota; class Gammaproteobacteria; genus CAIKBL01. The sequence continues at coordinate 24,982 of CAMATU010000022.1, forward strand.
TCGCGAACTGCCTGGTCGGCAATGCGCCGGGCGATGGTGCACTGGAGTGCCAGTTCATTGGACCCACCTTGAAGTTTCAGCGCAGCACCGTGATCGCGCTGACCGGTGCCGACATGCAAGCCAAGCTGGACGGCAACCCAGTCCCGCTGTGGGAAAGCGTCGCCGTCGCAGCCGGCCAGACCCTGGCCTTCGGTTCGGCACGCCTGGGTGCGCGCGGCTATCTCGCCATTGCGGGCGGGATCAACAACGAAGCGTTTTTTGGATCGCGCGCGACTTTTCATAAAGGTGGACTCGGCGGGATGGAAGGGCATGCCATCAAGGCCGGTCAGGTGATCCCGCTCAGCGCGGGCGCGGGCACCGCCGGTCGCAAAGTGAAAGCCGCCGCGCGACCTTCGATTGCGACCGACAAGCGCTGGCAGATCGAAGTCGTGCGAGGTCCGAACGACGATTGGATCGATGAGGCCGGGCACGCGCGCTTTCTGAGCACCGACTGGAAGCTTTCCGCGAAATCTGATCGCGGCGGCTTTCGCCTCGAAGGCCCTGAATGGTCATTCACCGCGCGCGCGACCAACAAATTGCCCGAGCATGGCTCCGATCCCGCCAACATCGTCGACCACGGTTATCCGGTTGGCGCGATCAACCTCGCCGGCCAAACGCCAATTATTCTAGTGAGCGATGGTCCGAGCGGCGGCGGTTTTATTAATCCCTACACCGTGCCGCAATGCGCGTTCTGGAAACTCGGGCAATCGAAGCCCAGCGAAACCTATCGCTTCCAGGTAATCTCCGTTAGCGATGCCCAGGCGCGCGCACGCGAAATGGCCGCGCTCTGCACGCCAAACAGTCTCGACTAAGGAATAAACGCATGGCGCACGAAATAGAACTGCAGACCGCCGGCAACATGTGGAAGGTGCTCGTGAAGCCCGGCGACAAAGTACAAGCCGGCGACACCCTCTTCATCATGGAAGTCATGAAGATGGAAGTCCCGCACGAAGCGCCTGCCGCCGGCACCGTGGTCAGCGTTAATGTGAGTGAAGGGGAAGAAGGACTCGATGCGGGGATGATTGCGGTAGTGATCGACTAGCCATGGGCAGACATGGCACCCGACAACGCACAGCCACCATCGCTTCGATTCCATTACTGTAGGAGCGGCTTTAGCCGCGAATGCGATTGGACGATTCAGTGCTGTTTGCAGCTAGCGGAGTGTACGGGGTCAGAGCTTGTTCTTTGCCCATGCATGCCGAAATGATTTGATCGATTGAGCAACGCGCAAGGGACAAGCTCTGACTCTACGCGTTCAAGGGGTGGCGCCCGCAGTGGTGCGCGCCATCCTTGCGCGCGAATTCGCCGTATTGGAGCCCGACGTCGTGCTTGCGCTACGTTACGCCGAGGCGGTACTCAGCCATGCGCCCGAGCTGGATCCGTTACACGCAGAGATCCAGCGCCGTTGGGGTAACCGCGGCCTGGTGTCGTTGGCCTTTGGAATCACCTCATCGCGCATGTTTCCCCTGTTGAAATACGCGCTCGGCTTCGCGCATACCTGTGCGGTACTGGAAGTGAATCGCGAACGAGCGCCATTTAAGCGAGCAAACGGCACACTGATCCAGGCCATCGCGCTGGAGCCCGGCGAGAGTGGCCAGATTCAGGCGATTTATGTGCAGCGCAAGCCCGAGAAGCTGCGGCATCTTGGGTGTTGCGCGGACAAATCTGCGGCAAGTCCTATAGAGGAAATCATGTGAGTCAAAAACTGCAGATCAATGGCGCGCTCCACGAAGTCGAGGCCGACCCTGCGTTGCCGCTGTTATGGGTGCTGCGCGATCTGCTCGGCATGACGGGCACTAAGTTCGGCTGTGGGATCGCCGCATGCGGCGCCTGCACGGTGCATGTAGACGGCCAGGCTGTGCGTTCCTGTGTCCTGCCCCTTGCCGGGCTCGAGAACAAAACCATTACCACCATTGAAGGCCTCGGCGGCGCGCATCCCGCGCAAAAGGCGTGGGAGGAAGTGCAGGTCCCACAGTGCGGCTATTGTCAGTCGGGCATGATCATGGCAGTTGCAGCGTTGCTCGCGGAGAAACCCGCGCCCAGCGATTCCGACATCGATCACGCCATCACCAATATTTGTCGGTGCGGTACCTATCCGCGTATTCGGCGCGCCATTCACGCGGTGGTGGCTTTGCTGCGGAGCGCGCGATGAGCTTTTCGGGATCGCGTCGGCGCTTCCTCGTGCGAGGGGTGCTGGTGGGCGGTGGATTACTGCTGGGCTACGGGCTCGGTAAACCGCGTGATCTGCTCGGTCGCGGCGCGATGTTTACCGCCAACGCGGATGAGATTGCACTGAACGCCTGGGTCAAGATTGCAACCGACGGTACGGTCACCATCGCTGTGCCACGGGTGGAGATGGGGCAGGGCGTGCACACGGCGCTGCCCATGATCCTCGCCGAGGAAATGGATGTCGCGTGGCCGCAGGTCAAAGTCGAACAAGCCGCGATTAATCCGCTGTTCGCCAATATTGTGGGCTGGACTGATCTCGTGCCGTGGGACGACGAGGATGACGGCGCGCTCGGCGTGACCCTGCGCTGGACGTATGCCCGCCTCGCCCGCACGCTCGGCATCCAGGTCACGGGTGGCAGCACCAGTGTGCGCGACGCGTGGCTGCCGATGCGCACCGCCGGCGCCGCTGCACGTACCCTGCTGCTATCCGCCGCCGCGCAACATCTTGTGGTGGGCTATGAATCATTGACGGTGCGCGCGGGCGTGATCTCGCATGCGGCGTCTGGGCGCAGTGTGACGTTCGCTGAGATGGCGGCCAGCGCGGCGCGCTTGCCCGCGCCGCGCTCAGTGGTGTTTAAGCGGCCCGACGACTACACGTTGCTGGGACGCCCGCTGCCCCGCCTGGATATTCCCGCCAAGACCGACGGGTCGGCGCAATTCGGCATTGATGTCTTTGCACCCGGCATGCTGTTCGCCGCGATCAAGGCGAGCCCGGTGTTCGGTGGCAAGTTGGGCAGGATTGATGTGGATGCCATCAAACGCGCACCGCAGGTTTTAGAAGTGGTACTGCTGCCGGAGGCAGTCGCCGTCGTCGCCCACACGTATTGGCATGCACAGCAGGCCTTGAACGGCGCCGAGATAACCTTTGATACCGGGCCCGCTGACCCGGGCTCGTTACAGGAGATCTATGAGTCCTTCGACCAAGCCCTTAGCGACGGCAGCTTCTTTCCCTACGAGGATGTCGGAGACGCGCCTTCGGCATTGAAAGAGGAGCCGGGGATCACCGCCGAATATCGCGTGCCTTTACTCGCGCATGCCTGCATGGAACCACTGAATTGCACGGCCCGTGTGACGGCCGACGGCGCGGAAATCTGGTGCGGCAGTCAAGCGCCCGACCTGCTGCAAATGAACGCCGCCAACTTTCTCGACTGTGATCGCGCCAACGTGCACATACACACGCCTTACCTCGGTGGAGGATTCGGTCGGCGTTCAGAGCCGGACGTGATGCTCCAGGCGCTCGCGATTGCGCGGGCCATGCCGGGCAAGTTAATCAAGCTCGTGTGGTCGCGCGAAGAGGATTTTCAGCACGATACTTACCGCCCACCCGCCAGCGCGCGTTTGCAGGCGCGGCTCGATGAGGATGGCCGCGTCGACGCCTGGCTGCATCAGGGCGTCTCCCCGGACATCAGCCCCAAGTTCATTGGCAGGCTTTATCCTGGGTTGCCGATCAAAGGACCGGACCGCACGTCGGTCGATGGTGCGGTGTTTCTCCCGTATGCGTTTGCCGAGCGCCGCGTTGAACATTGCGCGGTGAGTGTCGATCCCGTTCCGATTGGTACCTGGCGCAGCGTCGGCAACTCCCAAAATGCGTTCTTCGTGGAATCTTTCATGGATGAACTTGCGCTGGCCGCACACACGGATCCAATGTCCTTCCGGCTCGCCCACCTCACGGAGAATGCGCGTGCCACCTTGGTGCTCGCGCGACTGCGTGAACGGAGCGGGTGGGACACGCCGGTGGCTGCAGGTCGGGCGCGCGGCGTGGCCTTTTGCCGAATCTATGGCTCGTTTATTGGGCAGGTCGCGGAGATCTCGCTGACAGCGGGCGCGATTCGCGTTCATCGCGTGACCTGTGTCGTCGATTGCGGGCAGGTGATCAATCCAGATATTGTCGAAGCGCAACTCGAAAGCGGCATCCTGTTCGGCTTGACTGCCGCATTGTGGGGCGAAGTGCCGTATGCCGAGGGGCGAGTTACGCTCAGTAATTTTAATGACTACCGAATCTTGAAGCTGGCGGAGACACCCCTGATCGATCTCGAAATCCAGAGGAGCCGGGAAGCGCCCGGGGGAGTTGGGGAATTAGGGACGCCGCCGATTGCGCCGGCAGTCGCCAATGCGCTCGCGGCGCTGACTGGTCAGCGTTTGCGGGTGTTGCCGCTGAAAGCGTAATCAGCGCTATCCCGCTGCACGTAAAGGTCGCGGGCTCAATCCTCGCCGCCGCCAAGCAATAACTCGCGGGCCCGGCCAAACATCGCCGGCACGCCAAGCGCCATTTTCTCCCACGCCGCGTCGGGTCGCCGGCCTTCGCGATGCAGGCGGATGAACAGACCGGTGACGACCGCCATTCGATAGCCCGCCAGCGCGCGATACCAGTGAATACCTTCACAGCTGCGCCCGGTCTGCGCGCGGTACTCGGCGATCATCTCCTCTGGCGTGAGCGAATTGTGCGGGCACCAGGAGGGGTGCCAACTCGCGCGATCCCCGATCATGATCTGCCAGCCGAGATCGTAGAACTGCGCGCCGATCCCTGAGAGTTCCCAATCAAGCAAGGCGACTACCTGGCCTTCGCTGTCGAACAGAATGTTTCCGGGCTGGCAGTCGCCATGCATAAGCCCGATTGGCGAGAGCGGTGGTGGCTTGCTGAGCAATAACGCACGGACCTCGGTGCCGAGCGCGCGCCACGCCGGCACGGCGGCCTTTTCGAGCAGAGAATCCCAGCGTGCCACTTCGTGTTCGATCGGCTGCGGCACCTCCCACCCCGCGAGATGCTGTTGCCAGTCAACCTGGTGCACGCGCGCGATCTGCGCGATGGCCTGGCGCCAGATTGCACCTACTTTCTCGGCGCTGAGATCGAAACTCGCATCCGGCTCCCACACGATGAAGGCACGTCCCGGCAGACGCTCGAAGATCACATAGGCCGTCGGCAAAAATTCATCGTCCGCACCGTGAAAGCGGATGGTGGGTACCGGGAAGCCCAAGGCTTTCAAGGTCTGTAGCAACGGCACCTGCCGCAGCACATCGGTATTGCCACTGCGCCGCACACCAACCGGCGAGAGTCGGATCACCAGCGAAGCCACCCGACTGCCGGTATTTTCGTCCCAAACTTCGAAGCCGAAGGTGAGGCCACCATGACTGCCGGCGAAGCCACTCAGCGCTCGCACAGCGCTGCGCGCGCCGTAGTGCGCGTACGCGAAGCGCGTGAGTCGTTGTTGGAGTTCTGCAATTTCCATCGCGCGAAGACTTGTCGTGGATAAAGTTGTTAGTGCCACCACTTGCCGCGCTGGCTTTCACCGTGAGTATCGACGATGCAGGGGTCTAGGAACAAATCCTAACCGCCGTAACATTTGCCCGACGCGGCCTGCCCGGCTAACCTGCTGTCCTTTTGTCACGATCCAAGCATGCATTCCCCCTCTCCCCTGCGTTGGCTGGTGTTGTTCGGCGTGTGGTCCATCTACAGCACCTTCGGGTTGATCGCGACCAGCCTCGCCCCGCTCGTTAAGTTGATCGAACACGATCTCGGCATGAGCCACGCCGAGATGGGCAGCGTGATGGGCGCGTGGCAGTTGGTGTATATCGCTGCTGCGCTCCCGTGCGGCGTCTTGCTCGATCGCCTGGGCTCGCGCTGGGCGTTGCTGCTCGGCGCGCTGTGCATTGCGGCCTCGGCTTATGGGCGCAGTCGCGCGGGCTCCTTCGGTGAACTGCTGGCGGCGGTGATGCTGTTCGGGATTGGCGGGCCGATTATTTCTGCCGGTGCGCCAAAGGTCATCGCAGCGTGGTTCCAAGGTGCCGAACGCGGACTCGCGATGGGCATCTATATCACCGGCCCTGCCCTCGGCGGTGTAGTGGCGCTCACCTTGACCCACGCCTGGCTACTCCCGTACTTCGATCAGAACTGGCGCTTGCTGCTCGCGTTGGGGGCCGCACTCGCCGCGCTGTCTGGGGTGTTGTGGTGGTTACTCGCCTCGTTGCCGGGGATCCGGCCCCTCGCCGACGAACGTCGCACAGCGGACCACGCCCCGCACAGCGAAGTGTTGCTTTCCCTGTGCAAGCAACCTGCGGTGCGCTTGGTGCTCGCGATGGCGGTCGGGGTGTTCCTGATCAGTCATGGGCTGACTAACTGGCTGCCCGAATTGCTGGTGCATGGCGGGATGATGGAGGTTACGGCGGGCTACTGGTCGGCGATTCCGACCGTGATCGGAATTCTGGGCTCCCTGTGGATTCCGCGCCTCGCGATTCCGGCGCGACGATTTCGCATCCTCGCGCTGTTATCTGGCGCCATGCTGTGTGCGAGCATCCTGCTGCAGTTTCAGAGTTACTTCCTGTTGCTGCCTGGACTTCTCCTGCAAGGCATCGCGCGTTCGACCCTGACCACCGTGTTGGTGCTGACTTTGGTGGAACTGCCGAACATCGGCGCGCGCAATGCGGGTATCGCCTCGGGCCTGCTCTTCGGTGCCGGTGAAATCGGTGGCATGCTTGGACCGTTGATGCTGGGCGTGTTGTATGACCTCACCCACGGGTTCGCGATCGGTCTCGGCCTGTTCACCTTGATCGCCATCGGCCTGGTAGTAAGCGTGGAGCGGCTGCGCAAGATGGCTTGCTAGGTTCGCGATTAGCGCCTTCGCCGGGTACAGAGACCCAGTAAGGACCGGTCAATCTCAGTGTCCTCAGCGGCACACCGCGCCCGGCGGATAATCGTCTGCGGGACGTGGTGATCCTTGTGTTTCTCAAATCTTGCATATTGAGCATTCGATGCTCAATATGCAGATAATGAAAGCCATCTCCCGCCCTCGACTTTTGTCCCTTATCGCCCAGCGGTTCCGCACGAACCCTATAGTGATGTTGCTGGGACCACGCCAATGCGGCAAGACCACCTTGGCGCGCCAGTTCGTGTCTTCCACTAAAGGCGCTCACTTTTTTTTCGATCTCGAAGCACCTGCTGATGCGCAGAGGCTGCGGCAGCCGATGAGCGCCCTGGAATCGCTGAAGGGTCTCGTGGTGATCGACGAAGCACAGCTATCGCCTGCGTTGTTTCCCGTGTTACGCGTGCTTGCCGATCGCCGACCGTCGCCTGCGAAATTTCTGTTGTTAGGAAGCGCAGCGCCTGAACTCGCTGGCAATGTCGCCGAATCCCTCGCCGGACGGGTCGCGCTACTGCCGATGGCTGGTTTTGATTTGAACGAAATTCCGACGAAATCGATGCGTGCGCTTTGGTTACGGGGCGGGTTCCCACGATCATTTTTAGCTTCCTCGGATGTCGCTAGCCGACAGTGGCGCGACGATTTCATTCAAACGTTTCTCGAACGGGATCTACGCCAACTCGGAGTGCAGGTGGCGCCGCCGACCATGCGAAGGTTCTGGATGATGGCTGCTCACTATCACGGCCAAATCTGGAACGCTTCGGAAATCGGGCGCTCGCTCGGCGACGCGCATACCACGACGAAACGGCATTTAGATGCTTTGTGTGGCGCGTATGTGATGCGTCAGTTGCCGCCGTGGTTTGAGAATCTCGGTAAACGACAAATTAAATCCCCGAAAGTGTTTGTTCGCGATAGCGGGCTCTTGCACGCCTTACTCGGCATAGATTCGTTTTTCGCGCTGGAAATGCACCCGAAACTTGGCGCCTCGTGGGAAGGATTCGCGCTCGATCAGGTACTGCGAATCACCGGCGACCGCGCTGCCTACTTTTGGCACACGCAAGGCGTCGCCGAATTGGATCTCTTGTTGTTCATCCGAGGCGAACGGGTCGGCGTCGAATTCAAGTATGCCGACGCACCGACAATGACTAAATCGCTGGAGATTGCGCGACTTGACCTCAAGCTTGATCGGGTCCTCATCATTTATCCTGGGACCATGAGTTACCCGCTCGGGAACTCCTGCGAAGCAATTGCAATCGGTGATTTGACCGCGCGATTCATGGCACTCGTTAGCCCGCGACGCCGGCTTGCTTGAAGGCGCCGCGCCGACCAGGCCATGGACATAGCCAAACGCGCCGGCAAGAATCGGGTATTGGGCGTCGGAATAAAGGGCTGCGTAAATGCTGTATCTGATCTCGGGTTTGGTGCTTTTTCTGGGTGTGCATTCGGTGCGAATCGTGGCCGAAGGCTGGCGCACGCAAACCATCGCGCGGTTGGGTGCTCTGCCATGGAAGGGCGTGTATTCGCTGCTGTCGTTGCTGGGTTTTGGCTTGATCATCTGGGGCTTTGGCCTGGCGCGTGCGCAGCCGGTCCAGTTGTGGAGCCCTCCGCTCGCGATGCGCCATCTGGCGACGCTCCTGACCCTGATTGTGTTTGTCCTACTGGCCGCGGCTTATGTGCCGGGCAACGGCATCAAGGCACGGCTGCACCATCCCATGGTGCTGGCGGTCAAGGTGTGGGCGCTGGCGCACCTGCTCGCCAACGGCAATCTGGCGCACGTGGTGCTGTTTGGCGCGTTCCTGGTGTGGGCGGTGTTGAATTTCGCCGCCGCGCGTCGGCGTGATCGTCAGTCCGGTACGATCTATGCGCGGGGCAAGGCCGGGGCCACAGCGCTAACCGTAGTCATTGGTGGCTTCGCGTGGGCCGTGTTTGCGTTCTGGCTGCACGGCTGGCTGATGGGCATTCGCCCGTTTGGCTAAGGATGTGAGATCGAGATCTCTGACTCCTCGAGCAATCAAAAGCAACGGTCCCTTTAGCTGGGCAAGCAGGCGACGAACTTCGTTGCGGGTGAGCACTGTCGGTAGGTGTACCGGTTTTTTGGCCCGCGCGTATTTCCCGAGTCGAGGCAGATCTTGCCCGAGCACACGTTGATACAGAAAAAGAATCGCGCTTAGCGCCTGATTCTGGGTGGATGCGGCGACCTTGCGAGCGGTCGCCAGCCACGTTAGAAACTGTTC
>CAMATU010000023.1 GCA_945861225.1 Klebsiella pneumoniae
GCTCGACCGCGCTTGCCTTAAGGGTTTCGATGCTGGCGACGGTTTCGACCAAGTAGGCCTGGGCCTCGGCCCCACGATTGAACTTCTCTTCCAGTCTGGCCCGGAAGACCGGCGTGACCAGGGCGGCCAGCAGCACGTAACACGGCAGACTGCCCGCGACGACCCATGTGAGCAGCGGGCTGTATAACAACAGCATGCCGAAGAAGACGACGGTGAAGGCCAAGTCGATGCCAAGCGTGAGTGCCGAGCCGGTCAGGAAACTCCGGACGTTCTCGAGTTCGCACACGCGGGCGACGGTGTCACCTACCCGCCGGGCTTCGAAGTACGCCACGGGCAACCGCAGCAGGTGACGAAACAAATCTGCGCCCAGGCGCACGTCGATTCGATTAGTAGTGTGCGAGAGCACATAGGTGCGCAGCAGACCGAGGACCACTTCGAAGATTGAGACGACCAACAGGCCAACGCACAGCACGTCCAGGGTGGAGAGGCCGCGATGGACGAGGACTTTGTCGATGACCACCTGGAAGAAAATGGGCGCGGCGAGTGCGAATATTTGCAATGCGACGGAGGCTACCAGCACCTCGCTCAGTAGCGCGCGATATTTCAGAATTGCAGGGACAAACCAGCTGAAGTCGAAGGTGCGCCACGGCAAGTCCAATGTCGCGCGCCGGGCGACCAGAATCGCGGCGCCCGACCACCGCTTCAAAAAATCTTCACGCGGGTAGACCACGGGCTGCGTTGCGTCGGCCGTTTTCAGCAGGACTTCGGTATCCCGGATCGCTGCCAGCACGCCATATTCACCGTCTTTCATCTGCACGAGCGCAGGCAGCGGCGTTTTGAGCAAGCGCGCCCAAGTGGATTCCGTCGCGCGTGCTTTCAGCCCCAACCAACGCGCCGCGCGCACCAGATCGCGCGCGGACCACGTGGCACCACAGCGCCCGAATTCATGCTGCAGGGTGGCGGGATCCGCCGGCACTCCGCACAGGCGCGCGAGAACGACCAGCGAATAAAGCCCTGTGTCGAGCGTCGCGTCCATGCGATCTTAAGTATCCAAATAAACGACAACTCAGTGTAGCGAGCACCGCGCGCAGTCGCGCATCACCCAAAAGCTGCGCGGCGGATAAGGGAAGGTTTCCCGTTCCCGCTCGGCGTTAACCGCCTCCTACTACCACTGGATCGGCATGCCAAAAGCCTGCCGGAACTGCGCGGCGAATTCCTCGCGCGTGAAGCGATGGTTCTGCGTACCCGCGTGGGCAATTTTGATCGACCCAAGCAAGGAGGCGATGCGGCCGGTCAGCGGCCAGTCTAGTTTGTTCATCAATCCGTAGAGCAGCCCTGCGCGATAGGCATCGCCGCAACCGGTGGGATCGACCACCGCCGACGGTTTCGCGGTCGGGATATCGAGCCGGCCATCGCGTGTATAAATCCACGAGCCTTCGCTGCCGCGCGTCACAATCAACGCTTCCACATGCTGGCTAATCTCATCCAGGCTCCAACCCGTGCGTTCCTGCAACAGCTCGGACTCGTAATCGTTCACGGTGACCCAGGTCGCTTGCGCGATGAAGGCTTTGAGATCGTCCCCGTTGAACATCGGCATGCCCTGGCCAGGATCAAAAATGAAAGGAATGCCCACCGCCTTGAATTGCGCGGCATGCTCGAGCATGCCTTGGCGACCATCCGGCGCGATGATGCCGAGGGTCACGCCCTTGGCATCGGTGATTTGGTTGGTCGCGGAATGTTCCATCGCGCCGGGATGGAAGGCGGTAATTTGATTGTCCGCGAGATCGGTGGTGATGAAGGCCTGCGCGGTTAAGCTACCAAGCGCCACTTTCACATGGGTGCGATCAACGCCGCACTGATCCATCCATTCGGCATAGGGCGTGAAATCAATGCCGACGGTGCCCATCGGAAGCGGATGCCCACCGAGAAGCTTTAAGTTGTAGGCGATATTGCCGGCACAGCCGCCGAACTCGCGCCGCAACTGCGGGACCAGGAACGAGACGTTCAGGATATGAATCTTGTCCGGCAGAATGTGGTTTTTGAAATGGTCCTGGAAGACCATGATGTTGTCGTAGGCGAAGGATCCGCAGATAAGCGCTGCCATGTATACCGCTCCGTTGTCGCTTGAAGTAATCTGCTGTGCATATTAGCGAGGCAGCGCATGCGGGCGATAGTGCCGGATAGGACAGGAGATTAACCACGGAGGCACGGAGGTCACGGAGGAATTTCCGTCCTCCCGGGCTTCGCGGCGTCAGCTGCTACGACCCGCGATCCAAGGGCGTTAGATATCCACGATGGATCCCGGATATTCGCTTCGCGAATTCCCGGATGACGGCGGTGGTTTCCCCATGGCTCCGTAGTTAAATGATTTAATCCGACTCCTCACACCGCCGCTAACCTCAACATGTACATCTTCGACGTGCTTCTCAGCAGTCAGCTGGTACTGACCATGGTGGTCTTCGGCCTGTTGGCCGCGTTCGAGCCTTTCTGCGAGCAATGGGTGAAGCATTTCTTTAGCAGTAACACGCCAACCTTGTGGATGTGGGAGCACCTGGGCGTGCCCCTTATGCGCGCGGCACTGGTGCTCGGCTTCGTCTATTTCTCCTATCCCGCGCTATTCGGCTTACGCGATGCGCCGGGAATTGATTTGCTGCTGAGCGCCGACGATGCGCGCATGAGCACCGTGCTCGGCGTGATGTACCTGCTCGCACTGATCGCACCGGTGCTGCCTCTGTTCTACAGCCATCCGGAATTTGTGCTGCCCATGCAGGGCATCCTGGCGACCGCCTTTCTGTTCAAGTGGATGACCTCCTATTTGCACATGAGCGCGGTCACGCTGTGGCCGGGTGGCGATTTGGCATTCGCGATTCTGCTTACTTCGTATCTCGCGCATCGGGTTGGGCGGCGCGTGGGCCACCAACTCGGCGCGACAGTGGATGAGTTACACGAGCGGCGCGGTTTCGATGCGCTGCTCACACATGTGCTGACCTTGGAAGCGCAGTTACCGGTGATAGTGATTTATGCTGCCGGGTTGGGGCGACAGATAGCGATTTAGCGATTTGGGATTAACCACGGAGGCACGGAGTCCGCAACCTCGTCATTCCAGAAAGCGCACCGCGCTTATCTGGAATCCATGCGGCTCGTCAGACTCCCATGGATTCCAGCTTCCGCTGGAATGACGGAGCTTAGGGTCTGCCCCTGGAATGATAGAAATTCCTCCGTGCCTCCGTGGTTAATCCTATTCTTCTTCACGCCACGCTCTGCTCACGCCGCACTTCCAACCCGAGCAATGGCGCCAGAAACTGCCCCGTGTAGCTCTGCGGCTGCCGTGCAATCTCTTCCGGCGTGCCCACAGCAATGATATTCCCGCCCTTATTCCCGCCTTCGGGCCCAAGATCGATCACCCAGTCGGCGGTTTTGATCACATCCAGATTATGTTCGATGACGACGATGGTATTGCCGTGATCGCGCAGGCGATGCAGGACTTTCAGCAACTGCTCGATGTCGTAGAAGTGCAGGCCGGTGGTCGGCTCATCGAGAATATACAAAGTCTTGCCGGTATCGCGTTTGGACAATTCCCGTGAGAGCTTCACCCGCTGCGCTTCGCCGCCGGACAAGGTCGTCGCGTTCTGACCGAGGCGAATATAGGACAGGCCCACATCCATCATGGTTTGCAGTTTGGGCGCGATCATCGGCACCGGCGCGAAGAAGGCACAGGCGTCTTCAACCGTCATGTCGAGCACTTCGCTGATGGTGCGACCCTTGTAGAGGATTTCGAGGGTCTCGCGGTTGTAACGCTTGCCCTTGCAGATATCACAGGCCACATACACATCCGGCAGGAAGTGCATTTCGACTTTGATCACGCCATCACCCTGACACGCCTCACAGCGCCCGCCCTTCACATTGAAGCTGAAGCGACCCGGCTGATAGCCGCGGGTGCGCGCCTCGGGCACGGCAGCGAATAAATCGCGGATCGGCGTGAACAGGCCGGTATAGGTCGCGGGATTCGAGCGTGGCGTGCGGCCAATCGGGCTTTGATCGATATCGACCACCTTGTCGAAGTTGTCGAGTCCTTCATGGCGCGCATACGGCGCGGGTTCCAGACTCGCGCCGTTCAACTCGCGCGCACACAGGTGGTAGAGCGTGTCGTTCACCAAGGTGGATTTGCCCGAACCCGATACCCCAGTCACGCACACCATGAGGCCGCAGGGGATCTCGAAATCCACTTCGCGCAGATTGTTGCCGTTCGCGCCGAGTAACTTGAACAGTTGTAGGGGATTGACCGGCGTGCGGTGCTCAGGCACGGCGATTCGACGACGCCCGGAAAGATACTGTCCAGTGAGGGATTCACTGCTGGCTTCGATATCTGCCGGAGTCCCTTGCGCCACCACGCGACCGCCATGCACCCCTGCGCCCGGCCCCATGTCCACTACGTGATCCGCGAGCCGGATCGCGTCTTCATCGTGTTCGACGACGATGACGGTGTTGCCGATATCGCGCAGGTGACGGAGCGTATCGAGCAGGCGCTGGTTATCACGTTGGTGCAGCCCAATCGACGGCTCATCGAGAATGTACATTACGCCCACCAGGCCAGCACCGATTTGGCTCGCCAGCCGAATGCGCTGCGCTTCGCCGCCGGAGAGCGTGTCCGCGCTGCGATCAAGCGTGAGGTAGTCGAGCCCCACATTGACCAGAAACTGCAGGCGCAGCTTCACTTCCTTCACGATTTTAGAGGCGATCTCGCCGCGCTTGCCTGGGAGATCGAGGCGCGCGAAGAACTCAAGCTCGGCACCAATCGCCATCGAAGTCACCGCCGGGATCGCATGTTCGCCAATGAACACATGGCGTGCGCTGCGGTTAAGCCGCGCGCCGCCACACTCCGAACACGACTTGGAGCCGAGAAAGCGCGCGAGATCCTCACGCACCAGATTCGATTCAGTTTCCTTGTAGCGCCGTTCCATGTTCGGCAGCACGCCTTCAAAGGGATGCTTGCGGGTGTAATTGCGACCGCCGGAAGTGAGATAGCTAAACGCGATGTCTTCTTTACCACTGCCGTACAGAATCGCTTTCTGGATCGCGGGGGTGAGCGTATGGAAGGGCGTATCGAGTTCGAATTCGTAATGCGCAGCCAGCGCGTCGATCAACTGGAAATAATGCGCATTACGCCGATCCCAGCCATGTATCGCGCCCGCCGGCAAACTCACCTCCGGGCGTTCCACCACGCGCTCGGGATCGAAAAATTGAATGACGCCCAAGCCATCACAACTCGCACACGCACCGTGCGGATTGTTGAAGGAAAACAGCCGCGGCTCGAGCTCGATAATGCTGTAGCCGCAAATTGGGCACGCGAATTTCGCGGAAAACAGCAGCTCGGCACGCGCGGGTTCATCAATGAACTGGACTTTCGCGACACTTTCGCCGAGCTTGAGTGCGGTTTCGAAAGACTCAGCGAGACGCGACTGGTTGTCGCTGCCCACTTTAAGGCGATCGACCACCACATCGATATCGTGCTTCTTGTTGAGTGCGAGGGTCGGCGGATCATCCAGAGTAATCACCTGACCATCCACCACGGCCCGCACGAAACCCTGGCGGGCAAGTTGTTCGAACACCTGCTGGTGTTCGCCTTTGCGGCTTTTCACCACCGGTGCCACGATCATCAGGCGCGTCTCCGGCGGCAGCGCCAACACCTGGTCCACCATCTGCGAGACGGTTTGCGCCTCCAGAATTTCATTGTGATCCGGACAACGCGGCTCGCCCACACGCGCATACAGCAGGCGCAGGTAATCGTAGATTTCGGTAATGGTGCCAACGGTGGAACGAGGATTGTGCGAGGTGGATTTTTGTTCGATGGAAATTGCCGGCGACAGACCTTCGATGTGATCGATGTCGGGCTTTTCCATCATTGACAGGAACTGTCGCGCATATGCCGACAGGGATTCCACATAGCGGCGCTGGCCTTCGGCGTAGATCGTATCGAACGCGAGCGAGGATTTTCCGGAGCCCGACAAACCCGTGATCACGATGAGCTTGTCGCGCGGCAGATCGAGATCAATATTCTTGAGATTGTGCGTGCGTGCGCCACGCAACGAAATGGTATCCATCCGTGCTAGATCCAGTGCAAGGTGCGAAATAAGTTAGGTAAGCGTTTTCCCGCTCAACCCGTTGCAGTAGCGAGCCGAAACGGCAAACGATTACTATACGGGCTTTGAGTTACCTCCGGCAAAGCAAACTTCCCTTTATTGACATGAGCGCCAACCCCGAACGCATGACCCCCAACGAGCGGCGCACTGCAATTGCGCTGGCGGCCGCGTTTTTTTTGCGCATGCTGGGGCTGTTCATGGTGCTGCCGGTGCTCGCGCTGTATGCGGATCATCTGCCTGGTGCGACGCCGCTCTATGTGGGCCTGGCGCTGGGGCTGTATGGCTTTTCGCAAGCCGCCCTGCAGATCCCGTTCGGGCGCTGGTCGGATCGGATCGGGCGCAAGCCCGTGATCGCCATCGGTCTCCTCATCTTCACCGCTGGCGGGCTGGTCGCGGCGTTCGCTGAACATATTTTTACGGTGATCCTCGGGCGTACCCTGCAAGGGGCAGGCGCCGTCTCCGGGGCAACCTTGGCCCTGGCGGCTGATCTCACGCGCCCCGAGCAACGCACCAAGACGATGGCGATCATCGGCATCAGCATTGGCGCGGCGTTTTCGCTGGCCTTTGTGTTAGGACCGATCCTCGATGCGCACTATGGTCTGCGTGGGGTGTTTGTGGGGGGCGCGCTCGCCGGGCTTGGCGCGCTGGCGTTGATTATGTTCGCGGTGCCCAAGGCGCCGCCGATGCAGGCCATTGTGATTACCTCGGCAGCCGCGACTTCGGGTGAATTGCGCGCGCTCTATTTCGGCGTGCTCTGTCTGCACCTGGTGCTTGCGGCGAGTTTTGTGTCCATCCCCCTGGTCTTGGCGCAGGACCTCGGGCTGCCGAAGACCGCGCACTACACCCTCTACCTGCCCGCCTTGCTGCTGTCTTTATTGCTGATTGGGCCACTGCTCAGTCGCTCGCATCGTGGCGAATTGACCAGCGCTGTGTTCCCAGCCGCCATCGCCTGCCTCGTCGCGGCAGAAGGCCTGCTGTGGTTGATGCCGGCCACTCGCCTCGGTGTCACTGCCACACTTACGCTCTTTTTCGCAGGCTTTAACTTTCTGGAAGCGTCTCTGCCCAGCATGATTTCGCGCGCAGCCCCTGCCTCAAGCAAGGGAGCGGCACTCGGCACCTATGCGACTGGTCAATTTGTGGGCACTTTTCTTGGCGGCCTGGCCGGCGGCGTGGCGGCAAGCCTGTTCGGCACGCATGGCGTATTCGCAGCCGCCGGGCTATTTGCCTTAGGGTGGCTGATGTTATCGCGACACCCGGCGTTTGCGTTGGGGACCTCGGCAACGGAGTCCTCGTAGGCCGCGTTTTGCGCAGCGGTGGCGCCCTCTCGGCGGTCTCTTTAGAATCTCTCCGTGCAGCATGGAAGCTGCATTTCATCAACCAATATGGAGAACACCCATGGCACGCGGACTCAATAAAGTCATGTTGATAGGCAATCTGGGCGCCGACCCTGAGATTCGCTATACCACCGGCGGCAGCGCAATCGCGAATCTGCGACTGGCGACTGCGGAATCCTGGCGAGACAAGGAATCCGGCGAACAGCAGGAACGCACCGAATGGCACCGCGTGGTGTTCTTCGGACGCCTCGCTGAAATCGCGGGCGAATACCTGAAGAAGGGTTCACAAATTTATGTGGAAGGCCGCCTGCAGACGCGCAAATGGCAGGACAAGGAAGGGTTAGAGCGCTTTTCCACGGAAATTGTCGCCAATGAAATGCAGATGCTGGGCGGGCGCGGCGGTGCAGCGGGTGGTGCCGGCGGTGGCTTTGAAGGGGAATCTCGCGCGCCGCGCGAATCTAGTGCCGGTGGTGGCCGGCAACGCGCCGCGGCATCCACCCCTGCGGCGGATTCGCCGATGCCGGATTTCGACGACGATATTCCGTTCTAGTTCCGGCGTTTAAGTCCCGTCAGGGAAGCAGATAGGGCGGAAAAGCGCAGCGCCTTCCGCCGTCTTGACTAATAGGCCGCATGCATACGGCGGAAGGCGCTGCGCTTTTCCGCCCTACGACGTTCGTTAGCGCCGTTGCTTCCCCCTCACCCCGGCGCACCCCGCTTCAGATCTGCTTCCAATACGCTGGTCTCGCGCTTGGTGCGAGGTGTCGCATCGTGCATTTTCAAACGTGGCCACAGCGCCTTACGGACTTCTTCCGGCAGCACATTCTCGAGGTACTCGAGCGCGGTGCCACTGAGGTTGCGATCAGCGCTTGCGACGGCCTGCAGGGCGAGTGACAGGGCCTCGCGATCGAGCACCAGCCCGAGCAGGGTGAAGACATGCTCCATGCTGTAGTTGAGTGGCGACTGCGCGGGACTTGGGACGGCCATGAGATCCTCCGGTAAATCGATCTCAAGCTGGAGATCCTGGGCTGACCAGGTCGCCTGATCCACGTTCACTTCGCGCGCGATGGCCGCGAATACCTGCGCTTCCGCGACTTGCATGCAGGGATCGCGCGCGCGCATGCGCGCCAAGGCACGCGCGCAGCTGTAGCGGATATTGAATTCTTCTTCTTCGAGACCATACATAAGCACTGCCACCGCGCGCGGGCTGTGCACCACTTCCAGCACACTCGGCAAACGTTGCCGCGCCGCGAGGAACAAATCCGGATTCGACATCGCGTCGGCGAGGCTGCCGATAATCTGCGGCGTCATCCAGCGCAACTCCATGCGCACGTCCTCCGCGAGGGCATCGTGAGCGAGCAGTGGAATCAGTGCTGGCACCAGGCGCGGATCCATGAAGCCGCCATGCAGACAATGCTTGATGCGGGCGAGCTCGCCTGAACTTAGTTCCACGATGGCCTTCGCTAAGCATTCAGCATTCGGATCCGCGCTCAGCTCGTCATGGGCAGGGCTCACTGGGCGCGCCGGCACCGGCCCCCTGCGCGCGAGCTTCATCTGCCGAATGCGCAACATGAGCAGTTCACGTTCGGTGGCGGGTGACGCCTCGGCGAGGGTAAGCCTGGTGGTCGCATCGATTACCTGGTCTTCACTGAGGCTGATCGCGCCGGCCCGCAGACTGTCCGCCAATTGCTCGACATAGCCCCGATAGAGCCGCGATACCAGCAACAAAATAAGCAGGGCGCAGAGAATTGCGGCAGCGGCCAACAGGCGTGGCGACGGATTTGGCACGAGCCACATCAGCCCCAACAAAAACCCACTACCGAGTAAATCGCCCACGCGATCAGAGGCCACATCGATGATGGCCTTGGTCGGGCGCTTCGTCAGAGGCGGAAGCGGTGTGTAGAGCAATTCAAACGCCGCCCGGAAAAATGAATTTCCGAAGGCCATCTGCGCGGCGCGCATCATCACCACACTGCCGAGGCGCGGCAGTGCGAAAGTGACGAGCCCAAGAAACACCGTACACGCGGGCATGATCGCCAACGTGACCCCGATGCCAAAGCGCCGCAGCAGCTGTGGCCCAAGCAATGACTGCACGGCGAAGGTCACCACGCCAACCACCGCATAGAATTGCCCGAACAATGCCGCGAGATCCTCGCCACTCGCGAGCCTGGCTGAGGCTTGTGACTTAAAAGCATAATCGAGAATCGCGGCGAGCATTGCCACCACGACCATCGCGCACCCCATCAGTTGGAGGTAGCGGTGGGAGAACAGCAGCTGTAGCCCCGATTGGAAACCGAGATTGGTCGGTGCTGGCGCATGCGGGCGCTGCGACTCGCCAATGGCGCGCACCACCACCGCACAGGCGACGTGTAACAGGGCCAGCGCCAGCAACATCGCGCGCAGTCCGATCGCGGGCGGCACCTGCCCGGCAATCACGCCGCCGAGCACGCCACCAAGGGTGGCTGCCGCGCCCACTTTGGCGATGGTTTGCTTGGCGGTGTAGGGATCGAAACGTTCATTGATCACCGACCAGAAGCCGCTGATCAACACCGCGCCGAAAGCCGCCATGTGCAGATACAAAATCACCGCGACAACCCGTGGCGCGCTCGCCATCGCCAGCCATTCGCCAGTGAAGCAAAGCGCACTGACGAGGAAGGCGCTGCAGATCACCCGCAAGGGACCGAAGCTTGCCAGCAGCCGCGCGATCAGCAGCACGGCAAAAATCGATAAGGTGGCCGCTGTCATCACCACCCTGGGTAAATCGGCGACTTCAAACTGCGAGAGAAAAATCGCGTCGCGCGTGGCTTTGCCCGCCACCTGCTGCGCGATGATTAAGGTCGCGGCGCACAGCGCCCACGCGGTTGGCGGCAACAGACGCGACATTGAAGACAACGCGTATCGCGCCTGGCTAATCAGCTAGGCGCTCGCGAGCACGGTGCGATACGCCTGCGCGAGCTGCACCAGGGTCAGAATCCACAGCGCACAGATTAACGCGGTAAGCCACGAAAGTTCAGCCGCATTCCCAGGCCCTAACCACGCGTTGGCCAGCAGGATCAAGCCTGAGCCAAGCGCCTTGAACAGACGATAACCGAACATGTCGATCCAGGCCTTGGCCTGATAAGTGAGGATGGGATCGACCGGGATATACAACAGCTCTTTAGACGCGCGATTGATTGAATAGGAAAGCCCGCGATCACTGATTTTCATGATCGCGGCCATGGTAAGCGTGGTGTGAAAATAAAACGCGATGGCCCCCATCGCGAGCACTATCGGTTGCACGACCAGCCCGCCCATCGCACCAAACGCGCGATGGATGACCGGGGTTACCAAGACATTGATGAGAATTGAGACCACGCCCATCAAGCTGAAGAACTCGCTGATGTAGGCGGTGAGCTGATCGGTGTCCTGAAATTTCTGGGCGGCCACCTGCAAGAATTGAAACTCAACGATGGGTTGTGCCAGTTGCGAGAGGCACAGCAGGACTGCGATCAACATCAGGTAGCGATTATGCAGCAGCGATCGCCAGTCCCCGGCGGCGGTGTGCGGCGCGCCACTCTCGTGCACCTCGGTGTACAACCCAGCGCGCCACAGGCCGATATTGAACACGAACACCACCAGCAACAAGCCCGCGCAGGAATACAAAAGATCTGCCGTTTGCAAGCCAATGTGGGTCACTAAAAAGCTCGCGAGAAGCCCGCCCACCACGCCGCCAACCAAGCCGCCGGTGCCCACGAACCAGAAACTTTTCGCTCCCTGATCGGCGCTGCTGACCGCGTCCGTCAAACTCCAAAATTGTTCTACCAACACCACACTGAAGATATCGACAAACACATAGAACAGCGTCGCTCCGAACAGATCATGCGGGGTGAACACCACGCGAAACAGCACCATCCCGAGTGAAAAGAAAAGTAGCGAAATGAGCACAACCTTCACGCGTGAGTAGCGCTCAACCAACACATGGTATCCGCTAATGAGCAGCATCAGCGCGAGTGCAGAGTAAACCCAGGCATAGGGCAAGGCATCGGCGCCACCAAATTCGATCAACAACGAACGTGAGGCGGCCTTCACTTGGTAGTAGGCGAGAATGATCAGGAAGAAATTTGCAAACAACGCGAGTGAACGGCCGAAGAGGATGGCGCGTGGCGCTGAAGTGAGTGAATTGTGCGCGCTGGCTTGCATGCTGCGATTGTTAAAATGTCTTGCCGCTGGCTTAAACCCGATGCTACAGTCCGGGCACGTATGGGGAGACACCGTAACATAATTGGGTCATTGCTGGCCCTGCTGCTTACCAGTAGCGCGCTTGCCGATGGCCTCGGTGACAACTCCTCCCTGCGCGAGAGCTACGACCCCGAACTGCAGAGCGCGCTGCAGGGTGAACTGAACAAGCTCGGCCTGGGCCCCGCACTCGCTGCTGAGAAACTCTGTGTGGCACTGGTCGATATGACAGAAATCGATGCGCCCAGAGTTGCTGAGATCAACGGCGACACCATGCTCTACGCGGCCAGCCTGCCGAAAATTGCGATCCTGCTGAGCGCCTTCGTGGAAGCGGAAAGTGGCGAGTTAACGCTTGACCGCCGAACCCGCGCATCACTGACCCGCATGATTCGGGTGTCTTCCAATACCGATGCGACCTACATGCTGAATCGTGTGGGCAAACGGAGAGTCAATGCAATTCTGCAGTCTGATCGCTTTCGTCTCTACGATCCCTTGGTGAATGGCGGACTGTGGGTGGGCAAAGAATATGCGCAGGGCGCGGCCTTCGAACGCGATCCGCTGCATCATCTCTCGCACGGTGCGACGGCGATGCAGGTCGCGCGTTTCTATTACATGCTCGAAAGCGGCGAGCTGGTCAACGCAAAGCTCACCCGCGAAATGAAGCGGATGCTGGGCAACCCAGGCATCCACCACAAGTTCGTGCGTGGCCTGGCGGATCGCCCGGGCGTTAAGATCTATCGCAAGTCCGGCAGTTGGCAGCAATGGCATGCGGACAGTGCGCTGGTGGAAGCGGCCGGTCACACCTACATCATGGTCGCCTTGGCCGAAAATCCCCGGGGTGGCGAGTGGCTGGCGGCCATCGCGCCCCGCCTGCACGATTTAATCGTCCCTACCCGCGTCGCCGCGAATACTCACTAATTATTCCTGGCCCTCAAACATGGGTTTGGGCAAAGTCAAATTTTCAGCAGCGTAATCGTCGGCGTATTGAACGCCGGATCACTGTGGAAACCGCGCACCACAATGATCAAATCGCCGCGCTTCACCAGACCCAACGTGGTGGCCGCACGGCGCGCGACGAGATTTGGATTGTCATCGCCGGCGGCCTGATCGACATACGGGATGGTGCCCCACAACAACGCAAGACGTCGACCGGTTTCAGGAAAACGTGAGATTGCGACGATTGGCGCGACAGGTCGTGCCGCACTGATCGTAGTCGCCGTCATGCCGTGCATCGAGATCACGATGATGGCCTTCGCCGCCGTTTCTCCCGCCAGCTGAGCGACCGAATTCGCAATTGCATCACCGAACAGAACCGTGTGCTGATCACCGCGCGGGCGCGGGGGACCGAACCCGAGATGATGTTGGATGTGGTAGGCCTCGGTCTGATGCGCGATGCGCACCATCATGCCAACGGCCGCCAGCGGGTGCGCGCCAACAGCGGTTTCGCCGGACAACATCACGGCATCGGCCCCTGCTGCCACGGCGTGCGAAACATCCGAGACTTCGGCCCGCGTCGGGCGCGCATTGGTGATCATCGATTCAAGCATCTGGGTCGCGACGATCACGGGCTTATCGTAGAGGCGCGCGCGATGAATTAATTGTTGTTGCGCGAGCGGCACCTGCTCGGGATGCAGTTCAACGCCGAGATCGCCCCGCGCGACCATGATGCCGTCTGCGGCCTGAATAATTTCATGGCTGTT
The DNA here is from genome assembly GCA_945861225.1 of Klebsiella pneumoniae. Lineage (GTDB taxonomy): Bacteria > Pseudomonadota > Gammaproteobacteria > CAIKBL01. The sequence continues at coordinate 13,387 of CAMATU010000023.1, forward strand.
GGCAAGCGCCTCCGGCTTTTCAATTTTCGCGATGAGTGCCGGCGCGTGCGGGTGAGCGCCGACGAGTGCCCGCAACGATTCGATATCCTGTGCCGTACGCACGAAGGACAGTGCGATCAAATCAGCGCCCTGGGCCAGTGCGAAACGCGCATCCACGATGTCACGCTCAGTTAGCGAGGGCGCTGAGACATTCACCCCAGGCAGATTAATCCCCTTGTGGTTGCCGACCGGCCCCCCGGCGACCACCTGGCAATACACTTCAGTGCCTGCCACCCGCTCCACTACCAGTTCCACTGCCCCATCATTCAACAGCACGCGATTGCCGGCCCTCACATCCGTCGGCAGCGCCAGATATTGGGAGGGAATCAGCGCCGCCGTGCCCAGCACCTCGCGGGTGGTGATCACCGTACGCGCGCCAGTTTCAAGCAGCACGGAATCGCCCGCAAAGCGTCCGGTACGAATCTTGGGGCCGCAGAGATCGGCCAGCACCCCCACCTGACGCCCCAGCGCGCTGGCGTGCTCGCGGATGAGTGCAATTGCCTGGGCATGTTCCTCGTGTAAGCCATGCGACATATTGAGACGGAAAACATCCACGCCGGCTGCGATCAACCCCCGAATCACTGCCGAGTCACGCGACTGCGGGCCGATTGTCGCGACAATCTTGGTACGGCGATGCGTTAACAATTCGAGATTGGGGTCTATCGACATTTAGTCATCTCCTCAGCACAACGCTTAAACCCGTCATCCCGGGCGGAGCCACGAAGTGGCGCAGACCCGGGATCCATGGGCGCTTGATGTTTCCGTATGGATCCCGGGTAAGCCCCCAGTTGTCGCTGGGGCTTCGGCTGTGACCGCGCTTTCCGGGCTGACGGAGTTCAGGAAGTGCGCCGCATTCGGCGGGTGCGCTGCACTTTTCCGCCCTATTCGACTTTTCCGCCCCAGTCGCCATTCCTTTCAGCGGTCACACCCCATTTTCCTTTAACCTAGCAACATGAGTCAGCTTCACCTGCTTCGATCTAGGCGCTTCTGGCCACTGTTCACGGCGCAGTTCCTCGGCGCCTTGAATGACAATGTCTACCGCTTCGCACTGATCATATTCATTACCTTCCAGCTGGCAGCTACCAGCACTATTCCGGCGGGCACCCTGGTCGTACTGAGCGGTGGAATTTTCATTCTGCCGTTCTTTCTGTTTTCAGCGCTCGCTGGGCAGTTAGCCGATAAGTACGAGAAGTCTGGCCTGATTCGCTGGATAAAGCTTGCTGAAATTGCGGTGATGGGCTTGGGCGCAGTTGGCTTTTACGCGCGCAGTCCCACCCTCCTGATGACCGTGTTGTTTTTGATGGGCACTCATTCGGCATTCTTTGGGCCGCTCAAGTACGGCATCTTGCCGCAGCACCTCGCGGAACACGAACTCATCGGCGGTAACGGGCTCATCCAAATGGCCACCTATGTGGCGATTCTGTGCGGCGCAGCGCTTGGGGGGTTGATCGCTTCGATCTCGACTGACAGTCCGCGACCGATGGTGGCGGCAGTCGTCGGCGTGGCGCTGGTCGGCTATTGGTGCGCGCGCCAGATCCCGCAGGCGGCCCCCAGCGAACCCGGCCTCACGCTCGACTGGCATCTCGCGCGTTCCACACGCGATTTATTGCGTGACGCCTTCGCCACCCGCGAAGCTTTCACTTTGCTAATGACCATTTCCTGGTTCTGGTTCCTGGGGGCCACCTTCCTCAGTCTTGTCCCAAGTTATGGCAAAGATCTGTTGCACGCTGATGAGCGCGCGGTGACCTTGCTGAACGCCGCCTTCACGTTGGGTATAGGGATCGGCTCGCTGGCCTGCGAAACGCTGACGCGAAAACGGATTGAACTCGGCTTAATGCCGTTCGCGGCGATTGGCATTTCACTTTGTGCGGGCCTGGTGTGGCAGCTGGGACTCCCAGTATTTCCTCGCGAACCTTTGACACTCGCGACCTTCTTCACGAATTCTGCGGCGCGCGGCATGTTTATCGCGCTGGTCGGCATCGGCGCCTGTGGCGCGCTCTATATCGTGCCGCTGAATACCGCGCTGCAGGCGCGCGCAAACCCCACGCAACGCGCACGCGTGATCGGCGCCCTAAACGTGTTGAACGCAGTGTTCATGGTGGCCTCTGCGCTCTTCACAGCAACGCTCTACCAGCTGCGCGTGTCGATTCCGGGCATTTTCCTGCTGGTAGCCGGCCTCAATGTGCTGGCACTCATAGCTGCGCTACGCGCCGTGCCAGAATTCGGTACGCGCGCGCGAAGGCTCGCTGGATTTTCAGCTTGAACGTCGTGCACGCGCCTTGCGCGCGAACACCAACTTGGCCACATCCCGGTAATGCTCAACGAAGTGCACCTTCACACCGCGCTTGATGTAATCCGGGAGTTCGGCGTAATCGCCCTGATTGGCCGCTGGCAGCAGCACACATTTGACGCCGTTGCGCTTGGCTGCGATCAATTTCTCACGGATACCGCCCACCGGTAACACACGACCCGTCAACGTAAGTTCACCGGTCATCGCGCAGGCCAATGTGGGTTGTTCACTTCTCGCGAGCGACAGCAATGCGGTCGCCATCGTAATGCCGGCACTGGGCCCATCCTTAGGCGTCGCCCCTTCCGGTACGTGCAGATGCACGAATGAATCATCAAAGAACTGTGCATCGTCGGCGTACTCCGCCAGGTGTCCCGTGATGTAGCTGTAGGCGATCTCGGCAGACTCCTTCATGACATCACCCAGCTGACCCGTCAGCTTGAAGCCGCGCGTCTTGGTGTGCACGCGACTCGCCTCGACATCCAAGGTCGCGCCGCCCATCGCGGTCCAGGCCAGCCCGTTCACTACCCCGACGCCGCGTTGCGGTTGTTCCTTGCGGAATACCGGATTGCCGAGAAATTCCTGTAAGTTGTCCGCCGTCACCTGAATCCGCGAGGTCGGCTTGTCGAGCACCTTGATCACCGCCTTGCGCGCGATTCGGCTGAGTTGTTTTTCCAAGTTGCGGACGCCCGCCTCACGGGCGTATTCCTCGACAATGCGCCGCATGGCACCATCGTTAATCGCCAGCTGATTGGCTTTGAGCCCCGCCCGCTCACGTTGCTTGGGCCATAAATGCCGCTTCGCGATCGCGAGCTTTTCCTCGCCCAGGTAACCTGCAAGGCGAATGATTTCCATGCGATCCAGCAGCGGACGCGGAATCGTATCGAGTTGATTAGCCGTGCAGATAAACAGCACGCGTGACAAATCGAAACGCACATCAAGATAGTGATCCAGAAAGCCGCTGTTCTGCTCGGGATCGAGCACTTCCAGCAACGCGGAGGCGGGATCTCCCTGGTAAGACGCGCCGATCTTGTCAACCTCGTCAAGCAAGATGACTGGATTCGCGCGCTTGGTTTCGCGTAGCGCCTGAATGAATTTGCCCGGCATCGCACCGATGTAGGTCCGCCGATGACCTTTGATTTCTGCCTCGTCGCGCATCCCGCCCAGACTGAAACGATAAAAGGTGCGATCCAGCGCAGTGGCAATTGAACGCCCGATTGAAGTCTTGCCCACCCCTGGCGGTCCCACGAACAGCAAAATGGAGCCCGCAATTTCCCCCTTCAGAGCGCCCACTCCGAGAAATTCAATGATTCGATCCTTCACGTCGGTCAACCCTTCGTGATCCGCATCCAGAATCTTGCGTGCATGACGGATATCGACGTTGTCGGTCGAATACCGGCCCCACGGAAGATTGGTCAGATGGTCGAGATAATTACGCGTGACGCCGTACTCCGGTGAATGGCTATCCAATAGCGAAAGCTTGTGCATTTCATCGTCAATGCGGCGCTGCGCATGTTCCGGCACCTTGCAATCTTTGAGGTTTTCCCGGAATTTCTCCAGCTCGATACTCTTATCGTCTTTCGAGATCCCGAGTTGCTGCTGAATTTCCTTCAACTGTTCGCGCAGAAAAAATTCTCGCTGCTTTTCGCTGACCCGTTCTTCGACTTTTTGCCGGATCTCGCTTTGCAGCCCCACCACCTCGATTTCGTGCTGGACCAGCAGCAAAACCTTCTCCATGCGCGCGATCAAAGGTACCGTTTCCAATACATCCTGCAATTCACGGGGCGCAGCGCTGGTCAACGCAGCAGCGAAATCTGCCAACGGCGAGGCTTCGTCTGGATTGAAACGATCGAGGTAGGCGCGCAACCCTTCCTTGTATAGCGGATTGAACGGCAGCAATTCCTTTATCTTGGCGATAATCGCCAAAGCGTAGGCCCGGACTTTTGCCTTGTCCTCGGTCGGCACGCTCGGATATTCGACCTGCGCGAGAAACGGCCGCTCGTGTGATATCCAACTCGTGATCTGAAAGCGCTGCAGGCCTTCCGCAATGAATTGGATTTTGCCGTCGGCGCGCATGGGCTGGTGCATGCGAACCACCGTACCCATCCGCTTGATGTGCTCGAGGTTGGGCATTTCTCCAGCCTCGACCGGTGCGTAAACCAAGCCCACCAGGTGATGCGGTGTGTTACCAACGCGCTCGATCGTTTCGCGCCAGGGTTCTTCCGGAATCACGATTGGCATCGTTTGCGCTGGGAAAAACGGTCGCGTGGGGAGCGGAAGCAGCAGCAATTTTCCCGGCAAGGCATCACCGAGGCGGGCCGGCATGGTGCTGGGAGACACTGCTTCTGCGTTCTCGTGGGCGACATCCTGGAGCGCATTATCGCCAGACTCAGGGCCAGACTTATCGGTTGGTTCGCTCATTCGGTGTTATCGATTCCACGGCTATAGAGGAAATCTATATGTGGCGCCGGGGCGCGAAAATCAACCCCGCGGCGTTCAGCGCGCAGCAAATGAGGCGCGATGAACGCTGCGCAGCGCGGCGCTGAGTTCATCCGCCGTGCTGAACCGGTCTTCCGGCTGCTTGGCGAGCAGGCTGTCGATGATCGGTTGAAAGCGACCGAGCGCCGCCGGCAGGTGCGGAATGTCCGCATGCACGTGCTGATAGACCAGCGCGGGTGCGCTTTCCGCGCGATAAGGCTTGCGGCCAGTCAACATTTCATAGAGCACGACGCCGGCGCTGTACAGATCAGAACGGTGATCGACCAGCTTGCCCATCGCCTGTTCCGGCGAAATATAGTTCGGGGTGCCGAGCACGCTGCCATTACGAGTCAGTTCACTGGTGTCATCCAGGCGTTTGGAAATACCGAAATCTGCCAGCGCCAAGCTGTCATCCGAGCGGAACATGATGTTCCCCGGCTTGAGATCACGATGCACGATGCCGACAGCATGAATCGCGCGCAGGCCGTGCGCGATGTGCATCACATAATTCACGGCGTCGTCAACCGACACCCCGTGTTCGATCCGTTGCTTGAGATCACCGCGGGTGAAAAATTCCATCGCGATATAGCCGTAGGTTTCGGTAAATCCATGCTCCAGAAAATGCACCACATAGGGACTTTCAAGGCGTGCAATCAGCTCGGCTTCGCGCACAAAGCGTTGCAGGACCTGATTTTCCTTCACGTTGGTGATATCGATCACTTTCAACACCAGAGTCGAGCGATCACTTGCCCGTTCAGCCAGGTACACCCGCGAGGTTGCACCCTGACCGATCAGCCGCACGAAGCGAAAACCGATGCGCTTGCCGTCGGGCGTCTGCTCTGCAGCAGGCGGCCGAATCTCCGCGAGGATCTGGGCATCCTTCTGGAGTTTGAGATTGCCGGGTTCAGTCGCATCCGGCTGCAGCGCAAGACGCTCGCGAATGACTTCTCTGATTAACTCAAGCAGCCGCGCAGTGGTGATGTCTTCCTTGCGAATAATCTCCGCCGCGCCGAACTTGATAGCCTTGGCAGCCACATACTCATCACCGACGGCGGTCATCAGAATGGTGGGTGGAAATCCTTTGGTCTGGCGATAGCGCACCAACCAATCCAGGCCGGTTTCCTGGGTCCCCAATTGATAGTCGAGGATCAGCACGTCATAGATCGACCAGTCAAAATCCGGTCCCGGCGCGCCCTGTTGTTCCGGATCGTATTCAGTGACTTCCACTTCCGGCAGCCCCTTGGCAATCAGCCGCCGCGTGAGGGTCATGAATTCCCGGGAGTCGTCCACAATAATGATCTTCATGCTAGCGACGATCCAGGTTGGGATTTTGCGGTATGGTTGCCAAGGTTGGTGGCTCTAAATATTGGTCAAATCGGAAAGGCTGTTGGGCGTCGATTATGAATTTTAATTTTTCGAGAGGAAAGCGCACACAACTTCAGCTCGTAGCCACCTTCCCTTCAGGTGCACTCGCGCTGCTCGCCTGCCTCAGCAGCGCGGTGCTCGCAGGCGACGCGCCGACGCTCGCTGCCGACGCAGGAATGTATCGGCAGTGGATCGCGGCCATGAAAATGGACCGACGTGGTCCTTTTGACCAGATTCGCTGGTTCTGCAACGACGGCGCCGTGCTGCTGCCCACCCCTGGCGCCTGCGTCGCGCATGACGGTGGTAATCAGCATGGACAATGGTCGGCACACACCAAAGCACTGCGCGAGGCGGGCTTTAAGATCGCAAATTTCTACGCCGATTTGGCAATCGACGAGTTGCTTGCGTCTGATCCCACCTTCAGCCCGCTGGCGCAGATGCTGGTCGAACAGTTTTTGATTCGCGCAGACGATGGCTGGATCGTGCGCCAGGCCCGCTTTTATCGCGGCGCCTATCAGGAAGAGGGCGAACGCAAAGGCGCACGGAAGCTATTGCTCCGTCTGCTCGGGGATGCGGACTGGACCGCCAATCGCTGGCTGTTTGTGCGCAACGCGGTCAGTTCGCTGCCACATGGTCCGGAGACTGGCTCGGTGCGCGAGGTGCGCCAACTCTCGGCCACCTTGTCCGCGCGGGATGCTGCCTTCATGCCGGTGCGCAATCAAATCCACGGCCGTCTGCGCGCCAGCGATGCGGAGACGGTGCGCACCTATGCCGCGCGACTTACCAGTGGACAGGCGGACTATCTGCGTCTGGCAGGTTTGATCGATGCGCTCTATGCGCAAGATGCAGGCGATACCTTACAGGCCTTGCTGGCAAAGCTGCCTGGCACATCGCCGCTGGCAAGCGCGCTCAAACCAGAACTCGTGGCTTGGCTGGCGCCGCTTAATGTCGAGCCGTTGACCCGTACACCCTATGTCGCGCGCGCCCTGGCCGCTTTGCGTGATGGGGCGATCGTCACGGACTCAGCCTCTTTACGGTTAGAAATCCTCGATGCGAGCGTGCTTCTTGAGAGCGAATACTTCACTTTGCTTGCAGCGCTCAAACCAGCGCTCGCCGGTTGGTCGCGGCACCAACGAATTGATTTTGCGCGTAGTAATCTCGATGCGCTGTACGGCACGGGGTTACTTTCTGTGCGACAACGCGACGCGTTGCGCGCAGAAATCGCTGACTTCCTGGCGTCTCCGCGCACCCCACAGGATTACAAGCGAACGGCAGACTATCTCGCCCTGGTTCCCCATTGGGCGACGCAGGCACACCGCCTGTATTTCGGGCAGGCCATCGATCAGCTCACCACTATCGAACCGAAGGCCACCTTGTTTATCCAGGACGCCTTGCGCGGCAGCCCGTTGTTTTACTATTCCGCCCTGATGGACACGCTGGTGCGGGATGCCAATCAGGCGCGCGGCGTGCGTAACGAACTCTTCGGGGAGAATGTTGGCGGGGGTTTGCGCGGCCTCAATCCCGGACTCACACGCGGGGTGCTGCATATCGTGAGCAATGAGACAGCCAGCTCAACCTTCGACCGTCACGGCATCTATGTGCTGCCGGAAACGGTGTCCGATCTGCCACCGGTAAGCGGCATCGTGACTGCAGGCGAGGGGAATCCGCTGTCTCATGTGCAATTGCTGGCGCGTAATCTCGGCATCCCCAACGTGGCGATTGAAGAACGATTGCTTACCAAGCTCCATCCTTATGACGGGCAGGAGATTGTGCTCGCAGTAAGTCCTGGTGGATCGGTCCGTTTGGCGGCACTGGATGCGCAAACCTCTGCTTTGTTCGACGCCGCGCCGGTGACGAATACCCAACCGGTGATTACCGTCGATCTGGCCAAACTGGACCTAAGTCGACGCGAGTTTATTAACCTCGCGGATCTCCGCGCGGGCGACTCTGGCCGCGTGGTGGGGCCGAAAGCGGCGAAGCTTGGCGAACTTAAATATCACTATCCGCAGGCCGTCGCCGAGGGCATTGCCATTCCGTTCGGGGCGTTTCGCGCCGTACTCGAGCAACCACTGCCTGGTGGTACCGGAACAATTTTTGACTGGATGAAGGCCGAGTATGCCCGCCTTGCAGCACTGCCGAGCGAGAGCGCTGAGCGCCGCACGGAAACCGCTGCCTTTCGCAGTCACCTCGAGCAGTTGATCACCACCATCGATCCTGGCACCGAGTTTCGCGCGACGCTCAGCGCGAAAATGCGCGAAGTGTTTGGGGCGGACGGCAGCTTTGGAGTGTTCGTGCGCAGCGATACCAATGTGGAGGATTTGGCGGGCTTTACCGGCGCGGGCCTGAATCTCACGTTGCCGAATGTGGTTGGCTTCGCCGAGATCTTCAAGGCCATCGCGCAAGTTTGGGCCTCGCCCTTTAGTGACCGCTCGTTCGCGTGGCGGCAGTCGCTAATGACGACCCCGGAACATGTCTACCCTGCAGTCCTTCTGCTGAAGAGTGTGGATAACGACAAATCCGGCGTATTGGTGACCCACGATATCGACACCGGGCGCGCGGACTGGTTGTCCGTTGCGCTCAACGAAGGGGTTGGCGGTGCTGTTGATGGGCAATCGGCCGAATCGGTGCGCATTCGCATGCGCGACGGGGCGATCCGATTGCTGGCACAGGCGAGCGCGCCCTTGCGCCGGCAAATCGCCGCCACCGGCGGCGTTACCTTGCTGCCTGCGAGTGGGCGCGACGCAGTATTACAACCTGCTGAAGCCGCCCTGCTGGTGAATCTCGCGCGCGAACTGCCGCAGAAATTTCCACCGATTGTCGATGCACAAGGTGGCGCGGCACCGGCCGATATCGAGTTTGGATTTCTCAATGGCGAGTTGCGGCTCTTCCAGATTCGCCCGTTTCTGGACAATGCACAGGCGCGCGGCGCCGGCTATCTCGTAGCCATGGACGCAGTGAGTGCTAGTCCCCCGCTTACAAAAATCGATCTTGAGCAAGTGCCATGACCTACGTCCGAACTTACGCTGCACGCGGCGACGGAGCTGTCCGGGAAATAACGGAGCGCTATGCGCGATTTCTCTACTGGATTGCTTCGCGTTCGCGCGCCAAGACGCTCAGCAAAGAACTGGCGCATGGCCTGGAGCTCGGGCTCACCATTTGCCTCTTCGCGCTCAGCCTGCCGCTTGGTGCCTATCCGCTCGATAGCTATGAAGTCACCGGCATTGGGCGCCTCGAAGAAGCGCGGCGGGTGCAGGCTGGCGAACTGAATGGGGTCAAACAACCCAGCGGCGCGCTGTTGACACGCGAGCAGGTCACGCCTCGCTTGCTGGCGTACAAAAATCTTGAACTGCCCACACCAGATCCGAAGTTCACCGCTGAGATTACTCACTTGCTCGGCGGCTTTGCCGATCGCTACGCGTTGGCGGTGCTCGACATTAGCGATCCAGCGCAGCCGGTGTATGCAGAACTCAATGGCAAGGTGAGTCGCAATCCGGGTAGCGTGGGGAAACTTCTCGTCGCGCTTGGCGTGTTCCAGGCGCTGGCCGACATCTACCCTGACGATCTGGAGAAACGCTGGCAGCTGTTACGCGATACACCCGTCATCGCCGACGAATTTGTGATCTCGGATTCGCACACCGTGCGTCGCTGGGATCGCCAGCACGAGCGGCTGATTCGGCGTCCACTACAACCCGGCGATCCCGGTTCATTCTTCGAGAATCTGGACTGGATGCTGTCTGCGAGTTCCAATTCGGCGGCTGGCACGGTGGCGAAACAGGGCATGCTGCTGAAGGCGCTGGGCACCGCCTATCCCCCGGACGATGCGGCGGGCAAGGCCTTCTTTCGCCAAACGCCGCGCGGGGAATTATCGGCGCTATTGGCCGATTTTATTGAAACACCCGTCACGCGTAATGGTCTCGATCTCACTCAGCTGCGCCAAGGCAGCTTTTTCACCCGCGTTGGCAAGCAGAAGGTACAAGGCAAAAGCAGTTACGCGACTGTGCGCGAACTCATGAAATTCATGCTGCGACTGGAACAAGGCCGGATCGTGGATGAATTTTCATCGACTGAAATCAAGCGCCTGTTGTATTCCACCGAACGCCGAATTCGTTACGCCTCATCGCCAGCGCTGGTCGATTCTGCGGTCTATTTCAAGAGCGGCTCGCTGTTTGGCTGCCAGCCTGAACCGGGCTTCGTGTGCCGACCGTACCAGGGCAATGTGCGCAATTTCATGAATTCGGTCGCCATTATCGAATACCCGTCTGGTGACCGTCGGCTGCATTACATTGTGTCGTTGATGTCGAATGTGCTGCGCCGAAATTCCGCCGTCGATCATCAGAGCTTGGCGACTAAGATCCACCGCCTGCTGCAGGCGCGGCATCTTGCACCGGTTGGATCGAACTGATCTGCCGCCGGTGTTGCCTTCGGGCGGCCTCCAACCAAAAATAGGGCGGAAAAGCGCAGCGCCTTCCGCCAGTTCAATTGAATGCCACGGCGTAGTCATCCTATGCCCTGCTACGAACGTGAGGTCACTGCATACGGCGGAAGGCGCTGCGCTTTTCCGCCCTATTCACTGCTGCTCCAGGCGCGGCATCCCGCACCGGTTGCCAGCAAGTAAGCGCCAAAAAAAAGGGCTGCCGAAGCAGCCCTAATACGCTGGTGACAGGACGTGCCTGTCGTACTCACCCACGGAGGTCGTTCAGTGACCCGTACGCGCTAAAAGGGCGCGTCCTTTACGAGTCACAAATCCTTCGTCGCTGACGAATCCACTTCTGATCGCGAGATCCAGGAGCCCGCTGGCGCCCGCTTTGGAGAGATACAACGTGCCATCTCCGTAACGGTTCGCGAGCAAGCCAGCTACGCGGTGTTCCAACTCGTGATTCAACTCGTGCAATCCATCAGCTTCGTGTTACCCATCGCCGCCATGAGCGGCGATGCCAAAATTTCTTATCAACTTAGAGATTAGACTAGCAAACTAATTTTAATTGTCAAGATAATCTCTTAATTATCTGATTTATATAATTTTGACCCTTCTGCCAAGTGGGGCTTGGCGAGGTACTCCTCGGTCTGCATTTCGACCAATCGACTGGCCGTGCGACGAAATGCCGGCGCCAAGCGAGTTCCCCGATACAGCGCGTCCGGCGCCGCCGCGGCAGTGACCAATAAGTTGACTCCCCGGTCATACAGTTCATCGACCAGGTTCACCAGGCGACGCGCCGCGTCGTTGTTCTCTGCAGTGAATTCCGGCACCCCTGAAATCAGAATCGTGTGGAAACAACACGCAATTTCAATGTAGTCGTTGGTGCTGCGCGGACCCTCGCAGAGCGCGGAAAAGTCGAACCACACCACGCCTTCCGCGTGTGCCTTGACGGCAATTTCTCTGCCTTCAATTTGCAATGGCTCGCCAGATCCTAAGGAGGTATGCGTTAGCGCTTCGAACTGATGCCGCAGGGCCGCTTCATTTACGGCATCTGCTGGCGTGTAGTACGTCGCCGCCTGTGTCAGCGTGCGCCAGCGATAATCAACGCTGCCGCTGAATTCAAAAATTTCGAGATGCTGCTTGAGTAATGCAATCGCCGGCAAGAAGCGGTCCCGCTGAAGTCCGTCACGATAGAGTTGATCAGGCGCTTCATTCGATGTCGTGACCACGGTCACCCCACGCGCGAACAGTGCGGCCAGTAACTGGCCCAACAGCATTGCATCCGTAATATCGACGACATGAAACTCATCGAGACACAGCACCCTGAACTCGCGCGCCCAGCGTGCCGCCACTTCGTGTAAGGGATCCTGGGTGCCGCGGAGTCGTTTCAACTCCGCATGAACATCGCGCATGAAACTGTGAAAGTGCACGCGATGTCGCAGCGCAGTCGGTACGCTGGCACAGAATGTATCGATGACAAAAGTTTTCCCGCGCCCCACCCCGCCCCACAGATACAGGCCTTTGAGCGGCGCGTGCTGGGTGCTGAAACGCGCGCGAAGCCCTTGCCAGCTGAATGCAGCTGGCGGCTTTGCCACCAGCTTGTGGTAGAGCGAATCCAGTTTCGCCATGGCGAGCGCCTGGTCCCGATCTGGATAAAAATCCGCTCGCGCGCGCTCTTGTTGATACCGCTCAAGCGGGGTCATGGAAGTAATTTTGCTACGCTCTGGTCAGAACAAGGTGAGTTGATCTGCGTGACGGGGCGGCGGCATGAACAAGGTGGTATCGAGGCGACTACGCGCTTGATTCAATCCGGCCTTGCGGCAGGCCTGCGTAAAGCGGCGAGCGAGCAATTGCGCGATGGGTCCACTGCCTTGCATGCGCTGCGCGAAGGCACTGTCATAGTCCTGGCCGCCGCGCTGCGCGCGCATCAAGGACATCACCTTCGCCGCGCGTAGTGGATAGTGCATTTCGAGCCAGGACTGGAACATGGGATTAATTTCACGCGGAAGCCGCAGAACCACATAGGCGGCAGATTTTGCGCCAGCCTCGGCGGCCGCCCCGATCACCGTTTCCATTTCATGATCGTTCAGTCCCGCAATCGCTGGCGCGAACATCACGCCTACCGGCACGCCCTGGGCTGCCAGCCGCCGAATAGTCTCCACGCGTCGCCGCGGTGCGGTCGCCCGCGGCTCCATGCGCCGGGCCAAATCGTGCTCGAGGGTGGTCACGGAGACGAACACTTCAACCAGCCCAAGCGCCGCCATCGGTGCCAGCACATCCAGATCCCGTTCGATAAGCGCCGCCTTGGTGACTAAAGTCACCGGATGCTGCAATTTCGCGAGCAGTTCAAGGATCCCGCGCGTGAGTTTGAACTGCCGCTCGATGGGTTGGTAGGCATCGGTATTGGCGCCCAGTGCGAGCGGCGAGCACCGATAGCCCGGCGCGCCGAGCTCGTGGCGCAACACCTCGACCACGTTCACCTTCGCAAACAACCGACTTTCGAAATCCAGTCCTGGCGATAAATCCAGATAGGCATGCGACGGACGTGCATAGCAGTACACGCAGCCGTGCTCGCATCCACGATAAGGATTGAGGGATTGCGCAAACGGAACGTCGGGAGATTGATTACGGCTGATGACCGACCGCGCGTGCTCCTCGGTGACGGTGGTTTTCAAACGCACGGGAACTTCCTCATCGGCAGCCCAGCCGTCGTCAAAATCCTCACGACTGACTTCAACAAATCGCGCGTGTGGTGTGATCACCGCCCCTCGCCCCTTGGTGAGGGTTGCTGGCGAAGTGGTGCTGGCGGGCGGCTGGAGGATCACCATCGGGTCTTCTTATGTCGCGAATTTGCCGGCATGATGCACGCACTCATGGCTGCTTGCATCAATTCGCATGCTTCGCATGCTTGATTTTATCTCCGCGCCAAGCGTCGGCGACACCCAGGCGTTGCTCGTCATCGCGAGCTGCGTCGTGCTTGCCGGTGTGGTTTGCGGCTGGTGCTACTTGCGCCTGCAGGCTATTCGCGATTTGCAGGCTGGCCAGCAGCAAAATCTGCTTGCCTTGCAGGCGGTGCGTACAACCCTCGAAACGCTCGATCTACGCATGGGGGAAATGCGCCAACGGGGCCTCACTGACGTCGCCGCGCTGCGCGAAAGCTTATTGGAGCGCTCGGGTACTTTGCAGCACACACTCGGCCAAAATCTCGGCCGCCAGCAGCTGGAGTTGATGCGCACCTTGCAGGAATCGCTGCACCAAGGCTTCGCGGCCGTACACCAGCAACTCGGCGAAACCCTGCAACGCAACGCGGCAGAGGTCAGCCTGAGGGTCGAGGCGCTCACGCGTGCCACTGACGAACGTTTGAAGGAAATCAGCGGCCAGGTCGAGCGCCGCCTCGCGGAAGGCTTCGAGAAAACCACCGCGACGTTTGCGGACGTTGTGCGGCGTCTCGCCCTGATCGACGAGGCGCAGAAGAAAATCACCGCGCTGTCGGGCGACGTGATCAGCCTGCAGCAGATCCTGGCCGACAAACGCTCGCGTGGTGCGTTCGGGGAAGTGCAACTTGGCTCGCTGGTGAGAAATGTACTGCCGGAAGCTGCCTTCAGCCTGCAACACCCGTTGCCGAACGGCAAAATCGCCGATTGCGTGCTGTTCCTGCCGGCGCCCAATGGCGCGATCGCAATAGACGCCAAATTTCCGCTGGAAGCTTATCGACGCATGACTGATTTTGCAGTCGCCGAGTTCGAGCGCAAGCAGGCAGAGCGCCAGTTCAAGCAAGACATCCGCAAGCACATCAAGGATATCGCGAGCCGCTACATCATTCCGAATGTCACCTCAGAAGGCGCGATGATGTTCATTCCTGCCGAGGCGGTGTTCGCCGAAATTCAGGCACATCATCCAGAGCTGGTCGATGAAGCACACGCGGCGAGGGTTTGGTTGGTGTCGCCAACTACGCTGTGGGCGGTTTTGAACACCGCCTGCGCAGTGTTGAAGGATGCGGCCACGCGCGAACAAGTGGACGTGATTCGCGAACACATCGGCCTGCTTGCCAAGGATTTTCAGCGTTTCCGGGAGCGCATGGAGCAGCTGGCCCGCCATATTGAACAGGCCCATGAGGATGTTCAGAAGGTGAATATTTCAGCGCGTCGGATCACGGATCGCTTTGACCGCATCGAGCGTGTGGAAATGGACAACCCGGTCGATACCTCTTCAGAGGCGCCGATCGCGCTAAGTGAAAGTGGCAATTGATTCACAGCATGTTTAGCTCGCCCAGGTTCAAATCGCCAGCGTTCAACGTCAACGCCTAAGTGTCGCGAGTTCAAATCGATCCAATGACTAGATATTTGCAGGGTTTGATTTTCGATGTGGACGGCACCTTGGCCGACACGGAGGAAGTTCATCGTGAAGCCTTCAACCAGACCTTCCGCCGTTTCGACCTGCCCTGGGACTGGACACCAGCACTCTACGAAAAATTGCTTGCGACATCCGGTGGCAAGGAACGCATCACACGGTTTGCCGCGGACGTGAGCCCGGCACTGGCCGCACGCGCCGATTTTCCGGATTTCGTGCGCCAGCTGCACAGCGAAAAAACCGTGTGCTATGCGGCACTTTTGCGTACCGGCCAAATTCGGCTCCGCCCCGGGATTGAACGGCTGCTGCACGCTGCCCGTAGTCAGGGGGTAGTGCTCGGAATCGCCACCAGTTCCGCCTGGTCAAATCTAAAAGCCCTGCTCGATAATAATCTTCCGCAGGAATGGCCAACCTGGTTTGCGGCGATCGAAACCTGCGACACGGTCGCCGAGAAAAAGCCCTCGCCGGCGGTGTATCAAGCAGTTTTACGCAGAATGCGGCTCGCGCCGCAACATTGCCTGGCCCTCGAAGACACTGAGAACGGACTTAAAGCCGCACGCGCGGCGAACCTTGCGACCGTCATCACAGCGCATCAATTCACCTGCCGCGAGGCCTTCGTGGGTGCAGCTGTGGTGTTGGATGGCTTGGGCGATCCAGGCCATCCAATGTCGGTGCTGCGCGGCGCAGGTTGCGCGCAGGAATTTGTCGATCTCCCCTATCTCGAAACATTGCTCACGCAAGATGCCGGGTCAACTACGCTGTGGGAACAGAATCAATTGACCTTCGCCTAACAGCCTTAAGGGCACCTCTATAAATTCGCTGAAGGCGCGCTGGCAGCGTTGCAAGCGAGCTCAAAATGCTCATTTACTCTCTGTAAACTGCGCTTTTTCGCTCGCTTGCGCCTTGCCATCATCGCCTTGATCGAATTTATAGAGGTGCCCTTGAAGCTGTCCTTGTACCACTATTTGATCACCAGAAACGCCGCCTGATTGCCCCGCTGTACCCGCAGCAACAGCTGTCCCTGAATCTGCGTGACTGCGTCTACGAATGAAGTCACGTCTTTAATTGCTTGGCGGTTCACGGCAGTAATGATGTCGCCTTGACGCAGACCGGCCGCAAATGCGCGCGAGCGCTGCGCGATTTCGTAAACCATCACCCCAGACAACCGACCGTAAGCTGGCGAGTCTTCCGGTATTTCGCCGATCGACACCCCCCCTAAGCGCTCGTTCTTAATACCACTGGCGCTAGAGGCCGCGGTCTTCCGGCCGACGGCGGCGGCGATCGTCTGGCGTTTTCCGTCGCGCAGAATATCCAGCTGCAAAATATCCCCCACCCGCATCAGGCCGACTTGGTTGCGCAAATCGGAGGCATCGCGGACCGGCTTCTGGTTCACCGCAGTCACCACATCGCCAGCACGCAAGCCCGATTGCTCAGCGGCCGAGCCCGGCAGGATATTCACTAAAACGGCGCCATGCGCGCTGGGCAAACCAAATGCCGCCGCGAGATCAGGTGTGAGGTTTTGCATTTCCGCGCCGAGGAAACCGCGGTTCACTTCACCAAATTTGACCAGTTGCTCCATGACCTGATTGGCCATGTTGATCGGAATCGCGAAGCCAATGCCGATGTTGCCGCCGCTCTGCGAATAAATCGCGGTGTTAATCCCGATGAGCTCGCCGCGCAGATTCACTAACGCGCCGCCCGAATTGCCTGGATTGATCGATGCATCAGTCTGGATCAAATCTTCATACCCGGTGATCCCAAGTCCACTGCGCGCCAACGCGCTCACAATGCCGGAAGTTACCGTTTGGCCGAGCCCAAAGGGATTGCCGATCGCGACCACGTAGTCGCCCACCCGCGCTTGGTCAGAATTGGCCGAGCGCAGGGCAGTGAGGTTGGTGCCTTTAATCTGGATGACCGCGACATCGGTTTCAGGATCTGCCCCGATGAGTTTGGCTTGGAATTCGCGGTCGTCAGTCAGGCGCACTGTGATCTGATCGGCGTTCGCAATCACATGATTGTTGGTAAGCACGAGACCACGCCGCGCATCAACGATCACCCCCGAACCCAGGCTCTGGGTCTTCCGTTGCTGCGGCTGATTCGGGACATCGAAAAAACGCCGAAAGAAAGGATCGTTGAACAAGGGGTTCATTTGCAGCTGCACGTGACCTTGGGTGGAGATGTTCACCACCGCGGGCGTGATCCGCTCCAGCATGGGAGCTAAAGATGGCATAGGCTGGCCGTCCGCCACGGTGGGCAGCGCTGCATGGGAACCACCCATCCGCAGCAACAAGCTGGCACACATCATCACGCGCATCAAAAATCGAATTGTCATACGTTCCTTCAATTGTGTTGGGCCGAGTGGGCGCTAGATGCGCGCGGCAATGACTGTCATCACTTTGGCTTGCAGTTTCATACACCAACGCACGAACACCGGCAGTTCTATGCCGCCTTGACGGCGCGCGGTCGCGGCGTGCTTGGCTTCATCGCGCCGCATTTGCATCACGATCAAGCGACTGGCCTGATCTTCACGCGGGAGCAGCGCCAGATGCGAATCCAAGTGCGCCACTACCTGGCGTTCTGTTTCCGCGAGAAAACCCAGACTGGCGCGCTCGCCAAACAATCCTGCAATCGCCCCAAGCGTGAAGGCGCCACAAAACCACGCGAAATTGAGACGACTCGGGCGTGCTTCCAGTTCCACCAGACGTTGGCCACACCACACCAGGTGGTCGATTTCCTCGGTCGCGGCGGCCCGTAAGATTTCGTGTTGCGCGGGGGAGAAGGCTGCGGTGGCTTGGCCCAAATACAGCGCCTGTGCGCACACCTCGCCAGTATGGTTAACCCGCATCAACGCCCCGGCGCGCGCGCGCGCCGCTGCAGGAAGCGTGACCGGTGCGCAATCACGCGCCGGATAGGGCCGTTGTGCGGCCCGCTGCTGGTACCCAACCAGGGTCCTAAGGGCTTGATCGAAGCCGGCTATCAGGGCATCGACTGGTGGGGAGGCGGAGCGTCTCATCAGATTTTCTGGATTATGTGCCAGGGCAAGATTGAGCCTTGAAAATATCATGAAAACAGACGGATACCGAGCACGTTTGATTGACAAGCCGGGGCCTGCTCAATTACATTTCGCGTCCTTTTCGCCGGGCGAATCCCATGAAGACTTTCACTGCTACCCCATCGACGGTCAAACGCGACTGGTTTGTCGTCGATGCGACCGACAAGGTGCTCGGACGCCTTGCTTCCGGCATCGCTCACCGTCTGCGTGGCAAGCACAAGCCCGAGTTTACGCCCTCCTTCGATACCGGTGACTACATCATCGTCCTCAACGCAGGCAAAGTCCGCGTCACCGGCAACAAGATCAAAGACAAGTTTTATCATGACCATTCGGGATATCCCGGTGGGATGAAGTCCGTGAGTTTTGAAAAGCTCAATCAGAAAGCGCCCGGACAAGCACTCGAACGCGCCATCAAAGGCATGCTGCCCAAAGGCCCACTAGGCCGCGCAATGTTCCGCAAATTGAAGCTCTACACCGGTGCCGAGCACCAGCACGCCGCACAACAACCCCAACCGCTGGAAATATAAGATGGCGACTGACACCTACTACAGCACTGGCCGACGCAAAAGCTCCTCCGCCCGAGTTTTCATGGGCCGCGGCACCGGCAACATCACCATCAACGGCCGCAAGCTCGAAGAATACTTCGGGCGCGAAACGTCGCAAATGATGGTCCGCCAACCACTCGAAACCACTTCCATGCTGCACAGCTTCGACGTGAATGCCACGGTAAGCGGCGGTGGGATTACCGGCCAGGCCGGCGCTCTTCGCCTCGGCATCACCCGCGCATTGATTTGTTATGACGAAGCCCTACGGCGCGCACTGCGCACAGCCGGTTTCGTCACGCGCGACGCGCGCGAAGTCGAACGCAAAAAGGTTGGCCTGCACAAGGCGCGCAAACGTCCGCAGTACAGCAAGCGCTAATCCACTCAAGATTTTGCGGCTCAGCCAACTGGCTGACGCCCGCACTCTCCGGCTAGAATCGGTGGCGTGGACAGGAAGTCCGCGCCCAAGCCTATCTTTCAAGCCAGTGACAAGAAGGTCACATGCCCCATCCCAACCTGCACAAAGCTCGTGCCTGGAGTCGCAGCTGCGACGTGGCCGTTAACGTTTATCGGGCTTTGACCGGCCTCAGCGATCAGCACTTCGCCGAGCGCGTCATCAAAAATGCTTTTACGATTCCTGAGTCAGTTGCCGCAGCTTTCGGCTGTCCACATCAGGCAACCCAAGATGCCGCGTTAAACCGGAGTCTTGAAGCGCTGGTAGTTCTGCAGACCCAACTGCACCTCGCCGTGGAATGTGGGCTGTTACCGGCCACCCGTTTAATTCTGCTGAATCACGACGCAACAGCGCTCGCGCATGAGCTGCTGGAGCAAACCCAACACGCGATGGTCAGCATGGGATAAATCGCGCGGCCAACCTTGCGTGACTGATCCGCAACGTCTCGCGAGCAAGAAATTCCGCAATCAATCCGCGCGCAATTTGGGTTATCCTTACGCGCGATTTACGACAGCCGGCGTGAATCCAAATTGGGGGATCGTCTAACGGTAGGACAGCGGACTCTGACTCCGCCAGTCTAGGTTCGAATCCTAGTCCCCCAGCCAATTAAAACAATGAATTAGAGGGAATATTGACGGCCCCGCCAGAACTCTTCCGTAACTCTTCCGTAACTAGTGGGTCCGTTTAGGGGCCAAACAAGCCGCACTCCTACGAGCGGCGCGTAATTTTCCGATGCACGGAACGGGCGATAACCGAAGGCTCAACATGAAACCAGCGACTGAATCACCGGCGGCGGCCGCCGAACTGCGCGCGCTGGCAGAAGCGGCCTTGCAGGCCAAGGTCGCCGCGTCGGCGAGCCCGGCGCCGCCTTCGCCGGAGCAACTGGCCGCCGAGCTGCACGAGTTACAAATCCACCATATCGAACTGGAAATGCAGAACGAGGAGCTGCGCCGCGCGCAGTTGGAACTTGAAGCGTAGAGGTCACGCTACGTCGACCTCTACGACTTCGCGTCGGTGGGGTATTGCACGGTCAGCGAAACCGGGCTGATCCGCGACGCCAACCTCACGCTCGCCACCTTGCTCGGCGTCGCCCGCGGCACGCTGGCCACGAAACGATTTTCCAGCTACATCCTGCGGGAGGATCAGGACGCATTTGACCTCCTGTTGAAACACCTACTGGCGGCCAACGCCGCCGCCAGCCCTGCCGCGTCGCTCCCGTTCCCGCCCGCGGCGATCGAACTGCGCCTGGTGAAGAGCGACGGCACCGGTGGTTGGATTCAGTTGCTGGCCACGGTGGCGGCTGACGAGCAAGGCGAGACAACTCTACGCATCGCGGTCACCGACATCACGGCACGCAAAGAGGTGGATGGCGCGCTGCTCCGG
>CAMATU010000024.1 GCA_945861225.1 Klebsiella pneumoniae
AAGGCGCTGCGCTTTTCCGCCCTATCCACTATTCAAGTCACGGATTCAGCCTATAGCCCATAGGGCGGAAAAGCGCAGCGCCTTCCGCCTTATCCACTTATCCGCCATATTCACGGTTCCCCCATTTACATCAGTGATCCAGTTCCACCAGCAATTGTTCAACCACACGGAAACGCGTGCGCTGCGGTCGCACAGTGGGCGCGGCCCGACATAGTGCAGGAAACCGCGCCAGCAATTTCGTGAAGGCGATCTGCGCTTCGATCCGCGCGACGGAATTCCCGGCGCAGGTGTGAATTCCATGGGCGAAGGCCAGATGTCGATTCGGTTCCCGACCCACATCAAAGCTATCGGGATCCGGAAACTGTCGTTCATCACGGTTGGCGGCGGCGATTACCAGATGGAGAAAGGTCCCGGCTGGGATCTCTACCCCCCCGATGACTGAGTCACGAGTCGCCCGTCGGTTACCGATCTGCAAAGGGCTTTCAAAACGCAGCATCTCCTCAATCGCGGATTTGATCAGCGTGGGATCCTTCAATAGCCGCGCCAGCTGGTCGGGATAACGCAGCAGCAGATCGACCCCGTTCGCGATCAAGCTGCCAGTGGTGTCATGTCCGGCATTCAGCATGAAAATGGAGTTGTGCAGAATCTCAAGTTCGCTCAAGCCCTCGCCCGTTTCGCTCGCCTCGATGAGCGCCCACAACACATCGATAGCTTCCGGACCCGGCGGGTTGGCGCGTTTGCGCGCAATGAGATCGCGCAGATACGCCTTGAATTCCTCTACCGCGCGATTGCCACTCGCCAATTGCTCAGCCGTACGCACAGGCTCGAGTGCGCCCAAAATCAAATTTGCCCAGGGCTGGAGCGGTTCGCGCTCAGCAAGCGGCACTCCGAGCAAATCGCCAATTAAATTAAGGGGAATTATCAGCGCGAAGTCTTTCACGATATCGATACGCCCCTGCGTTGCGGCGCGCGTGAGCAACTGGTCCACCATGCGGCCGATACTGTCCTCCATCTGGCGTAAGGTGCGGGCGGCAAAGAAGGGGCCGAGCAGACGACGAATCCGGGTGTGCGTGGGCGGATCGTTGAACACCAGCGAAGTGGTGTGATGTTCGTAGAGCGGGGAATCGCCGAAGCGCGGTTTGAAATCGATTCGCTTGTCGGAACTGTACGCTGCCGGGTCAGACATCACCTGCCGGATGTCCTCGTAGCGCGTCAGCACATAGGAGCCATCGGGCTGGCGACATAACGGCGCGTGATCCCGCAGAATCTTGTAATCCGGATAAGGATCCTGGGCGAACGCGAGATCTACCTTGCCGAGCACGAATTGCGCGGCGGTTTCAGGTGTGAGCTGCATGGTCTCTCGGAGGGACAGGGATGGAGATCGTGATGGACCCGTATAGGGCGGAAAAGCGCAGCGCTTTCCGCCGTACATGGTCACCTCCCAAACCCCGTCATCCCGGAAAGTGCGCAGCACTTATCCGGGATCCATTCTCTACATCGAGCGCCCATGGATCCCGGGTCTTCGCCCGGGATGACGGAAGCAAACATCACCATACGGCGGAAGGCGCTGCGCTTTTCCGCCCTATGATGTTCAGCACTCCGCATACGAACCTAACTCCCACCAGATAACGAGGCCAACGGCACCAACCCGATCTCGGCACTGAACAATCGTTCACCGGCGCCGGTGTAACCCAGGCAGAGATGGCTCTGCTGTTCGCGCCGCAACGCGCCGCCGGTCGGAGCAATGGTTCGGTGTTCAGCAGACACCAGCAGATTCACGGTGTCGTTACTCCGCAGCCGCTGCGCAACGTGTCGGTCGACTACGATATCGTGATAGGAATAGACCATTGGGGCACGCAGAAAATCGTCACCGCGCTTGGCGCCGCGTTCGAGCAGCGCGCAAGACACCAGACTCACGGGAAATAGTTCTGTGAAGCGCACGCGGTCTTCGAGTTCGTCAAAATAGATCGCCGGGTCGACGCCTGCGCCCACCAAAAAATTCTTGGCGTTGGCGGTGGTCATGAACTTTCGCTTCAGAAAATACTCGGTGCCCGGAACATCCGTACGATCACGGATGCGATTCAAGCTCAGGGGTTGCACCGGCGCGGCGGGATTGGTTGGCGGAATGGTCACAAAGCGGAGGTGTCCTGTCATCGCGAGGCTGCGCGAAGTGCGCAGCGCGATGCGGTGACTCAGCGTGGCGCCATCGGCGCTGCGCAGGGCGGGCTTGATGGTCAGCGCCACCTCGTCGTCGACTCTGACCGCGTCCGCGAAAGTAATCCGCAGGTGCAGGTAGCGCTGTGCTGGCGGATCATCTGCATGCAGTTCCAGCGCTGCATGTAAGGCGAAACTCGATAACTGAAAACCGAGCACGATCGGCCCCCCGAACGGGTTGCCCGCGATGCGCTGCCATTTGTGCCGATCGTGAAACGGGTTGAAGTCATCGGTCGCGAAGCGCGCGACGTCGATATGGAGCCCGGTGAAGCGCGTCGCTGGGTTCAACCGCCGGCAATGCCTACGAGGAACGCAATGGTCTCGCCATCCGCCAATGTGTCCTCCATGTATATCCGGCGCCCTTTGGAATCCACATACATGGTGCCGCGCGTGTTCAACTCTTGCGTGTCCTGATCGATCAACAGCGACTCCATCAATGGTCCATATTTTTTGGCGATGGCGGAAGCCAACTCCGTGACCAGCGGTTGATCGAGCAGAAAGGTTTCACCGGGAATTTGCGTTATCTCGCGGAAGCGCGACTGATACTGGGTGTGAATCGTGATCATCCGCTAACCTCGCGCCAGCGCACCATCGGCGGCCAGCACCTCCGCCACATCTTCCATGCCCAGCGCGGCAAGCTTGGATTCCTTCTGCAGACCACTCACCTTGTCCCAGCCGCGCCATTCATAGTATTCGTCGAGCACCGTCTCGAACATGTCGGCGGCCACCCGCCCCGGATACATGCCCTCGGTCGTCGGTTCGTACATCCAGCGCTCGCAGATGATGTCGTGCTCGCGGCGCAGGCCCAGGCGGGAATTGAAGGCCTTCTCCAGATTGCAGATTCGCTCGCCGTCCAGCATCAGTTCCTCAGGTGTGCGCGAAATGCCGGTGATATCCGCGTAGGCTGGGCCGTAGTGTTCCTCTGGCGCGAAGCCCGCTGGATCCAGCATCCAATGGAATAGGCACACTCCATAGGAATTCAGCAACGCGACCTGGTTTTCGAGCAGCGCGCTCGACGCGCCCTTCAAATCGGGGATTGTGAGGTCCGCCGCCTCGGTGCGTCCGTTGAAATAGCGCTTCGAAAGATCACGGCGCTGGAATTTTTCGATCAGCCCGATGCCTTTCAAATGATCCGCGCCGCGCGAGGACACCGCCATGTTGTTCATCCAGGTTGGGAACGGGCGCATTTCCTCAGTGAAGGCAGCGCCACCCTTGCCATAGATGGAATACTTCATGAAGTTCGTGCCCTTCATCTCGGAGTAGCGCAGCGCACCCCAGTACGGCCCGTTATGAAATAACTCACCAAATAGATTGTTGCGCGTCGCCACGTTATGGATGAGCGCTTCAATATCTTCCATGTTGCCCCATTCGAGGCGCTGCGGTTTACCGAACAACTCTTCAACATCGCGCGCAGAAATCAGCTCCCGTTGTTTCAGTTCCATCAGAAAACTGATCGCGCAACTGAGATCCTGATTGTCCATCCCATAGTCGTTGGTGATCTTGCCCCAGTGCGCCACCTCTGCCCAATCCCGCACATCGAGCGCCCCGGCGGCGCTCGCGGTGGTCAGGTACTCGGGCCGACGGAAAGTCTCGCCGACATACTTTTTGGCTTTCTCTGATTCCGTGCCGTCGATTTTGTAGCGTCCATCACATGCGATGAAGCAATCAGCCGAACAGACTTCAGAATACTTGTGATACTTCTTGACCCAGTTATCCGAGCGCACTTCGTCACCGCGGAAGAGGCAGCCCTGGTTGTTACGCCAGAAGTGACCGCCGATATGTTGATACATCTCAACCGCACCCAGGGTGCCGCGCCGTTTGAAACCATAAATCGATTCGCGGGCATCGATCATCTGGCGAAAATTTTGTGACCACTTCAGCAACCCGGGCGGATTGTGGATTTTGATCCCACCACTGCCTTGAACTGCGATTGCTTTCAAATTTTTCGAACCCAGCACCGCGCCGCCGCCGCCGCGGGCATGAATGCGCGAAGCATCCGACACCACCGAGGCGATTCCAGCTTGATGCTCGCCGGCGACACCTATCGTTAACGTGTGCGCCAATGACGGGTAGTCACCGAGTTCCTGGCGCAAGGCCGCGTGGGTGTCTGCGGAGTTCTTGCCCCATAGATGAGACGCATCGCAGAGCACCGCATTGCCATCACAGATGTAGAGATAGACCGGCCGTGGCGCCTTACCGGTGATTGCGATGTGATCAAAGCCCGCGAAGCGCACCATGTAGGGAAATTTTCCACCCGCCGCCGAGTCACCGAAAATGTTGTAGCACGGGCTCTTGAACGTGATGCGTCCCTTGACACCGCTGCCCGCGCCGCTGCCCGCCAACGGGCCAACCCCGAATACGAAGATGTTGTCGGGGCCGCGTGGATCGCAGTCAATGTCGTGGGTGCGAAAATGTTCCCACATGAGCCAGTTATTGATTCCGGAGCCACCGATCCAGCGTTCGAACAGCGCATGCGGCAACACCTCATCGGACATTTCGCCGGTAGTGAGGTTGACTCGAAGTAATCTGCTTTCCATCCGCTTATCTCCTGCGCACGCGTTACGCGGCGCTGCTGATCTCGCCCTTTTCGAGCATGGCCTGCATGATCCCCACTTCATCGCGCTTCTCGGGCGTCTGCTGCACGATGCCACGAAAGGTTTTGGTGTCTGAGTAGAACAAGATCGGCGCACGCGAATACTGTTTACCGGCGTTGCTCATTTCAGGACGCGTGGCACAGGCCGTGACACAGGCCGGCTCACCGCCGCACAAATCACATTTCAATAATTCGCCATCGGGCGCGACGAACACCACATCAAACGGACACGCCGGCACGCACTCCATGCACTGCGTGCATTTATCCTGGTCGATAATCGCAGCGAAGGTTTTCGGGTCGTAGTAAAACGCATCGGTCGGACAGACCTCGGCGCACGGCGGCGGGTTGCCGCAGTGATGACAGATCGCCGACACAAAGCCGAAGTCGTGCACCGCCTTGCGCGAATTAACGCTTGGCGCGTGATTGATCCGAACCCGTGACAACAAAGGATTCAGTTCACCGACTGGTGAATGCACCAGCGAGCAAGCGACTTCGCAGATATTGCAATCCGTGCACTGGTTCTGCAGCGCGTAGAGTTTTTGATCCACATCCGGGATCTCGGCGCCGCGTTCAAACCACAGTTCGCCAGTGACCAGTTCGTGTTGGGGCAGGTTAGGCATTTTGCGCGAGTCTCCAGGCAGTTACCCTCAATTAAGCGGCTCGCGTCGAGCATGTCAAGCGGGAATCCGGCGGCGAAGCGCACAAGGGGGTGGGCAAAGCCCGCGCTTCCATCGACAATAGCGTCAGTCACCCTGAAGGCGCCCATGACCAAGTCCAAGCAAACCCTGCTCCATCCGCAACTCGGCGTGCTGCCCGCACGCCGCGTGCTCGACTGTATTTTCGCCCTGCAGCCAGACGGCCCGATGCTGCATCGGCATATCGAGGATGTGGAGATCGATCCTGCGGCGCCTGGCATTCAGTATATTTTGCAAGACCGGCCACCGGACGCCAGCCACGCTCGCTGCCGCATCATTCCGCCGCGGGTGTTGGAGTTCTAGGTTCGATGGACGTGAGCGCAATCGAACCGGAAATGTTGCACGAGGCGTGGCGCGAGAATCCGCCAGCGCTGTATATCGACGTGCGCACGGTGGCCGAATTCGCCAAAGGCCGTCCCAAAGGCCCTGCCGTTAATATCCCTTGGCTGTTCTATTACCCAGGTACCAGGGCAGAACACCCGAACGAGAGCTTCCTGCTCGTGATCGAAGCGCTCTACGCAAAGGACAGCCCGCTGGTGCTCGGCTGTTTAGACGATACCCGGGCCACACCCGCAGCGCAGTGTCTTGCGGCGGCCGGTTACCTGAATTTGCGAATCCTGCGCGGCGGCTTTGCGGCCTGGCGTGCCAAGCAGCAAATGTCGAGCACCGATAACCGACCCGGTGTCAGCTATGTGTCCTTACTGACGCGCGTCAAACGCCCGCCAGGCAAAAAAGGCGGCGCGGGTCACTAATGCACCGGCTTTTGGCCAGAATCCAAGCGTCCCGCCAGCGAGACCTACCGCGGCCCGCAGTGGTTAGCACCTAGGCGATTTTCGCTACTTTCCCCAAGAAACAGGAGTCCAGACCATGCCCACCTTTGATTTTTTTTGCGCTGCCAACGGTCAAACCGTCGAAGTTATGCTCAAAATCCATGAAGACCTCAACAACTGGGGAGAGTTGTGCGCACGCAAAGGCATTCCGCAGGGCGATACCCCGGCCGACGCGCCAATCGAGAAAAAATTCACGCAGTCCTCGGTCATTATGGATAAGGGTGCGATGGCCAGTGGCCACGCGCCAATCAGCATGGCGTATACGGGCAAGTCGGCGAGCTATAACCAGCGCTGATTGCGCGAGCGCCGCGTGATTGGATTTTCCTGGCGGGGATAAACCGCGCGTAATCCAACCACCCGACCTGGCGCTTAGCAAGCCAACGCCTCGCCTTCCAGGTTCGCCACAGGGGGCATCTCAATGACCGGCCCGACAGCGATTTCCGGCGTGTCCAATGCCTGCAGAACGGCATCGAGCAAGATCCCAGGGCGGGTCACCGGTTGCTGAAGGGTGGCGTGGAATTGTGAAGAATCGAGATGGAGCAACTCCGCGACCGTACACAGCGGAATCAGCCGCACGTTCGGATCAGCGGCACGCAGCTGGGTCACCAGTGAATTCCCTTCGCGGGCCAGCCAGCGGTAGTCGAAGAACACCACGGAAGAAGCATGGCGCTTAAGCGCAGCACATGCCGCCGCGAGGGAAGCCACGCCCTCCGTAGTCATGCCCTGCAAGGTCAACTCGGCCGTCAAGGCAGCGCAGCGTGGCGGGTAATCGCATAGGACCAGTGCATGCCACCTTGCGAAGCGCGCTAACGGTGCCGCTTCCGGTTCCATTTCAATTTCGGTGCCGCGCGGCAGCGTGAACCAGAACGTCGAGCCGACGCCCAGCGTACTTTCGACCCCAAGCTCGCCGCCTAGCGCCTGTACAAGCTTCTGCGAAATTGAGAGCCCAAGACCGGTGCCACCGAATTGGCGGGAGATTGAACTATCGGCCTGCGAGAATTTCTCAAAGATCGCGGCCTGCCGATTGGCAGCAAGGCCAATTCCGGTGTCGTGCACGGCCAGGTGCAGCCCCCCCGTCGCAGCGCGCGTAACGTCAACGATGACGCCCCCTTCGGCGGTGAACTTGAGCGCGTTGCCCACCAGATTCGCAAGCACCTGCCGGAACCGCGTCGGATCGGATTCGAGAATTGCAGGCGCCAGAGGGTCCCATCGCAAGGTGAGTTCGAGACCCCGCATTACCGCGCGGGGCACCATCAGGTCGAGCACTTCCGCGCAGATCTCACGCGGCCCGAAGAACATGTGCTCGATCTGCAGATTACCGGATTCAATCTTCGAGATATCCAGAATGTCATTGAGGACCGACAGCAACAGCTGACCGGACTGCTGCGAGGTTGCGACCAGCGACTGCTGATCCACGCTCAAAGCCGAACTGCTCAGCAGTTCCAGACACCCCAGCACACCGTTCAGCGGTGTTCGAATCTCGTGGCCCATGACCGACAGGAATTCACCCTTCGCGCGATTCGCGTCATCCGCGGCATTGCGCGCTGCGATCAACGCGATTTCATTTTCCTTTAAGACGGAGACGTCGAGGTAGGTGCCGACCAGCCCGATGATTTCGCCTTGCGCATCGCGCAGGGCCGCTTTCGAGTAGCTCACCCATTGCGATTTTTCGTTTTCCATTGTGATGTGCAAGACATGCTCGTTGACCTCCGTGCCCGACTCTATCGTCTCAAGGTCAGTCAACTCGTATGCCGCTATATCTGCCAGCGAGTAGCCGAGATCATGCAAAGAGAGTCCGACGACACTCGTATAGCCGTTATCTTCGGCGAACGCCTTGTTGGAACCCAGATAGCGCCCCTTGCGGTTCTTCCAGAACACGCGCTGCGGCAGCATGTCGAGCACTGTGCGCAGCAAGGTCTCTGATTCTTGCAGGCGTTGCGCCGAGCGCTTGCGCTCTGTGATATCCATGTTGGTGCCAACCGCGAGCAGCGGTTTGCCCGTGGTATCCCGCTGCACTACCTGGCCGCGATCGAGCACCCAAACCCAACCACCCTGCCCGTCCTTGACGCGATACTCCGCCTCGAAGAACTGCGCGGCTCCCGTGAGATGCGCCGCGAGCGCGCGCTCGACAATCAGCGTATCTGCGGGGTGAATCAAGTTCCAGATTTCAGTAATTGAGACGGTGCGCCGGTCGCCCACTCCATGCAGCTCGCTCCACTTCGGATTCACGCGCACCAGGTCAGCGGGGAAATCCCATTCCCAGGTGCCGAGATCGCCCCCTCTCACCACCAAATTCAGACGGGTTTCGCTCTCGTGGAGCGCGATTTCGTTCTTCTTGAGCGCATCAATGTCGAACAGCACGCCATCGGCAAAGGTGGCGGCGCCATCGAGCCCCACCACCAGTGCGCCATGACTCGCAATCCAGCGTTCGGTGCCGTTGCGGTGCCGGATACGGTACTGTGTCTGCCAGGATTCGCCGCTGGCGAGCGCCAAGCGCACGCGGCGATCGAAGTCTGCGAAATCGTCCGGATTGATCAGCGTGACGAACGAGTGCGCTGCGGGGCCCACGAAGGCCGCCGCCGGATAACCAGTGAATTTCTCGATGCCGTCCGCGATAAAGACGATTGACCAGTCATTGTCGAGTCGACAGCGAAACGGCACGCCGAGCGTATTCGCGACAATCGACGCCAGCAGTCCTTCCCGATTGGTGACGTTGAGTTCGGCCTGTTTGCGCGCCGAGATATCGAGCAGCGTGCCGGTGAAAATCAAGCCGCCCTCGGGCGTGGCACGCGGTGTGGAGTGCCCGGCGAGCCAGCGGATCTGGCCATCGGCACGTGCTACCCGAAATTCATGTGTCCAATCGCCGCGCGTCGCGACGGCCGCGGCGAGGGACTGCGTTAGCGCCTCCTGGTCGACCCGGTGGACCTGCGCGATCAGAATTTCGAGCGGGAAAGCCGTCGCCTCGCCTGGGAGTTCGAAAAACTCATGCAGCCGCGCGCTGTATGATTCGACCTGACTGAGGCCGGCGGAAGAATGCGTGAATTCAAAAATTACACCAGCGAAATTTTGGATCAGTCTGGTCTCACGCGCAGTCAGGGTCTCGAGCTCGGCGGCGGCGAGACGCTGCGCTGTGATATCGGTCAACGATCCAGCGATGCGCGTCGCGCGACCGCTGGATCCCCAGATTGCCTGACCCCGCGAAGAGACCCAGCAGTAGTTGCCATCCGCGCAACGCAAACGGAACTGCGTGGCATACGGTGTCCGGTCGCGCAGATGGGCTGTGACACAATCCTTGAAGCGCGTCAGGTCTGCCGGATGTATAAGTGCATTAAAATCGGCGGCGTTACACGGCAGCGCCGCCAGCGGGAGACCGAGCAGATCGGCCAACCGCGGTGAGAAATACAACTCATCGCGCACGAGATCGATGTCCCAGATGACCGCTGCAGCGCCGTTGACCGCGAGATCGAAGCGCTCAAGAAGGCGCTCAAGCGCTGCCTCGCTCGTGCGCCTCGCGCTGCTGGCGCGTTTCAAGGTGTCGACGAGAACGCGGATCTCATGCACCCTGATTTGATTGACCGAATTCAACGCAGTGCTCAAGTCTGGTGCCGCCGCGGCGTGTGAGAGTTGCGTGACCGGCGCGATCACCTGACGCTGAATAATCGCGAGCACCACGCCGAACAGCGGCAGCAGAAAGCCGAGCACCCAAACCACCTGGCGCCGGAAGGCGCCAATGTATTCGGCCTGCAGCGCCGTGGAATCGAGCACCACGTACACGAAACCCCCACGGCGGGTCGCCTCACCCGCTGGTAATATCACGCGTACTGCGCAGACCACCTGCGCGGCCGGCGCGTCGATTTCGCAGCGTTTGATCGTGCCCCGGGAGAGCTTGTGCAACAGATCCCAAACCTTGCGCGGCAATGCGACGGCTGGCGTATCGATAAGATTCAAGCGGCTCGCGGCATAAACCCGGGCCCCCGCAGTGACGACGATATCGCGCACGTCCGCTTCGGCACTCATGGCACTCACCAGGCGTGAGACCTGCCGGTGATCCGCCAAGGTGCCCACGATGTTCGCGATGCTGTGCGCCACCAGTTCACCACGCTGCGCCAGCTGTTTATTGGTCGATTCCTGCATCGCCTGCTGCAAGCCGAACAGGATCACCCCCGCAAACAGCGAACCCAGCACCAGGAATGGCACCAGCAGCTGTTGCTTCAGCGACACCAACCGGGGGGACTCAGGGGAGTTCATGCTGGGCCACTTGCTGCCTGTCGATCAGGGAATTCAAATCACCGGTCGTCAGGGGCGGCCCTGGTTCGCCGGCGGCGCGCAAGGTGTCGGCCGCTGCGCGAAGGATTCGCGGCAGGGTTTCCAGACCGCCCAACAGCGCCATCTGATCCGATGCCCCGAGCAGGCGAATATCCGAACTGAGCTGGCGGGCAATTTCAGCGGCTTCGACTCCGAGATAGGGGGCTAGCAGGGCATGCGCCTGCGCGGGATGCTGGGCCGCATAATCCACCGCCCGCCAGTACGCGCGCTTGAAGGCGGCCAGCCGTGCTGGCGTCTGCGCGACGAGCGCAGCGTCAATCACCAGGAAATCGGGGATGCCGTCGGCCAGCGACTTTGAGTCGAAGACGGCATGAACTGTCTGTTTGCTCAGGAGCTCAAATGAGTATGGCGGATAGGTCACGGCGGCATCGATAGTCCGCTCCGCAAGACGCGCGTTGAGTTCATTCTCAGGGCTTGGCACCAAGGTAACGTCCTGGATAGTCAGACCGCTCGCTGCCAAGGCCATCGACAACACGTAAAGGTTGACCGAATCCGGTTCAAGACCGATGCGCTTGCCCTTCAGAGCTGCCACATCCCGGATTTCCGGTGCGGCGAAAATCACGTCGCCGCCCTGCGAAAAATCGCTGACCAGCACAATGCGCGGGGGGCGGTGACTGCGGGTACGGGCCAGCAACACTTCGATCGGCGTACCGAAAAAGCCATCGAGCTGGCCACGCTCGAAGGCACGGCGCTGATCGGTGAGCGAACCGAATTCGAGCAGCTTGACCGCGAGGCCCTCGTCAGCGAAGTAGTTCAGATCGCGTGCCAGATAAGCAAAACTATAGCCCGGCCGCGGATTGATCCCGATGCGCAGCGGTGGGTCGGGCGGCGCACTGCAACTCATCAAACCCGCCAGCACGCACAGCAGGCTGCAGAGTCCGGACTTACGCTGCGGGCGCCAAGGGTGCCACTGCTCACGCAGCGGTTCGTGGTTCATGGTGGCCTGTTTCCGAGCGGCATTGGACTTGTAGCGGGCCCCGGCGGGGAATGCTTGAGCCCACTCTGGTGGGCGTTTTGCGCAATCCTCGGTCACCGTCCTGGAAACCGCAGTTTAACGACGCGTTATCCAGCAGCAGATTCGCGGCACCACTGCGGATTGCGCTACGCTTGCCCAACCTGTTAATGCTTATTTAAGGAGCGGAATCTTATGCCCATCGCCAAACTCCAGCGGACCGTCAACGCGCCACACCCCTATTGCTGGGACTGGCTGGCAGATTTCGGCGCCCTCGATAAATTACATCCGCCCGGCAATCTCAGCGAATTCCGCTGTGAGGGGAACCACGTGGGCGCGCGCCGCTTTGCGCGCTTCAAACCTGAAATGCAGATCGCAGGGCAGATCATTGAACGCCTGGATGTGGCGCATGCCCCGCACGTACTGGCCTATTCCATCGTCGAGAATTATCCGCTGCCCATGCTGGACTATGTTGCAGTGGTGACTTTTGCCACCCTGGATGCCGGGCATACTCAGATCAGCTGGGAAGGGCATTACACCGAGGCCGGCTTGCCAGCTGCGCAGATGGACGGCTTATTGTGCGATTTCTACGAGTTGTTTCTCGGCAATATTGAAAAGGCGTATGCGCTGGGCCGCAAGCCGGGCGAATCGCCGTACTGACACCCGCGCCATTAGTCAGGGATGTAGGCGTTGACCTGAATTTCCACGATCTGGCCTGGAAAAGTTAGCGCCATCACCCCGATTCCCGTCCAGGTCGGCGGGGGATTCGCGCGTAATAGATAGCGATCTTTGATCTCGATGAAGGTCTGTAGCTGTTCCTGAATTCCCACGTGGTAGGTCACCATCGAATAAACGTGTTCGAATCCCGCGCCCGCCTCATTCAGCACCAGCTTGACGTTCTCCCAGGCCTGAATGATCTGGGCTTCTTCGCCCGTGACGACTTGCATATTGGCATCGCGCCCGACCTGGCCCGCGCAGGTCAGCCACGGGCCGATCCGCACAGCTGGCGCGTAGTGAAAACGTTGGAAAATATTCTGCATCGAGGGGGGAACGATGGTGTGTCGCTGCATGGTGCCTCCGCGTACGCGTTGATGATCCTGGAAACGGCAGATGAACTTGGTTCGGTTTGGTTCAGTCTGGCGCTAAGCAACGTACACAAGCGCGGGTGACCTGAATAGAGGCCGGATTCGCTCCGCAGCGCGAAATTGCGCACCGTGCAGTGCGCCGCAGCGCGGATTATTCCTAAAAAGAACAAAACGCCAACAAGCATGAATCTAATTGCATGCCATGCGCTTCGCCGCTACGCTCGGCTGGCCGCTTAGGACAGCTCCAGGTCATCGCCGGCAGTTTCCGCGTTATCCATCTCCATCTTTTATCAATTGCAGAGAGTGTCCATTATGCAAGCAGCGGCCCCCTCCTCCCCGCGTATCCTCATCATCGGCGCTGGCGGCGGCGCGATCTGCATGGCGATCAACCTCAAACGTGCCGGCATCGAAGACTTCGTGATGCTCGAGAAGTCGCATGGTATCGGCGGTACCTGGTGGCATAACCAATATCCTGGCGCGGAGTGCGACGTGCAGTCGCACCTGTATTCCTACTCGTTCGAACCGAAGCTGGACTGGTCGCGGCCCTTCGCGGGCCAGGCCGAAATTCTGCAGTACTTGAATTTCTGCGCCGACAAATACGACGTGCGGCGCCATATTCAACTGAACACTGGCGTCACCGGCCTGACCTGGAGCGACGCTCGCCAACGCTGGAGTGTCGAGACCACCACCGGACAGCGGCTCGAGGCCCAGATTGTCGTCAGTGCACTCGGTATGTTCAATGAGCTGGTGTGGCCTTCAATCCCCGGCATCGACGATTTCAAAGGCACGAAATTCCACTCCGCACAGTGGAACCAGACACACGATTTGACCGGCGAGCGGGTCGGCGTGATCGGCATCGCGGCGAGTGCGATCCAGTTCGTGCCCGAGATCGCACCCAAGGTTAGCAAACTGCACCTGTATCAACGTACCGCGAACTGGGTGGTGCCGAAAGGCAACACGCCGTACACCGCCGAACAACTGGCTTATTTTCGCGCGCACCCGGAGGCCGTAGCGCAGAACCGGCAGGATATTTATAACGTCTGGAATACCCTCGCGCAGTTCAAAGACAAGCCGAAAATGGCCGAGATCGAAGCCTCTGGTCTGGCCCGAATCGCTGAGGTCAGGGATCCTGAAACCCGCTGCAATCTAACCCCACAACATCCGTTCGGCTGCCGGCGCCCGCTGTTCTCAGATGTTTACTATCCAGTGTTCAATCGCGATAACGTTGAACTGATCACCGAGGACATCGCGCGCATTACGGCCACCGGTATTGAAACCCGCGCTGGCGGGCATCGCGAACTCGATACGATTGTCTTTTCGACTGGCTTCAAGACCACCAAATATCTCACCGCAATGGCGGTGAAGGGGCGCGACGGACGGGACATCAACGAGGCCTGGAGCGATGGCGCACAGGCCTATCTGGGGGTGACTACCGCCGGCTTTCCGAATCTCTTCATGCTGTATGGCCCGAATACCAACCAGGGTTCAATCCTGTTCATGATCGAACAGCAGGTAGGCTACATCGTGCGTCAAATCCAGCACATGGATCAGCAGCAGATCGCCTGGATCGATGTCCGACCCGACATCATGGCTGCCTTCAATGCGCAGATGCAGGAAGACGTCAAAGACATCGACGTCTGGCAGGCCTCCTGCGGTGGCGAATATTATTATCGCTCACCCACCGGCCGCTTCGTAACGAATTATCCGGGCACCATGGATGACTTCGCGGCGCAGATGCGGCGAGTGGAGCCGAACGCATTCGAATTCGCGAAGGCCGTTTGACCACCGTTCCTTAAACCCTGCGAGGCACCTGCATGGCATTGCTGAATCGTGAGGACTGGTACGACTTGGCGAGGACCACTAACTGGACGCCCAAGTATGTGACCGAAGACGCGTTATACCCCGAGCAGATGAGCGGTTCGCGCGGCATTCCGATGAGTGCGTGGGAAACCTACGATGAGCCGTACAAGACCTCTTATCCCGAGTACGTGTCGATTCAACGGGAGAAAGATGCCGGCACTTACTCCGTACGCGCCGCGCTCGAGCGGGCCGCCTTTGTCGATCAAGCCGATCCCGGTTGGGTCAGCACCATGCAGGCGCACTATGGCGCGGTGGCGCTCGGCGAGTATTTGGCCAGTGTGGGTGAGGCGCGCATGGCGCGTTTCTCAAAAGCCCCCGGTAATCGCAACATGGCAGTGTTCGGCATGATGGATGAAAACCGCCACAGCCAGCTGCAATTATTCTTCCCGCACGCAAACGTCAAACGCAGTCACCAATGGGACTGGGGCCACAAGGCCTTACGCACCAACGAATGGGCGGCAATCGCGGCGCGTTCGCTGTTCGACGACATCATCACCAGTCGCGACGCGATCTCAACCGCCATCATGCTGACGTTCGCCTTCGAGACCGGCTTCACCAATATGCAGTTCCTGGGGCTTGCCGCCGATGCGGCAGAAACCGGCGATCATTCCTTTGCCAGTTTGATTTCGAGCATCCAGACCGATGAATCCCGTCACTCGCAACAAGGCGGACCAGCACTGCGCATTCTGATCGAAAACGGCCGGCAAGCCGAAGCGCAGCAGCTGATCGATGTCGCCATCTGGCGCTCATGGAAATTGTTCGCGATCCTGACCGGCCCGCTGATGGACTACTACACGCCAGTGGAATCGCGCAAACAATCCTTCAAGGAATTCATGCTGGAGTGGATCGTGGTGCAATTCGAGCGCCAGCTGCTCGATCTTGGCCTCGCCAAACCCTGGTACTGGGACACCTTGATGCGTGATCTTGAAATCACCCACCACGGCATGCAGATGGGCGTGTGGTGCTGGCGCAGAACCGTGTGGTGGAATCCAGCGGCCGGTGTCACACCGGCAGATCGCGAGTGGTTAGAGGAAAAGTATCCGGGCTGGAATAAGCGCTGGGGACGCATCTGGGACATCACCACTGAGAATTTATTGAATGGTCGCGAAGATCTCACGTTGCCCGAGACCTTGCCGCTCATCTGCCATATGTCAAACCTGCCCATCGTGCATCTGCCGGGCGACGACTGGGATCTCACCGATTGGCAACTGGAACATGAGGGACGTCTCTATCATTTTGGTTCAGAGGTTGATCGCTGGTGTTTCCAGATCAACCCCGATCACTACAAGGGGCATCTCACGTTGGTGGATCGTTTTCTCGCCGGCAAAATTTTGCCCCCGACCCTCGAAGGCGCCTTGCGCTATATGGGGCTGGGCACCATGGAACAGGGACGGGACGCGCACAACTACGCCTGGATCGAGCATTTCCGAAAACACCGGGCGGCGGCCTAGATGGCTGATTTTCCGCTGTACTCCAATTTCCAGGGCGACTTCGTGCCGCAGCTCGTGTTAGTGGACAGCGAAGACACCATGGATCAGGTCGCGCAGAAATGCGCTTACCATTCGGTCGGCCGCAGAGTCGCACCCCAACCCGCGAAGATTCTGCGGGTACGCCGCCATCGCGCACCGGAGCCCTATCCGCGCGACATGACGGTGACCGCTTCCGGTTTGCGCGTCACGGAAACCATCGATGTGATTTTCGCGGACACCTGAGCGCGATGGCGTTCGAGAAAATCTGCACGCTCGATGATGTGTGGGAAGGAGAAATGAGCGGCTTCACGACTGCCGATGGCACTGAGATCCTGCTCGCGGTACTGGCTGGCGGTGAAATCCGCGCCTTTCAGCAGCGCTGCCCACACCAGGAGTTTTCGCTGCTGCAGGCGAAACTCGATAAGCATGTGTTGACCTGTCGCGCGCATCTCTGGCAGTTCGATGTCCGGACTGGCAAAGGCATCAACCCCAGTGATTGCGCGCTCGCACTCTATCCCACGCAGATTGAAGGCGACGATGTCTATGTCGATGTCGCAGGCTACAAGCCGTTGTTGTCGCATACCTGAAATATGGCCGCGAGCCTCGCAGCACGCCGGAGTTTTTGTTAATGACAAATACTGATGAACTGCTGAAAAACAATCGCGTGGGGCCCGTCATGCGCGCAGGCGAGATTGCCGAAGCGGTCAAAGAAGCGGTGGTACTCGACAACCCGGGAAAACCGATCACCATCGAAGACATGAACGCCTATGTGCGGATCTCGGCGGACAACGAATTGATCATCACGCGCTCGACCATGGAAGAATGCCTGGGGCGCGGATTTCGAATGCAGGAACTGGAAATCAATTTGAGTTCTTTCGCGGGCCGCATCGAAACGGGCACTCAGCAGTTCCGGTTCTATTTCAAGCACGCGTTCTAGGATTTATCTATGACCGAAGCTGCGGATTCAAAGCCCTTAAAAACCTGGTCCTACCTCACCACCGGACAGCGCCGGCGCCCAAGCGAATACGAAGTGGTCTCGACCGGACTGCACTATCACACGCTCGATCAAGACAAGCCCTGGGAGCTCGATCCCAACATCCCAATGGCGCAGTGGTACAAACAGTACCGCAATCAAAGCCCGTTAAGACATGCCGATTGGGATACGTTTCGCGATCCCGATGAAATGATCTATCGCACCTACAACATCGTGCAGGATGGTCAGGAAAATTACGTGATGGGGCTGTTCGATCAATTCAACGAACGCGGCCACGATCAAATGCTGGAAGCGGATTGGGTGCGAGTCCTCGCGCACAACTATGCCCCTGCGCGATATGTGTTTCATGCCTTGCAGATGGGCAGCGCCTATGTGCATCAGATGGCACCGGCCAGCACTATCACCAACTGCGCGACCTATGCGAGTGCCGACCACCTGCGCTGGGTTACGCACACCGCCTATCGCACGCGTGAACTGGCAATCGCGTTTCCGAATTTCGGCTTCGGCGCGCAGGAGCGCGCGATCTGGGAAACCGATGCGCGCTGGCAGGGCTTCCGCGAGTTACTCGAAACCGCGCTCGTAACCTGGGATTGGGCGGAATCGTTCACGGCGTTTTTTCTCGTCGCGAAGCCCGCCATCGAAGAGGCACTGCTCGTTGAGTTCGGCAATCTCGCACGCGCGCACGGCGACCTGCTGCTGGGGTTGTTAACGCAGGCGCAGATGCGCGATGCCGAGCGCCATCGGCGGTGGGTCGCAGCGCTGGTCAAGATGGCGCTTGGAACGGCTGGTAACCGCGAAGTGCTGGCGACCTGGTGCCAACGTTGGGTGCCGATCGCAGAAGCGGCGGTGACGAATTTCTGTGCGAGCTTCCCGAGCGAGGGCGCCGAGTCAGGCGTGCGCGCGAATAGTGCAGCGGCGCGCTTTCGGACGAACTTGGGGCTGGGTTGAAGAAGATTAAGATTTTTCTTAAGGCAAGCCTGTTTAGCTTGATCACTTAGTCGCGGATCCCTTCAATCATGAGTGCGAAATCCATGGGATCCGAGGCCGGCCCAAGTTCGAATTTGTTGACGCCGAAATCCGAACGTTTGATCGTTGTTGTCGCGAAAAAGCCAGCCCGATAGCCGCCCCAGGGATCGCGTCCCTCGCCAATGACTTTGGCTTGCAAGGTGATTGCTTTGGTTACGCCGTGAAGACTCAGTTTGCCCTGTAAGGTGCCGCCAGTCGCATCCCCCGTATAGCCCGTACTGACGAATTTTGCGGTCGGAAATTCATCCACACTCAAAAAATTCGCGCTCCGCAAATGCTTGTCCCGCTCGGCCCAATTGGTATCGATACTCGCGGTATCGATCGTCACCTCGATGCGCGAGCGTTCGGGCTGCGCCTTGTCCCATTGAAAGTTGCCGCTGATCGTATTGAAGCGACCAGCGAGCAGACTATATTCAAGATGCAGAATGCGAAACTCGACGAAAGCATGGCTGGGATCGATTTCATAATCGGCTGCCAGTACTGCCCCCGGGACCGCACAGACCATCACGCAGCTGAGCATCCGCCAGCAAAACTTCATACATATCTCCAAGACTTTTCTCCTGATTGGCCGAGCCTGCCGAACACTCAATTTTTCGGCACCACGCGAACAATCACGTTGCGGGTTCGCCCATACTATGCCGGGTTCAAGGCTCGGCGGCATAGCGGCCCGCATCTTCTCTCGTGGCGGTATTTCAGCTTATAGTCGCGAGCGCTCCCTGGTCCTGTGGGTGCACTGTCCAGGGCGGCCCTGGGCTGACGAGAGCGTGCCCAATTTGTGTTCATCCGTCATTAGAAAGTCATCTTCATGCGCGAATATCTAAATTTCTACATTAACGGTCGCTGGGTTCCGCCAGTCGAGCCGAAACCCTTAGCGGTGATTAATCCGGCGACGGGTACTGTCAACGGCCGCATCCAGGTGGGATCGGCGGCGGATGTGGATATCGCAGTCAGAGCCGCGCGTGGTGCGTTTGCCGGCTGGTCGACTACTTCACGTGAGGAGCGCATGGCGGCGCTGACTCGCATCGTCACTGAGTTCGAACGCCGTCTGGATGACATGGCCGAAGCCATCATGGAGGAGATGGGCGCGCCGAACTGGCTGGCGCGTAACACGCAGGCTGCGCTCGGCCCCAATCATTTCAAGTCGGCGCTCAACGTGCTGCGCGACTATGTCTTTGAAGAGGACAAAGGTACCGCACGAATTCTGAAAGAACCGATCGGCGTGTGCGGCTTCATCACGCCATGGAACTGGCCCGTGCATCAGATGTGCGCTAAGACCGCGCCCGCCATTGCGGTCGGTTGCACGGTGATCTTAAAACCCTCTGAGGTGGCGCCATTTTCCGGACAGATCCTGGCCGAGATCCTGCACGCGGCCGATCTGCCGCCTGGCGTATTCAATATGGTCTTTGGCGAAGGGCCGGTGGTCGGCGCGGCCATGGCCTCGCATCCAGATATCGACATGATTTCGATTACCGGCTCAACGCGCGCCGGCATCGAAGTCGCGCGCAATGCTGCCGCCACGGTTAAACGTGTGCATCAGGAGCTCGGCGGCAAGAGTCCGAACATCGTGCTGGATGATGCGGATCTCAAGGCCGCGATCACGGGTGGTGTGAATGCCGTCATGATGAACTCAGGTCAATCCTGCCGTGCGCCCACGCGCATGCTGGTGCCGAACAAGTTACTTGATGAAGTGTGTGCGATCGCCAAAGAGGTAGCGGAGAGCTGGACACCCGGCGATCCGACCCAGGGTAGCCGCATGGGACCGGTAATTTCTGAAGCCGCGTGGCACAAGGTGCAGAATCTGATTCAGAAGGGACTCGATGCGGGTGCGAAATTGGTCACCGGTGGCGCGGGCAAACCCGCTGGCCTCGAGCATGGTTACTTCGTGAAGCCGACGGTCTTTCGCGACGTGACCAACGATATGGCCGTCGCCCGCGAAGAAATTTTCGGACCGGTGCTGTGCATTCTCGGTTACGACACCGAGGACGAAGCCATCGCCATCGGCAACGACACGGAGTATGGCCTTGGTGGCTATGTGCAAAGCCAGGATATCGAACACGCGCGACGAGTCGCCAAACGCATCCGCGCCGGTTACATCAGTCTCAATAACGCGGGGCTGGATATCAGTGTGCCCTTCGGTGGATATAAACATTCCGGCAACGGCCGCGAATTCGGCGAGCATTCCTTCGGCGAATTTCTGGAGGTGAAGTCCATGCTGGGCTATACGCCGGCGACGCCGTAAGCGCCGACAGGGTGCTATAAACCTAGCAGCCTATCGAGAGCTATCGAGAGGGGTCGGACCAACCTATCCGACTATCGAGAGGGGTCGGACCAACCTATCCGATTGATTAATCGAAATAGTCCAACGATACAGGTGCCTTTTGCAACGCTTAGCCTGAGAACCTCGGGCCCGGTGTCGCGTCGTACCGCGGAATCCCTTCTTGCAACGTCGATTGATCGCAGTCGTCAGTGCAGATCCGCCTCCAAGCGCGTTAGGCCTAAGCGCCTCCGGATGCCTTCAATGAAGAGACCTTCATCGCTCGCCGTCGCTTCCGCCCAGGTCCGCTCGCGGACAAATTCACGCATGGCATTGAGTTCCCGTCCTTGGTAAGTGCTCCATGCTCATGATGCCCGTCGGTGTTCGAATGGATGTATCCCATCCCGGAGTACCAGACTCCGCTTCCCGCGCCTGTCGCCTGCGCGAAACCTTAACGACCCGCAAGACGGCACGAATTTAACGACTCGCTTCAGCTTAATTCCATGTCGAAATATAGAGTTTTCAATTATCTGAGTTGGTCCGACCCTGAATCTATCGACCCTGAATCTCCTGATTATCTGAGTTGGTCCGACCCTGAATCTCTGAATCTGAGGTTATCGACCCCTTTGAAAGACTCACGCTTGAGTCGTCGATTTCTACTGACCGCCGCCGCCCGCGCGGGTTGCACCGACCGGGAGGCCGTGTGATTCTCCGTCACCGCACTTACCGTTCATCAAATCGAGAAACCCCATGAATCAAAGCATCAAGGACCCTGCCGCCGCAGGGTTGAGCGCGAGCCGTCTGGCGCGCATCCGACCGGTCCTGCAGCGCTATGTCGATCACGCCGGCTACGGCGGCTTCGTGACGCGGGTCGTTCGGCGGGGCCAGCTCGTGCATGCCGAACGCGTCGGCTGGCAGGACCGTGAGGCCGGCGTAGCGATGGCCGACGACACGCTTTTCCGCATCTACTCGATGACGAAACCCATCATCTATAGCGCGCTGATGACGCTCTACGAGGAAGGGCGCTTCCAGCTCGTTGACCCGGTCGCGAAGTTTCTCCCCGCGTTCGGTGCAACAAAGGTGATGGAACCCGGTGGCAAGCTCGTTGACCAGCATGCGTTGCGACCGATGCAGGTGCGCGACCTCATGACCCACACCAGCGGCCTCAGCTACGACTTCCTCGATGACTATCCGATTGCTGAGCAGTACCGCCAGGCGAAACTGATGCACGACCCGACGCGCACGCTCGAAGCGCTGATCGCCGAACTCGCAACCATCCCTCTCGCCTTCCACCCGGGCACGAAGTGGCACTACAGCCTGGGCACCGATGTCGCCGCGCATCTGATCGAAGTAATTTCAGGACGCCCGCTCGGTGACTTTCTGGCCGAGCGCCTGTTCGGCCCGCTTGGCATGCGCGAAACTGCGTTCGGGATCCAGCAAGAAAAGCGCCGCCGGCTCGCGGCAATGTATGGTCATCCTGATCTATTGGCGGAGGGGATGACGATTACGCAACTCGTCGGGCACTTTGCCCGCGGCGACCGTGCCCGCCGCGAGGTCGCAAACACCTACCCGGTTGACGCGCCGGATGTCTTCCAGCGGGGCGGACTCGGGCTCTACTCGACCGCAGACGACTATGTCGCGTTCGCGCGCATGCTGCTCGACGGCAAGGCAGCGGACGGCACGCGCATCCTCGGTCGCAAGACCCTTGAGCTCATGCACACCAATCATCTCGCGCCTGCACTGCTGCCTTACGAACTCGCCGGCGCGCCGATTCCCGGTTGGGGCTTCGGCCTCGGCTCGCGGGTCGCCATGGACATCGGCCAGATGGGGGTATCCGGGACGAGTGGCGAATTCGGCTGGGCAGGCGCGGCCAAGACCTACTACTGGGTGGATCCGCGCGAGCAACTGGTCGGCGTGCTGATGACGCAATTCATGATCGGCTTCGATCTGCCGGAGAACGACTTCCGCGCACTGGTCTACCAGGCCATCGACGACTGAGATCACTGTGGCATTCGCCGCCGTCAGCGCCGCGATCCGCTGCAGGGGGGGTTATTCCGGGGACAGTTTACGGATTGTCTGACCAACCAAATGAATTAAGTAAACTGTCCCTGGAATCCAGATCGCGCAATTCATGCTTCGATCGATCTTGCGTAATCATCCCAGCCCGTGACATCCATTGCGGCGAACAGGCGACGCGCCTCGGTGAGATCGCGCGCCATCGCATCGCTATCGCCACGCATCCTCGCGAGCCCCGCGCGTTCGAGCAGCAGCAACGGGAGGTAACCCTGCATGTCGGTGCGCTCGATCAATGCCAGGGTTTCTGCGATCGCCGCCGCGAGTTCGTCCTGGTGTTCGGGCCCACCGACCATGCGCAGCACACGCGCCTGCAACGTACCCTGCAAAATCCGCGCGAGATCGAGCGCGTTGCCGCGTGCCTGCGCGACGCCGCTGCGGGCCAAGGCGAGGCTTCGTTCCCGGTCGCCTAGGCCGGCGCAGCACAGGGCTTCAAACCCATGGATGAACATCGTCCACTCGCGACCCACACCACTACTGTCGATCCGCTCGCGTGTGCGTGCAAAAAATCGATTGCCCTCGGTCCACCGTAAGCCCACGCAGCTCGCAATCCCACCCACCAGCAGCGCGTAGACCGTCGTGTGGTCTGATCCGAAACGTTCCGCCTCGCGCAGGGCTTCACCCGAGTAACGCGCGGCGCGATCGGGATCCCCCAGAATCCACGCCGTTAACGTGCAATCACTGGCAGAGGTCGACATGTCGGCGCGTTGACTCGGTTGTCGCAGCAATCCGAGCAAGTATTCGGCGAATTCGGCGCCGATGCGCGGTTGACCGAGGTAACTATGCGTGAGTGCCCGTAACGAGAGGCTGATGACAAAAGGGCGCAAGCCGAGGACTTCAATGTTGGCCGCAGCCTGCCCCCCGGCGATCGCAATCGCCTCATCAAGGATATTGATGGCATCGTGTAGCCGCCCCTGCCACAGGGCAGCCCGTCCGAGGGACATTCGCGAGAAAAGTTGCAGCGGTCGATCCCGCGCGGCGTCGGCGAGGATCATCGCGCGCTGATTGTGCTCAACCGAGGCGGGCCAATCGTTATACCCCGTCTTCAGCCAGCCGTAGGCCGCTTCAATAAAAGATTCCACGCGCTGATCACCGACCTGCTGGGCCAGCGCCACGGCTTCCTGATAAACGCTTGCTGATTCACTCGGGGCCGCGCCGAGTTGATCGAGCGAGTTAATCAACTCGGGATAGATATCGAGCAACAGTCGGGTCCGCGCCGGGGAGTCTGATAATTCCCTGAGTAAGTCGCGCCCTGCCGTCCAGTGCTGCTTGGATGCCAGCAGATCGGTCAACCGAACCCAGCGCGCCGCGCGAACGTGCCACTCGGCCGCGCGTAATAGTTCGCCGGCCTCGGTCCAGTGGTGCGCGAGCAACCCGGCGAACTCGTCGAGTCGCGCGGCCTCGGCGCTCGCGATCGCGGCAGCGACCCGCGCATGCCGTGCGCGTCGCGAACTGGTGAGCTGCGCGCCGAGCGCAACCTCGTG
Source organism: Klebsiella pneumoniae (assembly GCA_945861225.1). Classification (GTDB taxonomy): domain Bacteria; phylum Pseudomonadota; class Gammaproteobacteria; genus CAIKBL01. Next base: position 23,856 of record CAMATU010000024.1, read on the forward strand.
GGTCAGCGGATGCTTGAAGGCGTACTCGGCGATGGGGTAGATCGCGCGCTCGAAGATGAGTTCAGCCGCGAGCAATCCCGCGAGTGCCGCGTCGATATCGAGGGTGCCAACGTCGAGCGCGGACTCGAGCAGTGGTCGCTGGAATTCTTTGCCGATCACGGCCGCAGTGTAGAGCAGCTGCTTCTGGTCGTCGCCGAGGCGATCGATCCGCGCCGCCAGGAGTACTTGCACGGTGGCTGGGACCGTCACCGCACTTAGTGGCGTCGTCAGTTGGTAAGCGCCACGGCTCCCGCTGAGGCCGTCGGTTTCCAGTAACGACAGGATGATCTCTTCGGCAAAAAACGGATTGCCGCCCGAACGGGTGCCGACGAGTGCCGGCAAGCCCGCGACCGAGGCGTGATTGCCGACCCAATCACGCACCAGTTCCGCCAGCGCCTCGGCATTCAGCGGCGCCATCGGCAATTGCAGCACCCAGGATTTCCGCGTCCATTCCGCGTGGTACTCAGGACGGAAATTCACCAGCAAAAAGGTTCGCGTTGCGTGCACTGCCTCGACGATCTGGGTGACAAAGAGATCGCTGGCGGGGTCGATCCAATGCAGATCGTCGATCAGGATCACGATGAGATCGGTTTCCGTGCGACGCTGGAGCAGGCGCCGCACGAACGCGAAGAGCAGCCGTTGACGCACGGCGGGCTCAAGCGGCAGCGGCGGTGCCTTGGGATCGGCGACGCCGAGGAAGTCGAGCACTAACGCGCGGTCGTCGGCAAAACTATCGTCGAGCAAGGCCAACGCCCCCGCGATCTTTTGTCGCGCCTCCTGCGGCCCATCCTGCTCGACGATGCCAAATAAATTGCGCAGCAACTCAAGCAGCGGCAGATACGGGATCGCGCGGCCATGCGCCGGACAATGCGCAGCAAACACCGCGTAACCACGCGCCCGGCAACGCGCGAGGAATTCGGCGCAGAGGCGGCTTTTGCCGACCCCGGCTTCGCCGACGACGGCGCCGACGCGGCCGGTCCCGGCGAGCGCGTGTTGGAGTGAAGATTCCAGGGCATCGATCTCGTCCCGTCGGCCGACGAAGCGCGACAGACCGCGGGCGCGCGAGGTATCGAGACGGGTGCGGTGCGCGCCCTGCCCCTCGAGGATGAACACGCCCACCGGATCGCGGGCGCCCTTGATCGCAACGGGTCCGAGCGCGCGCAGCGCGAAGAAGCCGCCGATCGACTTCTGCGTGTGCTGGGACAGCGCGATGCCATCGGCGGGCGCCAGCTGCTCCATGCGCTGCGCAAGCCCGACGGTGAGCCCCTGCGCGGTGTAATCCATACGCAGATCGTCACCGATCTTCCCCACCACCACTTCGCCGGAATTAAGCCCCAGGCGGAAGGCAAAGCTAAGCCCGGGATCGGTACGCAATTTATCCGCGTATTCGCGCAGTCGATCGCGCAGATGCAATGCCGCGTAGCACGCACGCTGCGCGTGATCCTCGTGCGCGATCGGCGCGCCGAACAGCGCCATGATGCCGTCGCCGGTATATTGATTAACCGTGCCTTCGAAGCGGTGCACACCGTCGGTCAGGATCTGAAAGAAGCGTTCGAGGATGCCGTGCCAGACTTCCGGATCAAGCTGCTCCGCCAGTTCCAGCGAACCTTTGACATCAGCGAATAACACCGTGACCTGCTTGCGCTCGCCTTCGAGTGCGGACTTTGATCGCAGAATTTTGTCGGCGAGGTGCTTCGGAGTGTAATCGGCGACGCGACGAACAGCGGCCTCGGCGTTGGGGGCAGCTATAAGTCCGGCATCTTTCTTTATTTGCGCAGTGCCGCACTCCAAACAGAACTTGGCGTTCGGCGGAAGCTCCGAATTACAGCTCAGGCAGCGCATTGCGAAGGGTGCGCCGCACTCGAGACAAAATCTCGCTCGGTCAGGGTTATCGTGCTGGCAGGCGGGGCACTTCATCGGCCCATTGTAGAGGAACCTGCAGGTCGCTCGGCCTGTTTATTCCGGGCCGTGGTCGCGAGCACGCCGACCACACGTTCTCGCGGTCGCGAGGCCCGCGCTATGCGACATTTTCAACATGTCTCCACTGACGACAATTCTCGCCGACGATCCGCGTATCGCGTACGCGCTGATGTTTGGTTCACGCGCGCGTGGACAGGCCTCGCACGCCAGCGATTTGGACATCGCAGTGGGCTTGGAACCCGGGCTCCGTTTGTCGGCACAGGACTTGGGCACGCTCGTCGCAGATTTGGAACGCGACAGCGGTCAGGTGGTGGATCTCGTGCTGTTAGATGAGGCGCCGCCCGTGCTGGCCTATCGGATTTTCGCGGACGGACAACTTCCTGCGAAGCGCAATCACAACGCCTTCGTCGCGCGTAAAGTCCGCGCAATTCTGGAATACCTCGATTTCGCGCCGTTCGAAGCGCGCTGCGCCCAGGGCGTCTTGAGGGCAGCCGCGAATGATTGATTCAGCGCTGCTCGCCGCCAAAATCTCGATGATTCACGATGCTGTGGCGCAGATCTCGGCGGTCTTACCGGGGACAGTTTACGGATTCCCAAGATCGGTAAACTGACCGGAATTTGCCGGCACTGCGATCGCCGATCGGTCGCTGAAGCTGGGAATCTTGGCCACTTCGCGCGGCGCGGGCCGCGTCTCGACCACCTGTCGCGGGCATCACCACCTCGCTGCCCAATCTGATGGGTTTTCGTAAAGCCGCTGGGGAGACAACGCAATAACCTTGGCTATACTAAATTTTGCACGCCCCTCGATGGGGGTGTATCAATTAAGAATAACCATGAAGGAGGACAGCAACATGCCCGTAGGCAAAGAGCTTGGAAAATTCAAGGGGACGTTCACGTCGGTTCGAACTTGCGAAATAAATGGTGAACAGGGGGTCGTGGAAGGCACGTATACCGCGAAGGTATCCGGGCAATTAAGCGGCACGGCGGTCGGTACGCTGAAGTTCTCGGGTAGCAATGCCCGCGGTATCGCCAACGATCTGGGCACCGCTTATCTCGCCTCTGGCGATGTCATCAACTATAAAACTCAGGGCGTGTACTGGTCTGGCAGTAACGGCAAATGGGAAACTCGAGGCACGGTCATGATGGGTGACCAAATGCTGGTAGTGGAGGGCCAAATTTCTATGTCAGACGGCGTGTTCTCATCCAGCGGCAAAATATTCGAGCTGAAATGAGCGCCCCGTTTTAGATCCTGACTCGAGACCTTGAAGGCGCTGCGCCCGGAACTCTCTCGGCGCGAGTGAATTTTAGCTTCCTGGAAGAAACCCGCTGCGTGCGGGTTTCTTTTAGTGCGTAGCGAGCCGCCGCTGCTGGGGAGCAGCGTGATCGGTTGGCGCACCGCTGCTCAGCAAGCGGCGGCTTGTCGACGTTTGAACGTCAGCAGATCAGAGACCCCAGCGACAGCAGTCGGCCGAACTGAGGCACCTACCGCACTGCAGCGATCGAAGGCCAAACGGCTGGGAAGAGCTTGCGGGCCACCGTCAACCGAGACGCGTTTGCCGCTGCGCAGCCAGCCGCTGGGCTTGTTTCGGTGCACCGAGCGCTTCGTAGCTCCGCGCGGCCTGTCGGAGTAGCTGCTCGCTAGTGGACTCGTCGCCAAGCACCGCGGCCAGCTCTGCGCGCCATTCGAGCAGTGCGGGCGCCAGCGTGCGCGCTCCGGTGCGCTCAATGAGCTCTGAGGCGATGCTCAGCGCCGCTTCGGCGGCTGTCTGGGCGACAACTCCCTCTCGACGCAGGAGCGCGCGGGCAAAGACGCCGTGCGCGACGGCCTCATACACGGTGCGCAGCGACCGCCGGCAGATCGCGATCGCGTCTACCGCTGCTGCTTCTGCCGCCACGAGTTCGCCCGCCTCCAGCAGCGCCTCGGCCAGCAGGCTCGCCGCCTTGCCGGCATACGCCTTGTCCACCCGTCGCAGGAGCTCGAACGCGGTCCGCGCGGACTCCACAGCATCCGTTGCCCGCCCCGCCGCGAGGTGCGCGTACCCGAAAGCGAGGTGGGTATGTGCGGCCAGACCCAGGTGCTCGCCCAGCGCGCTGTTGATCGCCTCGAGCCGCCGCGCACTCGCGAGCGCGCGCTCTGCGTCGTGCGCCAGGTAATGGGCTTCGGTGATATAGAAAAAAACATAGCCCGCCATATCCGGCGTACCGTCTTCCTCGGTGAGCGGGAGAACCCGGCTGAGTTCGGCGATCGACTCGTGCAATCGGCCCGTGAACGTCAGTGCGCAGCCGTGCCAGAACCGGAGCACGGTGTAGGGATTCATGCCCCATATCCATTCGTCTGCGGGCCGGTCGCGGGGCACGCGTGCGATCTCAAATTCCGCCAGCACGATCATCTCCGCGAATCGACCGCTCAACCAGAACGCATCGACCAGGTAGGTGGAGGCATTGGTCTGCACCTCGAGGTCATCGAGCTCGAGTGCCGCGCGCCGGTTCGCTTCCGCGAGTTCGAGATAGGCGGCGACGTCGCCGTCGCCACCGAGAACGCGGCTGTAGATCATCGACAGATGAAGTGCTTCGCGTCGATTCCCGATGGCGCCGGCGAGGGCCTGTCCTTCTTCCAGAAGCCCACGCGCCTCGTCGAGCTCCACCGCGACGCGAAAGGTCATGTTCTGCAGCAACAATCGACACGCGGCAATGCCGAGCACGGCGCCTTCCCGGTCGTCGGGTGCCTCGCGCCGCAAGGCGCGCACACGCTGCCAGTGGCGCGTCGCAGCACCCAGGTCGGTGCGCCCCACCCACTCGGCAGCGCGGCGGTGCCAGCGCGCGGCAGTGAGCGCTTGCCCGGCTTCCTCCCAGTGATGGGCGAGTAATGCAGCGCGTTCGTCGAGATGCCCGGCATCCTGCTGTTCGATAGCGGTCGCGACCGCCGTATGCAGTTCCCGCCGACGTTCCTTGAGTTGGGTGCCGAGCGCAACCTCCTGCGTCAACGGATGTTTGAACGAATACTCGGCCACCGGATACATCGCCTGCTCGTGAATGAACTCGGCGCGCCGCAGGGCGCCCAGCGCAGCAGGCAGCTCGTCGCCGGACAACCCAGTCACTGCCGCGAGCAACGGCTCGCTGAAATCCTTGCCAATGACAGCGGCCACCTGCAGCACCCGTTTGTCGCGCTCAACCAGACGATCAATGCGTGCGGCGAGCAGCGCCTGTACGGTGGCGGGCACCATGAGCTTCTCTACCGGCGCGACCATTCGATACGCCCCCCGCGTGCCGTCGAGTTGCCCGGATTCAATCAACGATTGCACGACTTCTTCGATGAAGAACGGATTACCACTCGTGCGGGCGTGAAGTGGTGCGGCGAGCGGCCCGATGCTCGGGTCAGTGCCCAACAGATCCGCCAGCAACTCAGCCGTTGCCTCGCGACCCAGCGGGGTCAACGGCACCTGCCGGTACCACGACTTCTGCATCCATTCGGCGTGATACTCGGGCCTGAAGTTCACCAGCAACAGACGGCGGCTGCTGGCCTGCGCCTCGACCATCGTCTCCAGAAACTCGGCGCTCGCGGGATCGATCCAGTGCAAATCTTCGAGCAACGTGACCGTCGGGCGTTCATCCGCCGCGCTTTGAATCACCTGCCGCAGCAAGGCCATCAGCTGCCGCTGGCGCGCCGCCGGGTTAAGCTCTGGCGCCGGGCGTTGCGGATCGGCAACACCGAGGAAGTCATACATCAACGGCAATGCGTCAGCGAACTTCTGGTCGAGCACCACCATGCGCCCCGCGATCTTTTCGCGGGCGCTGCGAGCGTCATCCTGTGTCGTGATCTCGAAGTAGGCACGGAACAATTCCAGGATCGGCAGCAACGGAATATTGCGCCCATGCGCCACGGCGTGCGCTTCCAACACCTGCAGACCTTGCCCGCGGCAGCGTTCGAGAAACTCGAAGCACAAGCGACTTTTACCCGTACCGGCTTCGGCGACCACCCCGACCACCTGGCCATTACCCGCAGCTGCCTGCGTCAACGCATCTTCAAGTGTTCTAAGATCTGTAGCGCGCCCGACAAAGCGCGACAATCCGCGCCTGCGCGAGATGTCGAATCGCGAACGAGAAGTCCCGATGCCGTTCAGCCGATACACACGCACTGCAGCCGTCGCGCCCTTGATCTGAAACTCACCCATATCGTCGAGTGTGAAATAGCCGGCGACCAGCGCAGCAGCGGCGGCGCTCACGTAACAGGTGTCCGGCGAAGCCAGTGCCTCCATGCGTTGCGCGAGTCCGACCGTATGGCCCTGCGCGGTGTAGTCCATCCGCAGATCGTCACCAATCGAACCGACGATCACCTCACCGGAGTTGATCCCCATGCGGGTCGAGAAGCCGAGCCCGTGCCGGCGTTTGACTTCGGTCGCGTAGCGGGCGATCTCATCGCGCAGATAGAGCGCTGCATAACACGCGCGTTGCGCGTGATCTTCATGCGCGATCGGTGCACCGAACAGCGCCATGACGCCGTCGCCCGTGTATTGATTGACCGTGCCTTCGAAGCGATGCACACCTTCACTCAGGATCTGAAAGAAACGATCGAGGATCTGATGCCATTGCTCGGGGTCGAGCTGTTCGGCGAGTTCCATCGAGCCTTTCACGTCGGCGAACAGCACCGTGACCTGCTTGCGCTCACCTTCGAGTGCCGACTTCGATTGCAGGATCTTGTCGGCGAGATGTTTGGGGGTGTAGTCGCGCGGCTCGCGAATCGATGGCTTTGCGGACGTTACCTGCGTTGGGATTTCCCCCGCATTGATCCATGCAAGCGCAGATCCGTCGCGACGTGCAACCTGTTGGATGTCGATAAGTTCGTCGATTATTTCTTCGAGTTCCTCGCCGCTCGCATCGATTTCTCTCGATAACGCGCGCGCCGACAGCCGCTTCTGCTGCTCCAGCACTTCGCGGGCACGCTGTAGTTTCGCGACGAAGCTCATTGGCGTAGAAAAAACGGTTCCAGGCTTACTTATTGAACAAAATCGGCACTAGGACTGGTGTTGTGTAAGTCGGAGACACTCACCGAATTGACGAAGTCGCTGCTTCGCTCCTGGCCCGGCGCCGCTCAGACACGGAGTACCCGATCGAGGGATGTTTCTTTGCGGGGCGAAAGACAGGCCATGAAAACTGCCCCCTGTTCTTGCCAGCTTTACGCTAGCCACCGAGATCTACGATCTCGACGAGTGGTTCACCAGCCTCAAGAATTGAGGCTACCGTCGACCATTGCTTGCTGAGAATTTCTTTTAATCGAACGTTGGAGGTGTTCCCAGAGCGAATCCATAGGATTTGGGGTGGCGGACCATTTCGCCGAACCAAGTAGGCAAAATCTTCATCCTTGGTCATTACAATTGCATGACCGCTTCGTGCGGCAAGGAAAATCTCTTCGTCCTCAGCGTCACGTAATCCAAGCTCTTTAAGTGAGTGAGCGTCGAGACCTAATGTTTGCCGAAGCCACCATGCGATGGCCGGTGACAGTTGGGCGTCGACCCAAAGCTTCATGCCGCCAGAATAGGGTGGTCTAGTCTATTGCGCGCAAACTGCAGGCATGCGGTCACATCCTCAGGCTCCAGGTCGGGTAGCTCTTCGAGCACCTGATTCTGCGTCATACCGGAAGTAAGCAAGTCAAGCACATCAATGACACGTATCCGCATACCGCGAACACATGGCCGCCCCCCACATTGGTTGGGATTGACGGTAATTCGATTCGCGATATTGGCCATCGAGGGCGCCCTCAATTGTTTACACCGCCTCTTATCCTACGCGCCAGCTGTCGCTGCCGCCATCCACCGGAAACGGCCCGATTAATCTATTGTCTCCGTCACGCGGGGCCAGCGGCCTTCGGCGTCGTTATGGGAAGCTCGCGTCAACAGGCCACCGCGAAAGTCATGTTCGTGCGCTCGCAATTATTGGGGTGCGTTGCCTTCATCCCAATTTACGCTTGCTGCAGGCCCGCGATTCGTGCCGCTTGTGTAAGCATCCCAAAACGCGTGTAGCACGCGTGCGCACGTGCCAGCGAGGGCCGCTTCCAACGTCTGCATCTCGGCGGTGCGACCGACAAACCGCGCGTAATGGACACATCGAGCCGGTTGCGCGCACTGCCGGTGGCCTCCAGTTCGAACATCGGCAATCCTTCGCAGACTCGCGCCAGCGGCGTTGCACACGCTTCGCAGAATTTTGCGCTCGGTCGGTTCTCATGCTGACAATTGGAGCATCTCATCCGCAAGTCCGACCAAAACTAACCAACTCGTCGGTTCATGACGCCGCAAGTTTGCGCGATCTACGGCCACCAAGACCGGTGCGAACTTTCACGATTTCGGAATGCAGTTTGGCGACATAAGTTTCAAGCGATATCGTGATTCGCTTTGCTCGCGCGCTGAGCGGCCTTGAAAGATTGCTTCATAGGTTAGTTCTTAAGGCGTGCCGAAGACATATTGGAGCCCGAGTTTAAGGCGTCCGGATATTGCGTCTCGCTTGGGATGTGCGCGTTGCGCATTGTTGGCCAAGTAATTGATAGCGCGTTTGACGGCCGTGTTGAGCTTGCGCAGAGCGTTGAGTATCGCGTGCACGATTTCGGTCAGCACATGCCGCATACACATGGCAACGCGGCGCGTGGAGATCTGCCGGTGAGTGATGCGCTGGGTGGCATGGGCACAATAGCGGCTGACGGTGGCGGCGCACAGCGACGCCCAGATGAGGCCTTCGGCGAGGTGCGGGTTGCTGGTCGCAAAGGCTTTGAGGTTAGCGAAAGATTTCCATTCTTTGAACAACAGTTCAATTTGCCAGCGCAGGCGATAACCGTCACTGAGGTGCTCGAGATTAAACTCAGCGCGCGGGAGATTGGTGACGAGGTAGCGCGGGTTGTCCTCACGGGGATTAGGATTGCCGAGGAGACGACAGTCGAACGTCCCGTCTTTGGTCTCGAAACGGACGTCAAGGTCGACCGCGCTGCGGCGGGTGATTTTATGCTTGACGTCCTTGAGGCGCTGATCTTGCCAACACTTGATTTCCTGTCCCTGGTGATCGAAGGCGCGCAGGATGAGGGGATTAAGGTTGGCATTGCCGCGCACGATGAAGTGGCCTTCGGCGTGGTGCATCGCATGGCAGTAATGCTTATCAAAGTAGCCACGGTCGGCGAGCAGCAAATCGCCGGCGAGATCGGCAGGCGCTGGCAGGAACTGCCGCTCGGCATCACAATCAGGACTCAACACCACGCTGTGCAGCGCCTCGGTCAGCAGATCCATATTCACGTGCAATTCCACCGCGGCGGGGCTGATCGTGGTGAAGCGACCGGGGAAGTCTTCGGACAGAGTCTCTTTCAGGGCGAAGGAAGTCCCATCCTGGAGGCGGATGTGTTGGAAGCGCGCGAAGGGACTGGCCGGGGAAAAGCGCAACACCTCCATCGCCAATTCATTCATCAACCGGGTAAGCAGCAGTCGCATGAAGGTGGGGAATTGTCGTTTGGCGAGTTGATTATGAAAGGGCTTATATTGAACCGACTGCGCGCAGCGCGCGTTGAAGGTGCGCTGAATATCGGCAATCGTGTCAAGGTCCGTCTTCGCAAACGCCTCGATCAGACTCAGGGCGAGGCGATGGGGCGTGACGACACGTTCACGACGGCAGAACCGCGCGCGCTTGCCAAGCTCATTGAGGGTCGCTTCATTGAACGAGCGCTTAAATTGGTTGACCACCGTGCGCGTGTCGATCTGTTTCACCTGAGCTCTCCCGCTTACCGCCGCAATTATGGCAGCGAGATCAGATCGACGAAAATCAATAAAGTTCATTAATCAATGCGTTAAAAGATCCTACGTATGA
>CAMATU010000025.1 GCA_945861225.1 Klebsiella pneumoniae
AGGGTATTGGGAGTGGCGCTCAGGGCGCCGACTCGTCGCACGACAGCGTTGGGCCAAGCTCGTGAATGAAAACCCCGCGGAACGCCCACCGGCGCTCGCGTGGTTGGCGCTGACCGGAGGGTTAGGCGAAGGTGACATCACATTGCTGCACAAGGAGCGGCTTCAGGCGAGCGACGAATCGTTGACGCTCGCCCTGGCGTATCGCGGTAACCACGCAGCCCTTGGCGCGCTTACGGCATATTGGTCGTCTGCGCGTTTGGCCCGCGAGTTCGCGAGCCTGCGGCGTCTGTTTGGGCCTAACGATGTAGCGCCGAGAGCCCGCTCGCCTGGGCCGCAAAGTGCGCCGCCAACCGGTCGATATCGGCATCGGTCAGCGCAAGGGCCTGAATCTGTGCGGCCATGATCGGGTTGTTGCGCCGACCATCGCGGTAGTCGCGCAGTGCATGCGCGAGGAAATCGGGGTGTTGCCCGGCGAGGATGGGGTATTCGGGCATGATGGGCTTGGCCCCATTCTCGCCGTGGCAGGCGGTGCAGGTGGCCAGTTTGTCTTCAAAGGGCAGGGCGTCTTCAGCGACGGCTTCTTCGTTTGCCGTCACCGCGCCTGCGGCAAACAGGAGGCCGCAGGCCACAAGAATTGAGCGCAATAGGGTCATGCTGGGTGTCTCCGGAGGCGTAGATCTAAACGGGGCGGGCCAATTAATGACCTTGATTAGCAAAAAAAGCTGCGATGTTGGCGATGTCATCGTCCGTTAGGCTGGCCGCATTCGCATGCATGGTGTCGTGTTTGCGGCTGCCATCACGATAGGCCTTGAGCGCGGCGGCGAGGTACCCCGCCTGTTGTCCGCCAATTTTTGGCACATGGTAGGACGGATACACATTGAAGTAGCCGACTATGCCATGACAGCCGAGGCAGGTTTCCGCTGCTTGCTGCCCGGTGAGCGCACCCGCCTCAGCCAATGCGACCGGGACATTTATGACGCACAGGCTGGCGACCAACCCATAAATAAACCGCTTTGTCATGCAATCGCTCCTCGACCCCGAGGCACCTCGCCGCAACGAAGTGCCACCGAACCGTTAAATCCTGAGAGAGGTGGGCATGTGGTGACTTCCCCTCAGTTCGAGTCGCCAATGCAGCGCGCATACTACTAAAAGCGCGCGGAGATGTGAAAGTTGATCGCGCGCGCCTGGCGCGAGATCTTGGCGCCAATGCCGCATGGCAGCAGTTCCGGATGAGTTTGACCGCGCGCGCGCTCGAAAGCCAGAAGCGATCCAATGCCTCGTTGCGTTGATAGGTGAAAATGATTAATGTGCGGTCCGCTAAACATAAGACAGTTTCAAGGTTTGGCAGATAATTGCTCGCAACAATTAGCGAAAACTTATTCGGAGGAACCGCGCGTGGCGAAACCAAAAGCCAAGGCATCGGCAACCAAAAAGGGGCGGCCAGCAGCGCCTGCCAAACCCAAAATCGCCAGCAAGCAGCCCGCTGCTGACGCCAAAAAAGTCGCCGCCAAATCCTCACCAAAAAAACCTGTGGCAAAAGCGGCGGCCAGTGCAAAACCGCCCACTAAAAAAATCGCCCAACCGGCGAAGAAAGCGGTGACCAAATCCACTCCGAAAGCCAAAGTCTCGACAGCCAAACCGGCTGCCAGCAAAATTATCCCCAAGAAAGCGCCAGCGGCCGTGGTGAAAACGGTGGTTAAGCCACTCAAGAAAACCTCACCCACGAAAGCGGCCACCAAGGCCGTGGCGGCCGTACCGGTGGCGGCAAAAACACCGGCTGCCAAGCCCGTACCGGCAAAGACTGCCAGTGTGGCGGTACCTGCGAAAGCCGCCGCGCCGCCGCGCGTCGCCAAGCCGGTGGCGAGTGTTGTGGCGACGCCACCTGCGGAAATCAAACCGAAAATTGAGCCGGCTAAAAAAGCGGCGAGCAAGCCTGCGGCCAAGGCGGCCAGCCCAGTACGGAAGGTCATTAATCTGGACGACATAAAACTCCCAAGTGGGTATCGCCCTTCGCCGAACGAAGAGTACATGCGCCCGCAGCACCTCGCTTACTTCAGACAAAAACTTCGTAATTGGCGCCAGGAACTCATCCTGGAATCACAAGAAACACTGGAACATCTGCGCACTGAAACACGCGATGTCGGTGACGAAGCGGAACGCGCCAGCCGCGAAAGCGACAACATTCTCGAACTGCGCACGCGTGATCGTTACCGCAAGCTCCTGAATAAAATCGGTCAGGCCTTGAAGCGCATTGAAGACGGCGCCTACGGCTTTTGCGAGGAGACTGGTGAGGACATTGGTCTTGGCCGACTCGAGGCGCGCCCGATAGCGACGCTGACGGTTGATGCCCAGGAACGTCGTGAATTATTCCAAAGACAGTTCCGGGACGACCATTAGTGGCAAGCACGGGGATGCGCCTATCCCCAGTCATAATTGTGGATTTCTGCGCCGATGGCGCATGAGCAGATCCTGATTGTCGAAGACCAACGCGCAGTCGCTGGCGCGCTCAAACTGCGCTTGCGGGGCCTCGGCTACGATGTTTCCGCGATCGCCAAAGACGGCTTCGAAGCGATCGAGAAAGCGGCCGAGTTAAAGCCCGATTTAATCCTCATGGACGTGCGCCTCGGTGAGGGCATGGATGGGATCGAAACGGCGCAGCGGATCCGTGCACGTCACGATATTCCAGTGATCTACATTTCGGCGCATGTCGATCTCAAACTGCTCGAACGCGCACGCGCCACGCGTCCCGCTGGGTTCATCAACAAACCCTTCACCACTAAAGATCTGCTGACCGCGATCGATCTCGCATTGCATCGCGAACACACCCCGCTCACCAACACTCACCATGAACCAGCGAATGGCCCGGTGGATGAACGTCCTACCGATGGCGTGATCACGGCTGATAGTGAAGGCAGGGTCGGCTTCGTGAATAACGCCGCCGAATACATCATCGGCTGGCAACGACGCCAGGTGGTGGGGCGCCCGTTGGCGGATTTGGTTGCCGTGCTATACGACGTGCCGCTGGTCCAGGCGACGGAAATCATCACGCGGGTAATGCACCTCGCCAAAGAAGAGAATCTGGTGCGACCGCAGGGCGGGCGCTTTGGCGGCAGTGAGCAATGCACGGACATGCTAACCCCACTTTACGATTCGCGTGGCCAGGTTTATGGCGTGGCCCTGAAGCTCCTGGCTGGTGTTAAAACCACTGCAAAAACCGATCGCCAACCGATCGAGCGCGCGCTGCCGAAGGCGCTTGATGCCATTCCGCACGGCGTGTTGGTGGTAGGTGCTGATCTGCGCGTGCGCTATCTGAATCGCAGCGCGCGCGATACTTTGAGCCGCAACCGCGGGATCGAATTGCGCAATGACATCCTGACCATCAACGATAAGCAGCTCGATCAGCGCTTCAAAGAATTAGTCCAGCTGGCCACCGCCAAAGCCAGACTGGGCCAGGAGCAGGCGAGTGGCGCGATGTTCGTTCGCGCGCCGATGTCGCGCGAGCATGTGGAACTTGTTGTGGCGCCGGTGCCCGCCAGCGGCAGCACCGAAATTGAGGCGCAGATTTTGGTCTATCTGTTTGATACCAACAGCCCGCGCCAGGTGTCGTTCGAGGTCTTAACCGGACTTTATGGCTTGACGCACACCGAAGCCAAATTGGTGCAGTTCATGACCAATGGCATGACCTTGGACGAAGCCGCTGAGGAACTTGAGATTTCAGTGAATACCGCGCGCACCCATCTCAAGCATGTCTTTCATAAAACAGGGATCAATCGGCAAACCGAACTAATCCATCGCATCGAAAGCGGACCAGCCTCGCTGCTGGTTAATTTCGAAGGCAGTCATCTGGCGGAACCAGCAGCGCGCCGCTAACGGCCGCTATTCGCGCCCCCGTCTTGACCTCCGGTCATTAAGAACGCCCACTTGTCAGGATGCGGCGGCGCGGATTAATCTCCGCCTGCGGATACCGTGGCTGCGCAGGACGCGCGGCCATCTCCGCAAGGACTAATCAATGACTCAATGGAATGAGGAAATCACATGGAACGTTTATCTATTGTTCGGCGCGCGCCGACGCTGGCCGCCGCTCTCGTCCTCTCGTCTAATCTCGTCACTGCGAATGCTGCCGTGCTCGCCCGCTTCGATTTCGAAGATGCGAATGGCGCATTTACGTTGGCGGCGGACGATCTCGCGTTTAATTTGAGCACCGGCGAATGGCATGACGCAGATGGTCTCTTGCAAAGCGGGACTGGCAACCCCGGTTTTGCATTGAGCGCCCGCTCGTTTCACGATGGCAATCAGCTGTTGCTGTCGTTAGCTCCGGCATCTGGCTTCGAGTTGCGGCTGAGTGACATCAGCTTCGATGCCCGCGTTTCGGCGACCGGCCCCAGTGGGTGGCACCTGCATCTGGCCGGTAATGAAATCGCGAGCGGCACGACGGCGACGAGCTTCAAGGCAGAACACCTTCTGCTGAACTCGCTGTTGTTTAGCGACCCCTTCGAACTCGCGCTCAGCGCAAGCGGCGCCAGTTCCTCGGCCGGCACTTTGCGACTGGATAACTTTGTGTTGCAGGGCAGTCTGCAACCAGCAGTCAGTGCAGTGCCCATTCCTGCGCTTGGTTGGATATTTGGTGGCAGCGTGTTGGGTTTGCTGCGCAGGCGGCGACACCACGTGGGGGCGCTCACCAGCGCCATCTGAGCTATATAGGCGGGATAAAAACGTGCGCTGGGCGTAGCCCCTCAACCCGTCGCTGCGCTCCGCGCAACGACAGGTCAGGGATCTGCGAGCGGTAAGGCTGTGCAATGGCGATCATCAAATCTTGGTGGTCGCCACTTCAAACGCCACGTGCCGCCACCGGTCCCGGCCACTCACGCCAAGCGTCCAGGCGCGGATAGTAAAGACCCAGCATCACTGGCCGTTGCTCCAACTTTGCGAAGGCGCGCGCGTAGGCGGTTAGCTGAGGTCGGTAGCGCGCAACTTCCGAGATCATGAACGCGTCGCGATCACCGCCCTCGTGGGTGCCGGTCTTGAAATCCACAATCCAGCGCACGCCATCGGTGGTCACGAAAGTGCGATCGATGATCACATCCAGGACCTGTCCGTCACTCACGGTGGTAATGCGATACTCGCTATGCGCATCACGCTGGGTGGGCGCAAATAACCACTGACCGCGCGCACTGGCGACTGTCGCGGCCAGCGCCGAGCGCACCTCCCGCGTTGCTACCTCAACGTCCGCGCCACGTAAGCCGAGCGCACGTAGCCGTGCGCGCACGGCGTGGGGCGTGGGCAGCCCACCCGCCAAGCCGGTTGCCCCGGCCATCCACTGCAGGAAGGCATGCGTCACAGTCCCAATCGGTTTGGCGAGCGGACTGGCCCATTCGAAAGGCAGCGGCACTCGTGGCACGAAGCTCCCTGCCGCCTGGCTGGGGACCGGCAGATCGGTCATTCGCAAACGTTGCCGCAGGGGTTTGACCGGCGCCGCCAGCGGCGGCGCCGTGGGTGCGACAAGCTTTGCGATCGGTGCTGCTAAGGCGGGCCACAGCATGTGGAGAAAACTGCCAGTCGGCGGATCCTTGTCTGGCGCCGCCCTGCAAAACACATGTAACCCACTGCGTGCCCTGGTGAGCGCGACATACAGCAATCGATATCCCTCAGCCTTCTGGGCAATCTTGGCATTGCCACGCAAATGCTCATACAGCGCGGGCTCGTCTTGTTCGGCGCTCGCGAGTGTGGCGATCACCGGCAGCGCTTCACGCCCGGGCAGTGCCGCCTGCGCAAGTAACAGTGGGCGCGATTCAGAGCGCACTGCGCGCTGCAGCTCGGGCACCAGCACCACATCGAACTCCAGCCCCTTGGCATGATGAATGGTCATGATTTCGACAGTTGGGCCGGTGTGCCGGGGAAACGGCGCGAACTGGTCCGCCACACCGCGCCTCAGGGTGTGTGCAGTCAACGCTTCCTCGTCGGCCTCGAGGGACTCGAGCAATTCAAAAAACTTTTGCGCATAGCGCACATCCTGCGCGCGCGCGGCCGCGGTAGGACCGGCCAGCCACCGCCAGACCTGTTCCACCAGCTGTGCGTAGGGTACGCGCCCGCGCCCGGCCAAGGCCGACGCTAACACCGCACGCACGCGCACCACCCGCGCCAGTTCGCTCGGCGCCAAGTGCGCCAGCACCGCGTCGTCGTGCAGTTGGTCCCACAGCAGTACGTCGCGATCAGGGCTCGCCAAGGCATGCAAATCGGCCAAACTCAGGCCGCACCAAGGTGCACGCAAGACGGCCAACCACGCCACGCGATCCGTGAGGGAGTAAAGCGCGCGCGTGAGCGCCATCAGATCGTTGATGAGCGGAATTTCGACCAGTGCATCGATGTCGTTGGTGGCAAGCGGGATACCGGCAGCCGCCAGCTGTTGCGGCACCGTTCCGAGATGTGCGCGACTGCGCACCAGGATCGCGATCGTTGCGGTGGGCGCTGCCACCCATGTGGCCTGGATGATCTCCAGGATCTGGCTCGCCACTGACTGCGCCGTCGCCAGGTGGATTTGAACCCTACTCAGCGGATCATTGTCGCGGATCGCCTGGAAGGGATGAAAAGGCGGCAACACGCTGTCGGCGGCGGCCAACGCCGTGGCGAAGGTCTCGTTCAGCCAGTCCAATACCGCCGGACAGGTGCGGAAATTCGCACTGAGCCGCAGTGGGTGCAGAGGAATATTGCCGAATTGCTGCCGTGCGAGCGTGGCTGTAAAAAGATTCACGTCTGCATCCCGGAAGCGATAGATGGACTGCATCGGATCGCCCACCAGAAATAACGTGCGGGATTCGCTGCCGCTCCATCCTGCGGTCAAGCGTTCGAGCAGCGCGTATTGAATGCGCGAAGTGTCCTGAAATTCATCCACCAGTAAATGGCTTAACTGGTAGTCCATGGCGAGTGCGAGATCGGTCGGATTCTCAAGTTCGCCCAGCGCAGTCAGCGCTGCCAAGGATTGGTCCGGAAAATCGATCGCGCCCTGTTCCGCACTGACCACTTGCCAGTGGGCGGCCGCCAGACGCAGGACTGTCAGTAAATCGCCCACCCGTGAAAACTCGGCGTCGCTGTAGCACAAACTCGGCAACTCGCGCGTCGCGGCCAGCGCCGCCACCCACTTTGGCGCCGCATCCAACGCTTCAACCAAGGCGAGATAGTCACGCTTCCACGCCGCAGCATCCGCGGCTCCGCCTGGCGTAAATTCCTTGGCGGGATTACGCCGTGCGCGGCCGGCCTTGGTCAGCAATACCTCCGCGACCTGCTGCCACCTCGCGTCGTCCGCTGCCGCGCTGAAATGTGCCAATGCGGCAAGCGGAGAGTCTGCTTCCCGCTCGGCAACAGTCCGGCCGAGCCAGCGCACGAGTTCGCTCAACTGGTGCTTGATGATCTCGGGACAGGTCGCGGTGAGTTGTGCGCGCGCAGCGGCGCAGAGCATCGTACGTGCCCCGTCCAACGTCGCGCGCGACGGCGCCGCAGCCACCAATGACAACCATTGATCGCGACGCCCCAACATCTCCACCAACAGGGATTCGAGTTTGCGCCAATCGTTGTCCAAATCACTCAGCAGCTGGCGCGTGGCGCGCGCGAATTCACTCGCCGAATCTTCCTCGGACATCATTAAGGTGCGGCGGGCAGCGCGGCGATACAGTTCGCGCGCGTCCTCGCGCACACGGCTGCCAGGTGCGAGGCCGGCCTGCAGCGGCAAGCGCCGCACCAGGCCACCGGTCAGCGCATCGATCGTCAGGATGCGCAACCGATGCGGGTTTTCGCGCAAATGCCAACCATTCGCAATATCGTGCGCGCGCACCGCGCGCGCCAAGGCCTGCAGCGCACGCCCCACTTCGCTGGTTTCCACTGGGGCCTCGGCCAGCGCCAGGGCGGCCAGCACCCGACCGCGCATCTCAGCCGCCGCCTTTCTGGTGAAAGTGATCGCGACCACTTCCTCGGGTGCCGCCACGCGCGCCAGCAGCACCAGCAAGCGTTGCGTGAGCAAGGACGTTTTGCCCGAACCTGCCGCCGCTTCGACGATGAAGGAGCGCGTGGGATCAAGCGCCGCACGTCGCGCTGTCAGATCGACCAGATCCTTATTCATCGGCTTCATCATCCGGAAGCGCGAGTTGGGCCTCGTGGATGCGACACAGCACTTGGAGATCGCAATAACGACAGGTCTTGAGTTCGTCCTTAGGCGCCACCTCGGCCTGACCTGCCACAAACTCTCGCGCCAGGGCGTTCAGTTCGGTCTGCCACGCGATCCGGGTGGCGTGCCACGCCGCCGCGCTTTCAGGCGTTTGGTCAGGCGCGGTTTGGCTCACATTTTTGGGCCAATCTATGAGCTTGCAGTGGCCACTGCGGACACTTGCGAAGCCAATGCCAGCAGCCGCCTCCTCGGTCAGCGCATAGGCGAGCAACTGCGGTTGTTCCGGGCGCGGCAATTCCCATTGACTGCGCGCAGGCTGACCCCCGGTTTTGTAATCGATCAATAGCGCACTGCCGTCCGCCAAGCGGTCGATGCGATCGATCCGCAAGCGCAATTCAAGCGAATCCAACTGCAGGTTGCGGGGCACCTCGCACCCAATGACCGCAAAGCTCGCCCGCGTCAAATCGAAATCCAACCACTCGGTACACAACCGCATGAGGCGTGTGCGTTCAAGTGACCACCCGGGTGGGGGCACGGCATTCGCGTCCAAAATCTCCGCGATGATGTCCGTCAGCGCGGCCGTCCGTTCAGCATCGCTCAGGTTACGAACTGTGGCCTGCGTGCCGAAGCGTCGCCAGAACTCGGCGAGCACGCGATGCACAAGGTCCCCGCGAACGCGGGAATCAGGTCCCAACTGCGGCATCTCCAGCGCGGGCGAATGCAGCCGATGACGCGCAAACGCGCGGAAAGAACAGGCAGCCTGATCGGTCAACAAGGCCGATCCACCGCGAATGTGCTCGGTCGTCTGCACCGGCACTGCAAGGTCCTCGCAGGTTTCAAAACTCGCCGGCGCACACGCGGCGGGAACGCGCGAGTCTGCGGCGGTAAGCCAGAGGAGATCGCCCAAGCCATGGACCGCTTGTTGCGCCACACTGCCCGCGTGGGCGGCAAAACTCGCACTGAACTCTGTCGCCTGCCCCTGCAAAGCCGCCAACTCCTGCGCCGCAAGCGCGAAGGCCTGATCACGCGCGGCCGCTGGCACACCAGCCTGGCGTTGCGCCTGGAACGACAAAAACGGTGTGGCTTCCAAGGGCGCTGGCCACACCCCCGCATGGAGACCGATCACACGTACGCTCGCCGGCGCAATGGCTGCAGCTTCCGCTAACGACAGAATCTCGATGGCATCCAGGACTGGTGCGGCACTGCCGCCCACGCGGGTGACCGCCTGGGTCAGCCACTGCAGGGACTGCGCGAAGGTCTGTGGGGGCAGGACCAAATCGAGCGCGGCGACTTCGTCCAGCGCCCGGCGCCAGCGCTTAAGCGCATCTTCCTCAGCCGCAGTGAGCAGCGCTGTCCCCGGCCAACCGGCCGCGCTGAGCGCGTGTTCGATCCGCGCGAGCCACTGCTTCAGATCGAGTCGGCGTGCGCGTTCACGGTCCAGCGCCTGCAGTGCAGGCCACACTGCCTCAAACGGCTGGCAGCCAAATTGGCGCGTCACTGCTGCCAACGTGCTCACGGTGATTCCTTCCACGCCGCCATTCAAGACTTGCGCCGCGGCCCGCGCCCGTGCGCCCCAGCTGCCGTCGCTATGGCCAAGATAAGGACTGTTCAGCAGCAGCACGGCGTTCGGTCGTGAGATCTCACCACTGGTGTGGAGCAGCTGAAGCGCCGTTGTTGCCATGCACGAAGGCTCACGCGGCAGCGCGGGACGGTAGTGCAAAGGTGCCCAGAGTGAGGCGGCTGTCTGGGGTGCAGTGAGGCGCGTGAGCAGCTGCTCGAGCGGCGCGATTAAAGTGACATCCGCATAAGCAATCACCGGCACCTGCAACGGATTTTCCGCGCGCGCGCGCAACACCCACTGCGCAGCAGCGGTAATTTCCTCCTGGACTTCGAGATAATTCACATAATCGCGCGCGCCGTGCGCGAGCTCGCGGAGCGGAAATGACGGCGGCAGCACCCGGCATAACGCAGGCGACGCGCCCGCGAAGCCCACACCATAGAGGTTTGGCGTGGCAGCAAACGGTGGCAGCTTAAGCAATAGTCGCGCTTGGTCGAGCACGCGCAACTCTTCGCACAGATCACGGAAGCGGCGCGTCCAGGCCCGATAGGCCCGCTGCTCGAGCGAGCCGGCTTGCAGCCCCGGCGCTTGCTCGGCGACGGCATAGCCGTGTTGCACCTCCCACGCCGCCTGCGCGAGCCGGGCCAGGGCTGGAGGAGCAAGGGCCGCAGGGGCGATATCCGGGAGCGCCAGCGACGCGGCACATTCCTCGACGCAGCGCGTCCATAAGGCCTGCTCCTGCGCCGCGCTCAACATCAACTCCGCGGTGCCTAAGGCAGTTGGATGCAAGCGCACTTGACTGTCCAGCCATTCCTGGATGCTACACAGCGCGGGTGCCGGCCAGGCCTGGTCCCCCGCCGCGACCTGCCGCCGATCGAAATCGGCACGGATCACTGCGCCCAGGCGGCCGCTCGCGACGACCAAGGTAGTCCCCGCTGCTAATGCAGCAGACCACGTGGAATGGCTTGCCAGACGGATCATTCGCGGTATGGTAGGAGACTGCACGGCATCTCAGAAGCGGCGCGAAAAAGTTGGCAATGATTTTTAGCAGGACACTGGCGAACACGAACACCTGCTGTGTCTGGTGGCTCGTCGCATGCGGCTTGCTGGCGGCCAGTAGTGGGGTCCAGGCGGCCAAGATGTATCAGTGGGTTGATCCCACCACTGGCTCCGTCCAACTCGCGGGCGCCCCTCCACCGTGGTACCGCAGTGCCATGCAAGGTCCGCGCGTGCGCGTGTACGAACATGGCGAGGTGATCGACGATACAGCTTACGCTGCGCCGGCTGCCACACCCGACCCGACCGCCGCCCCCGCTCCAGCATCATCCGTGACTGCCCGCCCCAAGGGTGCGCCACGCGAGCGCACTGCAGCGGCTGCGGGCAGTCCGGTCAACCGCACCGAAGAATTCAAAGCACTGCTGGAAGCCTGGGATCGCGAGCAGGCCGCGTCAGCGAGGCCGGCACCGGCCGCTTCAACGCCCGCCCAGCCACCGCGTTAAAGTGCGCCAGATTCCGCCGGGCGGAGTGGCGAGTTCTGCAATCACCCGCAAGGCTTCATTGCGCGGATCGATCTGGCGCCCAATCGCGAGATAGGCTTGTGCGCGCGCTGAATCGCCGCGCCCCACGGCACCATCCGCCAGCAATGCGTAGCGCTTCGCAACCTCCGTGAGGCCCGCGCGCGCGGCCACGTGGCTGGGATCGAGCTGCAAGATGCGCGAGAAGTAGTAATAAGCATTATCGCTGGGTGGCAGAGTCAGGCGCTGCGTGTTCAGACAGTGATTGCCAAGCCACAACAGGGCTGAGATGACAGTCGCCGGATCGACCGCGCCGGCTGCTGCTGCGGTGGGCGATGGTTGGGTCAACGCGGCTTGGGTGGCCGTGAACTGCGCGAGATCACCGGGATCATTAACCTGGGGTGTCGCCGCCAGATCCGCCTCTATCACATACAGCGCACCGTAGCCGAGCAGCGCCAGCGCCAGCAGCACGTATAGCGCAAGGCGCCAACGGCGATCGGGTGGGGAATCCCAGCGCAAACGTGTCACCGGTGAGGGCGACATAACTTCCTGTGCGGTCAGTTTTTGAGTAGTCGAGAGCCATTGGGCGCGCACGGCCGACAAGTAATGCTGCAGCGCCGGCACATCTCGAAAACGATCATTGCGGTCCTTGGCGAGGGTGAGATCGAGCAGACCCTGGAAAACGGCCAAGTCACCCGGCAGGCGCGGGATCGGCGCGTGCTTGTGCATGTGAATGACTTCGATCACGGATTCCGAGCGGTAAGGTTTCTGGCCAGTCAACATTTCATAAAAAATGACGCCGAGGGCGTAGATATCGGTCCGCGTGTCGATTTCGCCGGGCTCGGCCTGTTCCGGCGCCATGTAGTTCGGGCTGCCGAGGAAGACTCCGGTGGCAGTGAGATCTGCATCGCGCACGAGGGATTTGGCGATCCCGAAATCGCTTAACAGCGGCGTCCCGTCACTGCGAAACAATATATTGCCCGGTTTAACATCACGATGGACGATGCCTTCCGCGTGGGCCGCGCTCAGGCCACGTGCGACCTGATCGAGAATATTCAAGGCCTGGTCGGGGGCCAGCGGCCCATCAGCCAGGCGCTGCTTAAGATCCCCGCCGGAAACATATTCCATCGAGATGTAAACAAAATTGCTCGCCGTGCCGATATCGTAAATGGTGATGACATTAGGGTGCCGTAACGCCGCCAGCAGCTGCCCTTCATTCATGAAGCGGCGTAAGGCGAGGCGCGAATCATTCACGCTGGTATCGAGCACTTTAAGGACCACCGTGCGCCCCAGTGACGTCTGTTCAGCGAGATAGGCTGCGGCCATCCCGCCTTCAGCGATGCACTGTGTAATGGTGTAGCCCACGATTTCCATGCGCAAGATTATAACGAGCCATGGTGGGTTAGGCGCAGATAAACCGGTGAGTGCGTGCGTTCGCCGACCGAGTTCGTTACATTAAGGAGGAAGAAATAATGCCCATCGGAACCCCTGCGCGGCGCGCTTCAAGCGCGCGACAGCCCGGAATCTCCTGCATGACTAAAGCAGCCAAGCACCAATCAGACGCACGTGCCACCACGCGCAAGTTAATCGACGACATGCTGAAGCAGCGTCAGCAGATGCTGGTTTTGTTATGGGATTTGACCAAGCTCGATTTACAGCGCGCCGACGACACCGCCAAAGACATGATTGATGAATTTCTCACCATCCTGGTCGATTACATCGCGGCCGGGCATTTCGGGCTCTATCAACGCATCACTGAAGGCAGCGAACGCCGCAATCGGGTGGTTGAAACGGCCAATGAGATCTATCCCCGCATCGCCGCCACCACCGAAACCGCCATCAATTTCAGCGAACGCTTCGAGCGTGCCGGCGAAAAAGCCATGCACGGGCATTTGGCGCAGGAGCTGTCCACGTTGGCCGAACAACTCACCACGCGCATCGAACTTGAAGATCAACTGATCGATGCGATGCTCGGCAGCGATGATCAGCCGGGTCCAAGCGCCACGCACTAGGCGATCACACAAGTTACCAGCTACCGTCCATCGCGGCTGAAGCCGCTCCTGCAGGTGACGGGATTCCCTATCTGTAACCCATCGCGGCTGAAGCCGCTCCTACAGGTGACGGGATTCCCTATCTGTAACCTATCGCGGCTGAAGCCGCTCCTACAGATGACGAAGTTCTCTTCTGTAGGAGCGGCTTTAGCCGCGAACCCATTCCGTTAAATGAACTAAACAGGCGCTACCGCCAACTTTGCGCGGATGAGATCGCGATGGGAGAGATACAGCAAATCGGCGATTTTGCGTAAGTAGTATTCTTCGTAGTGGTCGAGGCTGCCATCTGCATAGGCCACCCGCCACAGGTGTTCGAGCAGGCGATACTTGGCCTGTTGATCAAGTTGCGTATTCAGCACGTTGGTGAACTCCAGCAGCGATACTGCTTCTTCAACCGCCTGCTCCGCATCCGCGATTAAAGCCTCAGTCAGCGTTGCCTCTACCCCAAACGTTTGTGCGGCCGCCACGGCAATTGCCCGCCGCTCCTCCCGAGTGCTGTTATGATCGGCGCGCGCGACCTCCAGGAGCAGTGCCAAACCCGCCACTTCGAGCGCAAGTTCGGTCACCGGCGCAGTGCCCCAGTCCCCGAGCAAAGTCTGCAGCGTCTTCCACATTATCGATTCTCAACAATTTTTCATTGCCCGAACCATGCCATGACCCGCCTGTTCGTGCCACTCACCTTAGTTCCCGAGACCTTACTGCAACTGCCACCAGCCGTTGCGCATCGCGTGCGGGATGTGCTGCGCGCGCGGAGTGGCGAGACCTTGACGATCTTTGATGGCACGGGTGGCGAGTTTCCGGCCGTGATTCGCACCTGTTCGCGCGAACGGGTTGAGATCGAAATCGCGGCGCGCGCGGCAAAGGAGCGTGAGTCCCCGCTAACCTTGACCCTCGCCCAGGGCCTCGCACGCGGCGAGCGCATGGATTACACCCTGCAAAAAGCAGTGGAGCTCGGGGTCACGCGAATCGTGCCACTCGCGACTGCCCGCAGTCAGGTCAAGCTGGCGGAAGATCGCGCCGCGCGCCGCCGCGCGCACTGGCAGGGAATTGTCGTCCATGCCTGTGAGCAATGTGGGCGGAACCAGATCCCAGAAGTCACCGACATTTGCACCCTGACTGAGTTTATCCAGACCGATGACGCGCTTATTCGCCTAACCCTGGCACTCAGCGCGGCGCGCGATCTACATACCTTCGCAGGGCAGCAGTCGTTTAGCTTGGTGATTGGTCCCGAAGGTGGCCTCGACAGCGCCGAACTGGTACAGCTCGCGGAGGCTGGCTATGTCGCCGTGCGGCTCGGGCCGCGCATTCTGCGCACCGAAACAGCAGCCTTGGTCGCCTTAACTGCACTGCAGGTATTGGCGGGCGATTTGGGTGACTAAATAGCGGAGCGGAAATACCGGCCACGCCGAAAACCGCAGGGAGGGGAGACTGGCCGCAGCGCGCCTCCCGCGCAAGCGAGCCATGGATGGCAAGCAGCGCAGCGCGGGCGGTAACGAAGCAATTCAGGGATGAATTGCGCAGTGATAGCGTAGGTCAGTCTCCTCTTCCTGCGGCGCCCAGCACGGTGACCCATATTTCCGCTCCGCTATTCAGGGCCGAACCGTTCAGTCAGTACCCACCGCATTCGCACGCAGTCGACGCCGCACCTCACTCTGCAAACGCCGGCTGATCGGCAGCTTCTCCGCAAGATTGCGCAAGTGAATTGAACAATTGCCCACGCCGTCGCGCTCGATGTCAGTCACATGGGCGACCGCTACCAGCGTGTTGCGATGAATCCGCACGAAGGTCTCGCTGAACTCTTCTTCCAATGCGCGCAGCGACTCCTGAATCAGCAACTCGCCTTCTGCAAAATTAACGGTCACATACCCCTGATCCGCTTGCAGATAGCGCACATCCTGCACACGCACGAGGCGCAGGCTACCCTTGCTGAACGCACTAAAATGCGTGCGCACTGCGGACCCTGCGCGACCAGTTTCAAGTTCGTGCAACTGGGCCAAGGTTAGCAGCCGCGCCCTTTCCAAAGCACTTTGCAGCCGTTCCAGGCGCACCGGCTTCAGTAAATAATCAATCGCGTGCATCTCAAACGCCGCGAGCGCGTGTTCGTTATACGCGGTCGTAAAGATCAGTGCAGGCGGGTGCGCCAAGCGCAGCAGGTGACGCGCCGTCTCCAGGCCGTCCATGCCCGGCATGCGAATATCGAGCAATACGATATCCGGTCGCAAAGCTTGCACAAGTTCCAGCGCCTCCAGGCCCGTGCTCGCTTCGCCGATGACTTCATCAGTAGCGAGTTCCTCTATTTGCGCGCGCAGGCGAGATCTCGCCAGCGGCTCGTCATCCACTATCAGCAGCTTGCTCGCCATGGTCAGGATTCGCGCCGGAGCGGAATCCACACGCTCACCAGATACTCACCGTTGGAGGCCGCCAGGGTAAGCCGGCCACGGGCGCCGAAATGCGCTTCAAGGCGCTGCCGCACATTGTCCTGCGCCAGACGATTTCCAGCGTGATGCTGAAGCGCTGCCGAGAACGGGTTACGAATCACAAACTCAATATCTGCCGCGTACACGCGCCCTTCAAGGCTGATGGTGCCGCCCATGGCGAGCGGCTCGATGCCGTGATAGATCGCATTCTCCAGCAATGGTTGCAGCGTCAGTTGCGGAATCATGGCGCTCAACGGTACCGCCTCGATCTGCCAGTCCACCTGCAGCCGGGATCCGAGGCGCAATGCTTCGATTCGAAGATAGTGGCGGACGAGTTCAAACTCCTCCGCCAGCGTGACCAGGTCGCGACCATCGCTCAAGCTCGCCCGGAACAAATCTGCCAGATCCTCTACCGCGCGTTCTGCAGACGCCGGATCGCTGCGCGTGAGGCTGGCAATCGTATTCATGCAGTTGAAAAAAAAATGCGGACGAATGCGCGCTTGTAAGGCTTGCAAACGCGCACGCGCCTCCGCCGCCGTTTGCTGTTGCCAATGAAACTGCACATAGAAGTAACGCAGAATCAACGCTGCTGCGATCGCGCTGATGCCGAGCGTGCGCCAGAAAAAGTCACGATGCGAAAGATTGATCAAAGCGCCGTCGCCCAACGCCGGATTAAGGATCCACCAGGCGAGTTCGCACACCCCGCTGACCATCACCAAAATGAGCCCGTAGCTCAACAACACGGCCCAGGTTTCTGGCAACCGGCTGAGCCAGGGCCTGCTCATGCACAGCGCCGCAGCTCCAGACAACGCGATGAATTGAACATACAACGACAGTAACGCGAGTTCGGAGAGCGCAGCTGCCGCAAACCCCGTTCGCGTCAGCATCAGCACGAAGACCAACAGCTCGCTCACCATCACCACCGCGAACAACGCCCGCACGCCGCACAGATCCGGCAGAAAAATGCTGGGTGCTGGCGTGGGCTGGTGCTGCTGCTTCATGATTTATTCTTTAGCGCTAGCGCGGTCGCCGTGTGCTTGCTGCGACCGCCGGCATATTCCTCAGGACTTAGGCTGAATAACTTCGACGATTCGCCAAGTCCGACAAGTGGCTGGGATATACTCTGCCTATCTTTACCTGCTTGGTCGATAACGTGGCGAGTAACCCTCCAGCGGCCCCGGTGCCGGACCCTCAACCCGCAACGCCCGTCGGCGCCGCGAATCAGTCTTGGGGCGGTCGCTTTGAAGTCCCTACCAACGCCTTCGTGGCCGAGTTTACGGCATCAGTGGGTTTCGATTGGAGACTTTACGCACAGGATATCGCGGGCTCGATCGCGCATGCGACGATGCTGGCCGCGAGCGGCATCTTGAGTGCGACTGAATGTGCAGAGATCACCGCCGGACTGGAGGCGATCAAAGCAGAGTGTGACAGTGGCAATTTCCGCTGGTCCGTTGCGCTCGAAGACGTCCACATGAATATCGAGAGCGCGCTGGTCGCCCGCATCGGCGCGGTGGGCAAAAAACTGCATACCGCACGCTCCCGCAACGATCAGGTCGCGACCGATATCCGCCTGTATTTGCGCGCGGAGATTGATGGACTGTGCGGACAGCTGGATCGCCTGCTCGACGCCCTGATCGCGCTCGCCGAGCGCGAAGCCACCACCGTGATGCCTGGCTTCACCCATTTGCAAGCCGCGCAACCCGTCACCTTCGGACATCACGTGCTGGCCTGGTTTGAAATGCTGTTCCGGGATCGCGACCGCTTGGTGGATACGCGGCGCAGACTCAATGTACTGCCGCTGGGCGCTGGCGCACTGGCGGGCACCAGTTTCCCGATTCAACGCGAGTTAACTGCGCAGCTGCTCGGTTTTGCAGCAGTCGCCGAGAATTCTCTGGATGCCGTGTCCGATCGGGATTTCGCGATCGAATTCTGCGCCGCTGCGGCGCTCATGATGGTGCACTTCTCACGCATCGCGGAAGAACTGGTGCTGTGGAATTCACAACAATTCGCCTTCATCGAATTGGACGACGCCTTCTGTACCGGCTCCAGCATGATGCCGCAAAAGAAAAATCCTGATGTCCCAGAACTTCTGCGCGGCAAAAGTGGCCGCGTCATTGGGCATTTAATGGCCCTGCTCACGCTCATGAAGAGTCAGCCACTGGCCTACAACAAGGATAACCAGGAGGACAAAGAACCCCTGTTTGATACCGTGGATACCCTGCGTGCGTGCGTGCGTGCGCTGGGCGATCTCATTCCCACTTTGCAGGTCAAACGCGCCCGCCTGCGGGAGGCCGCTGAGAATGGCTTCACGAACGCCACGGATTTCGCGGATTACCTGGTGCGGTTAGGTATTCCTTTCCGTGATGCGCATGGCATCGTGGGCGCGGCAGTCCGTTTAGCACTGCAGCAACACTGCAAGCTGCAGGAACTCAGTTTGCAAGCGTTCCAGGCGCTCAACCCTGCGATCACCACTGAAGTGTTCGCGGTGTTGAACATTGAAAACGTGGTCGCGGCGCGCAACCACTTTGGGGGCACCGCGCCGCGTCAGGTGCAGGCCGCGTGCCTGCGCGCGCGTGCGCGACTGGTGCAAGCCTCGGCCGTTGTGCCTCCCTGACCGCTGGCGACCAGGAATTCCCATGCGCAAGCTCACACGGATAGTGCTTTTTGTGCTGCTGAGCGCGGCTCTCGTACTCGGCGCAGGCGGGATATATCTCGTCAAGTTTTTTGATCCGAACGCCCACCAGGATTTCCTGGTTGCGCAATTCAAACGCGCGACGGGACGCGATCTCGCGCTCGCCGGCCCGCTCGAAGTGGGCTTTCTACCGCAATTGCGGCTCCACGCAGGACCGCTCAGCATCAGCAACGCCCCTGGCTTCGACGCGCCCGCCATGCTCACGGTGCAGGAAGTGCAGGTGGCGGTCGCCACCTGGCCGCTGCTCCGCGGGCGGCTAGAAATGGATACCGTGAAGTTGCGTGGCGCGACCCTCAACCTGGGCCGCAACGCGGAGGGGAACACGAACTGGCACGATCTGCGCCAAGCGGATGCCACACCTAGGCACAGCAAGTCAGCGTCAGGGAAATTAGGTGCGCTCATTCTGGGCGGCGTGGATATTGTGGACGCCAGCCTGACCTGGCGCGATGCGACCAATCAGCAGGAGATCAGCATTTCGGAATTGAATGCCAAGTCCGGCCCGTTGACTTTTGGTGCACCCGTGGCGCTCACCCTGCAAGCGAAAGTCGCCGCCGCGCAACCTGCGCTTAAGGGCGATATCGCCTTGCTCGCGACCGCCACCTATGACACCGGCGCTGAGCGCTATGGCGTGGAACCCTTGAAAATGACCGTCAATTTGCACGGCAAAACCCTGCCCGGAGGGAAGGCCGAGCTGGTCACCGAGGCCGTGTTGGCGCTTGATCTTGCGCGCGGCGAGGCGCATGTCCGCCAGCTGAAAGTCGTAGGTCTCGGCTATCGCGCAAGTGGCGAACTCACGCTCGATCATCTCGAGCTGGAGCAAGTTGGCGCACGCGGCCACTTTGAAATCGTGGGGGCCGATCTGGCGCTCTTGTTTCGCGCGTTCGATCTCCCGGCCGCGGCCCAAATCGCCGCGCTGCGCGAGCGCAGCTTCGAATTCAAAACGGTCTTTGAGCGAGATGTCACTTCAGGCAAGCTTGCCGTGCCCACCTTCGATCTAAAAATTCTCGGCGCAAGTGTGAACGGCTCCCTTGATGGTGAACGCGCCAACACGGCGACCCCGGCACTCAGGGGCAAACTCAGCGCACGCGGTGCTGATCTGCCCACGCTGATTTTGCTCAGTAATCAAATCCGGCATGACGGCGCGCCAGCCGCCCGCAGCCTCACCAAGGCGCTGGCCGGCGTGCAGGATCGGGCCTTCATCCTGGATACCGAGTTCGCGGCCGATCTGGCCGCCGGCCAACTTGAGTTGCCGCGCTTACACGCCGAGTTACTCGGCAACGAACTCAACGGTGCGCTCAAATCGCGCGGCGGCAACGCGGGCAAGCCATTGGTGAGTGGTCAGCTCACCGCTCACGGGCGCGACTTGACGGCGTTAGCGCTTGCCATCGGCGCGCTGCAAGGCATCGATAGCGAGGGACTGAGCGCGTTGAATTCCGTGCTCGGCACACGCAAAGACCGCAGCTTCACATTCAAGACCACCGTGGACGCGGATCTCGACGCCGATCGCATCGCGTTACCGGCCGTGACCGCCACCCTTTTTGGCAACGAGCTCACGGGTTCATTCAGCGCAACCAATGTCACCAGCGGACAGCCGGCCGTGACGGGGGAGCTCGCTGCACAAGGGCCCGATCTGCCCGCGCTGCTCGCGTTATTCGGCGGCCTGCAAGGTGCCGGCAGCGCACTACCGGGGCTCGCCGAATCACTTGCTACCGCGCAGGACAAAGCCTTCACCTTTGGCACCAAATTCACGTTCGATCGCAAAGAGGGCCGCATTGACTTGCCGTCGTTCGGCGCGCGCGCACTTGGCCTGACCTTCGATGGCACCTTGAACGCGACTGCCTTCAATCACCCCACCGGCGGCGTCGTCGATGGACATCTGACCTTGCAAGGCAGCAAGTTGGCCTCTTTGCTAACCGCGATAGGTCAGCCTGAACTCGCAAAATCGGTGCGCACCGTGAAATTCGAGACGGGTCTTAAAGGCAATGCACATACGCTCGCAATGAGTCCGTTCGTCGCGAATATCGAGATCCGGGGGCCTGATGGCGCGGCTCCGGTTGAGCTAAAACTCACCGGCGGCACGGCTGAGGCCAACCTCGATCGCGAAACTTTGTCGATTAAGAATCTCGCCCTGACTGGACTCGGCCTGAACGTAAAAGGCGGCTTGGAAGCCACTGGGATAAAATCCGCACTTAGATATACCGGTCAACTCAGTGTGCCGGTTTTCAATCTGCGTCAAGTCCTCGCGACGCTCAACAAGCCGGTAACCGGAATGGCAGATCCCGCAGCCCTCACGCAAGTTGGCTTCGAGGCGACCGTACTCGGCACTGCGGACCGCTACACGCTCAGTGGACTCACCTTGAAACTCGACGAGACCACGTTGAAAGGCGATCTAGCGGTCGATAATTCGGTGTCGCAGGCCGTGACTTTCAAGCTCCTGGCTGATCGCCTGAACGCTGATCGTTACCTCGCGCCAAAGAATGCCACGACCGCTAAGCCAGTCACGCCAGAAGCCGCGGCAGTCAGCGCCGCGCAATTGCCCGTGGCAACGCTGCGCAAAATCAATGTGGAAGGGAATTTCGCGATCGGTAATCTGCAGTTTGCGGGTGCCAAGTTGGCCAATGTCACAGTTGCCCTGCAAGGTCGCGATGGCAAACTCGGCATTAACCCCGCCAGTGCGGAGCTGTATGGCGGTCGCTATACGGGTGTGATCACCCTCGATGCGACCGGCAAGCTTCCAGAGCTCGCGTTGAACACCACGCTCGCGAAAGTCGCGATCGAACCTTTGTTCGTCGATACCGCAGGGAAAAGTGCCGTTGCGGGCGCTATCAACTTCGAGGCGAAGCTCCGCGCACGCGGCAGCGAATCCTCACAACTGCTTCATTCATTGAATGGGCCCGCGTCATTTGCCATCACCGACGGGGTGTTTCACGGCATGGATGTCCCGGCCGTTTTGCAGGCCGCGGAACTGATGATCGAAAGTAAATCCCTGCAACCCGTCCCGCGCGGCGGTACGACTCAGTTTCAATCCCTCACGGGCTCGCTCGATATTCAGAATGGCGCTGTTTACAACCGCGACTTGCTGCTCGATGGCGCAGGCTTCAAGGTCACTGGGGATGGCCTGCTGGCGAATTTGAACGACGACACGATCAAGTACGACGCGCGCATTGCGGTCGATCAGGGCAGCCAGGAACAGGACGGAGCCCATTACACCCTGGGCGATTACATCATTCCGATCCGCTGCCGCGGTCCGGTTTCAGGTACCAGCTGCCTGCCGGATTTTGGCGAACTCGCCAAAGTGGCGGCGACCAAGGCGCTGCGGGATCAGGTCGAAAAGAAACTGGATAAATCGCTCGGCCCCGCCGGCAAGGCTCTGAAGAATCTTCTCAAATTCTAAACTCCTGGGCGGCTGGCGTCGGTGTCACCAGAATGTCACGGGCACGCTTTATCACGCTTGGTCCTTCGCTGTGCGCCGTTGGTGCACACGCTTAGGAGTTGCGTGTGCGCTTGCTGCGCTCTCTTCACTGGCGACGGCTGCCGACATTGAGCGCGCTGAGATCCATTTTTCGAACGGCGGTTACCGCTATTTTTTGGCGGCCACCTTGAACGCCAATGCCGACGCCGTGCGCGCGGTGGTCAGTGATTTCGAGCGCCTGGCGCGCCTGAACGACGACATCATCACCAGTCATTTACTGGCGCGTTACGACGAACATCGGCTGAAGCGCCGCCTGCTGTTGAAGCATTGTCTGCTGGTGTTCTGCTTCGATCTCAATTTCGTCGAGCAGGTGGAGATTTTGCCGAATGGCGATATTGAGACCCACATCATTCCGGCTGAGAGCACCTTCAACCGCGGCGAGAGTGTGTGGCGCATCAGCGCCGTGGATGCCACGCACACCCGGGTGACCCTGGAAGCTGATCAGGAACCAAAATTCTGGATTCCACCCATGGTTGGGCCCTTGATCGTCAAAAGTTCTTTTATCGCCGAGGTGACAGAGACCATTAACAAAATTGAGCAACTGGCCAGTGCGCACGTTCAGTGATCGCTTGCTCGCGTGGCATACCACCACCGGTCGCCACACTTTGCCGTGGCAGGTGGCGCGCTCCCCCTATCGCGTGTGGGTATCCGAGATCATGCTGCAGCAAACCCAGGTCAACACCGTCATTCCTTACTTCGAACGTTTTGTCGCGCGTTTTCCGGATTGCGGGGTATTGGCTGCGGCGCCGCTCGACGACGTGCTGCATCATTGGTCGGGCCTCGGATATTACGCGCGGGCCCGCAATCTCCAGCGCGCAGCTCAGCAAATTCTGGCGGAACACAGTGGTGAGTTTCCCACGACCCTTGACCAAGCCATGGCCTTGCCGGGCATCGGCCGCTCGACCGCAGGCGCGATCCTGGCCTTGAGCCGCGATCAGCGGCAGCCTATTCTGGATGGCAATGTGAAGCGGGTTCTGACGCGCCATTTCGCGATTGGGGGTTGGCCAGACTCACCTGCCACGCAGAAAATCTTGTGGCCGTTGGCAGACTCGCTGACCCCGACAGTTGGCGTGGCTAACTACACCCAGGCCATCATGGATCTCGGCGCGACCTTATGCACGCGGGGCGATCCACAGTGCGCACGCTGCCCAGTCGCGACGAGTTGCCTGGCGTTGGCTAACAACTGCGTCAAAGATTATCCGGCGGCGCGTCCACGTCGCGCGTTACCAGAACGCGCGACGCAATTTCTGCTGCTTAACAATTCTTCAGGGGAGTGGTTGCTGGAACGTCGGCCTTCGAGCGGTATCTGGGGTGGCCTGTGGAGTTTTCCCGAACTCTCGACGACTGACGAAGTCACTACTTGGTGCGGCGCGCGCGACTTACAACTCTGCGAGACGCTCGCGGCGCTCGCGCCAGTAGTCCATACCTTCACGCACTTCCGGCTTACGATTACGCCGCTCCGCGCGCGGGTGCGCCCGGTTGGCCTGCGTTGCATGGATTCAGATCAGTGGCTTTGGTATAACACCTCAGCACCCGCGCGCGTGGGCCTGGCCACGCCGGTGATTAATCTTCTTGCTGTGCTGAATAACTCAGCGAAAGGGGCGTAACGTGAGTCGGACCGTACATTGTGTGAAGCTGGGTGAGGAGGCAGAAGGCCTGGTGGCACCGCCATATCCAGGTGAATTGGGCCGGCGCATTTTCGATGGGGTCTCGAAAAGCGCCTGGCAGAGCTGGTTGAAACATCAAACGATGTTAATCAACGAATACCGCCTCACGCCGATCGAGCAGAAGGATCGTAAATTCCTCGAAGCGGAAATGGAGAAATTCTTTTTCGGCGAAGGCTCCGCGCGACCGGATCAATTCAAGCCGCCGGCGTAGGCATGGACGCTTAATCCCCGTCATCCAGGGCGCAGGCCCGGGATCCATGGGCGTTCGAAGTTCGCTCTAACGCTGGAAATTAAGGGTCGTCCATTTTCCGTCGCGAGCGCGCCTACAAAGCCCCAGCGAAAAACCCACTCACCAGATTCCCACTCCCCCAGCCAATCAGCAACAACCCAGGCACCCAGCGCGACCAGCGACTAACGGGTAGCACTCGCTCGAGCAAAATAAACACACTGATCAGCACCATCCACCCGACACTCATGACACCGCCCACAAACATCAGCAGCATCAGCGCCCAGCAGCAGCCTAGGCAGTAACTCCCGTGCGTGATGCCCATTCGCAGCGCGCCGCCAGCACCGTCGCGCCACTGCGTTAACAAAAAGGCGAGCGGCGTTTGGCAATGCGCGAGGCAGGTGGCTTTGAGAGGTGTGAGTTGGTAGATCCCAGCCGCGATCAGTAACCACGCGGCGAACAGTGGCCCAGTCGTCAGGAGTTCGGTGTGCAGGATTGCACCCCGGTGCAATCCCCACTGCAGGAACGCGAGCAACAAGCCGAACGCGCACCAGACCAACAGATAGCTCGCGCTAAAGAGCAGGCCGTGCCGCGCGCTTTGGGCGGGTGATCCGCGCTTGAGTTTCCAGAAGGTGAGCACGAGCGGCAGCACTGCTGGCGTCATCATCGCGATCATCATGACTATCCACATCAACGCGGCGGCCAATGCATACGGCCCGGTGTGTGCCGGGCGCATCATCGCCATCATCCAGTCAAATAAAGCCCCTTCGCCGGTCATGCTCGACATCAGGGCTGCGCCGCGCCACAGGAAGAACCAGGCGATGACCGTCACGCCCAGCAGGCCGCCGAGCGCGAGCAGCCGCACGCTCGGATTTGATAATTCCGCGTCGTCGCGCGGTGCGACGCCTGCCGCGCCTAACCCTGCCCGGCCCATGCGAACGGTGCGAAGTGGCCATTGGTGCGACCCGCTGGCGCGTCCCATTCAATGCCAAAGGCGCGGATGAAATTTTTGATGGCAGTAGCGAGATTGAGGCGACGGTTAGCAGGATGGAGGGTGTTGTCGATAGCGATGCAGGCCCCGGGCACGCTCAGACTGGGCACGCCATGCACGGCTTGTTCAAGCTGACCCGCGATGCTGACGGTGCGCTGGTGATCCTGCACGGCAAACGCGATATCTGCCCGCGTAACCCCACGGAAGTCACTCACCAAGGGCGCAAATCCAGCGAGCGGACCACCCGCTTGACCACTGGCGATGGCGCCGATCGCGGTCACCTGCGCGTCGCTCGCGCTGTTATCCACAATCACGCCGAGCGCCCATTCGCCCTGCGACATGACGGCCTTCGATTGCGCGATCACCGCAAAGCGAACACCAGCGAGCGGCGTGTCACCGAAATTTCCCTGCGTGATCGCAAACGTCATCGCGACCTTACAGAAATCGTGGGTCGCGGGGGTGGTGGAATTCTGGGTGATGCAAGGGCACAAAAAATCACAGCTGCAGGCTTCCATGTACTCGCCGTTAATTGACCAGGGGGTAGCCATTGGTGCGCTCCTTTTATTCAGGACAGAGAACTGAAGCATACCGCGCTATGCATTCAACCTAGAAACGGCAAGCGCGCTGCGGATAGTGAGAACTGGGGCTCTCTAACCAATTGCTCGGTTCGCGCAATTGCGCTGAATCGACACTCACAGGGTAAATTCCGGGCTGAGTGTCGAATTCTTGATCCAGATGGCGGCTCAGGATTGATCGAGATCCAGCGACTCGCCAAATTCAAATCCCTCCGGCAACGGCGCAAATAACAAGCGCACGGCGCCGTCGATACAGCGCGTCCGATGGCCGCGGCCGGTGACATCGGCCGGCAAGAAAGCTTCACCTGCGCGCCACTGCCGGCGTGCACCATCGGTGGTTTCCACTTCGATAATGCCGGCGAGCACCACGACGATTTGGCGCGCCGGAGCGTTATGCCAATCCTGATCCAGACCAGCCGGCAGCTCGACAAATTGCACGTTAGGCG
Organism: Klebsiella pneumoniae; assembly: GCA_945861225.1. GTDB lineage: Bacteria > Pseudomonadota > Gammaproteobacteria > CAIKBL01. Next base: position 25,765 of record CAMATU010000025.1, read on the forward strand.
AGGCATAGGGGCTCGAAAGCGACAAGGTGTGGCCGAAGCCATCGTCACGCTGTAGGGCGAGCGGGATCTCGATGTCGCGAAATTTTGACTCACCTGCTGGCGTCGTCTCGAAGGTGGTGATTTTCATGTTTGGTTTGGTCGCTTCAGACACAGACTCTGCGCCGAGCGTGCCCGCGCAAGTTATCGTGAACAGCAAGGCGACCAACAGATAAGATAATTTCATACGTGGACACTCCTACAATCCCTGCACATAACTGGCAACGTCGCGCACGGCTTGCGCATCGAGCGGTGACGGAAATAGCTTCGGCATTTTCGCCGAAGGACTCTCGATCCATTTCACTGTGGCCGCAAAATCCATGCGCTGAGCAAGACCGGCCAAGGCGGGGCCGACCGCCCCTTCGGCTTTGCCGCCGTGGCAGGCGGCGCAAACTTTGCCATAGAGTTCAGCGCCTCGCGCCGAATCTCCCGCTGGATTGCTAGCGGTTGCGACGGGCGTCGCCGCGACTGGCGGAGGAGCGCTTGCACCACCGAGCGCATAAATCATCAAAGTGGGATTTCCGACCACGCCGAAAGTGATTCGTGACACATTGCCGGAGGCAAACGCAACGTATTGCTTGGCGTCGCGCATATAGGTGATGACACCACCTGCCAGCGCGCCGCCAGTAGCCGCTTTGAACAGCGGTTTGCCGGCGCGGCTGTCCAGCGCGAAGAAATTGCCCGTCATGTCGCCCGCGAAGATCACGCCGCCAGCCGTTGGCGTAATGCCCGAGACTTGGGGACCAGCGGTCTCATATTTCCAACGCTCGGCGCCGGTGTCAGCATCGACAGCGACGATCCAGCCACGGCTCTTATCAGTAAATTTGAAACTGCCTCCGAAATTAAACGTGCCCGGCTTATATTGGAATTTGTCATCACTGGTCAGGGTCGCGCACCAATCCACGCTGCCCACCAGCACTGCCTGATTCGCGACATCCAGCGCTGGCCCATTCCATTCCACGCCGCCGAGGATGCCGGGGCAGACTTCCACGGATTTGGTATTGGGGATCGGCTTCGGTTTAGTGATGGTGGTCACTGCGGTTTTAAACACGCGTTTATGGGTTTCGCGATTCACGCCGTAGAGATAACCGTCCTTGCCACCGAAGGCGACCATCCGCTCACCCTTACCGTTGAAATACAGCATGGGTGCCGCGCCCAAATCGAGATCCAGGCCGTCGTTTGAGGATAACTGGTAGTACCACTTCAGTTTGCCGGTCGCGGCATCCAGCACCACCATGCTGTTGGTGTAGAGATTCGCGCCCGGGCGATGGTGGGGCATGAAGTCAGGTGCCGGGTTACCTACTGGGATGAATAACTCGCCGGCAGCCATGTCGAGCGTATAGGTGGTCCAGGTACCGCCGCCGCCGTAACGCGCGCTCGGCGCATCTTTCCACGATGCCGCGCCAGGCTCGTCACCACGCGGGATCGTATAAAAGCGCCACACTTCGCGACCGGTCTCGGTATCGAAGGCCATCACTCTGCCGCGGATTCCCCAGTCACCGCCGGCGGCACCGATAATCACCAAACCCTGATAGACCTGCGGTGCTGCTGCAAAAAATTCGCCCTGCGCCGGATCGCCGATCTGATATTGCCAGGCGGTTTTGCCGCTTGCCATCTCGATCGCAAGCAAACGCCCGTCCAAGGTGCCTCGAAAGAGCTTGCCATTGGCGTGAGCTAGACCACGATTGACCTGCAGCGCCGATCCGCCAGTCTCTTCCGCTACGTAGTGATGGCGCCAGCGGACCGCACAATTGGTCGCATCCACGGCCAGCGTGTCGGTGGCCGTGGTGAAATACAGCACGCCATCGATCTGCAGGATTCCGGTATGAAACGCGCCGGTATCATCCACCTTCAGCCGGCAGACTTCGCCGAGCTGCGCGGCGTTCGTGGCATTAATCTGCGTGAGATCAGCATAGCGCTGACCGTTCACATTGCCGTTGTAGCTCAGCCACTGCGTATTACCCGGCGCCAGCGGCACAGGGCTTTCAGCGGCGGCACTGGCGCTGGTAAGACTCCACAGAAAACTCAAAATTAGCGTGCGTTTCATCAACCCTCCCCGCCGGAATTAAGCGCGAGCATAGCCACCCTGCGGTGCGGAAGCGAGCCGCACGCTCAGAGATTCTTGCGATACTGTATGAAACCCGGCTTCTCGGCCACCTGGTCATACAGCAGCATCGCGTGGGTATTGGTCTCGTGAGTCAGCCAGTGCACTTTGCCCGCCCCCAGGCGCGGCGCCTGCGCGTAAACATATTCAATCAGCGCGCGGCCAACGCCGCGACCGCGCACCTCAGCGGCGGTAAAGAGATCCTGCAGATAGAGCGAGTTCAACGGCGACCAGCAGCTGCGGTGCTCGATGAAATGCACCATGCCGACTATACTCTGATCGAGTTCGGCGAGCGCCAGATGCATCGGCTCTGCCGGATCGAGAAAGCGCGTCCAGGTAATCTGCGTGGTGGTTTCCGGCAGATCCACTTGGTAGAAAGTTTGATAGCCGCGCCACAGTGGCAACCACGCGGCGTGGTCGGCAGTGGTGGCCGGACGAACGATGACATTACTCATGAGGCCCTCATTTCCAGTTGTACGGCACCGCCCAGAAACCGTTCCGCAGCGGTAGTAAACAAGGCTTCCATGTTGATCGTCGTGCTAGCGCGCAGAAATGCCGCCAATTCGCGTTGCTCGATCGCATAAGGATAGTCAGTCCCTGCAAAAATCTGACCGGGCGCAAACACGTCGGTCAAATGCTTCAGGTATGGCGCATCGTAAACCAGGCTATCGTAGAAAAAACGCGCGGCGTAATAATGCGGCGGCTGGGGGAGCGCGCCGCCGAAGCCCTCACTTAAGCGCCAACCTTGGTGCAGGCGATGGACCAGCGGCACGATGGCGCCACCGCCGTGACTGAAACCGATGCGCAGCTTGGGAAAACGCTCGGGGATGCCGGCACGAATTAAGGAAATTGCGGAGAGTCCGGTATCGAGCGGAAATGCCGCGTAGGGGATGAGGTCAGGAAATTCGCTTAAGCGCTCTGCACCAACCGGATGCAACGCGTGCACGAACAATGCAAGATTCAGGCGATCTGCTTCGGCGAAAAACTCAAGGAAGCGCTGGTCCCCGAGGAAAACACCGTTGATGTTACTGCCTACCTCAACCCCCACCAGCCCGTTTTCTCGCAAGCGCGACAACTCGCGTGCGGCCAGCGCGGGCTCCTGCAGCGGCACCATGCCGAGGCCATAGAAGCGCCCGTTACCGTGCGCCACCATTTCAGCGAGTACGCCATTCACATGTTGCGCCATCGCGAGCGCGTCATGCTTGTTAAACCAGTAAGACAGGAGCTCAGGCATCGGTGACAACACCTGGGCACTGATCCCTTCCTGATCCATGGAAAAAATCCGCGCCGCGAGATCCCACGAACGCGCGTCGAGTTCACGGAACGGCTGGTCGTTGAAAGAGAGCGTCGCGTGCTGCGCACTGCCCATGCACAGACATGGCCAGCGTGAGTTGCTCGCCGGCGAAGGATTTCGGGGAAAAGACTTTGGCACAATATGCGTGTGCACATCGATGAGCGGAACACTCACAGCATGGTACTGCCGCCATTCACGCTAATCACCTGCCCGGTCACGAATGCCGCTTCCTCGCGCGCCAGATAGGCGACCATCGAAGCCACCTCGTCCATCGTGCCTGGGCGCCCCATCGGAATCACATCGGCGAATTGTTTGATCCAGGCACTCCCTTCCTGCATCAATTTTTGCACCATGGGGGTCGCCACCATGCAGGGCGCGACGGTGTTAACGGTAATTCCGCGGGTGGCGAATTCACGCGCGAGGCCGGTAGTGAGCGCATGCACGCCACCTTTTGCCGCGTTGTAGGCCGCATGCTCGGGCAGCCCATTGCGCACTGAGTCTGCACCGATATTGATGATGCGACCCCAGCCGCGCGGCAACATGACCGGCAACACCAGGTACGAACACCACAGCGCCGTCCACAGATTGCGATCGATGGTCTGGCGCAACGTCTCTGGGGTGTGCTCCAGAAACGGTCGGAGGACTCCGCCGCCGGCGTTGTTCACCAGGATGTCGATGGCGCCGAAGCATTCAACCGCGTGAGCGACCAGCTCACGCACGGTTTGTTCGAGGCTGAGATCGCCAACGAAAGGGAGCGCCTCTACCGGCAGCGCCGTCGCCAGTGTCGCGACGTCCTCATTCAGATCCGCCAGCACTAGCCGCGCGCCTTCTTCCGCAAAACGTTCGGCGATTGCACGGCCGATGCCGGCGGCGGCACCGGTGATCAGTGTCACTTTTCCTGCGAGGCTACTCATGCCGACACCGCCTCAAGGCTGCCGCGCGCCGCGAAATCCGCAGTCGGCACGGCCCCCCAGTAATCGATCGACTGCAGGTTCATGGGCAGTAGCCGCGGCTCGCGTGGCGCGAGCTCAGGAAACTCTTCCATGCCGAAGCTGAATTCCAACGTAAGCTGATCGGGATCGAGGTAGTACAGAAAAATCGAGTCGGAAGGTGGATGGCGACCGGGACCAAAAACAATCGGCACGTGATTCTTCTGCAGGCGATACAGCGCCTGACCGATGTCATCAATGTCGGTCACCATAAAATTCACATGGTGCAGGTGATTGTCGCGCGCGTTGCTCAAGCCCAGCGAATGATGCAGCGGATTCGGAAAACACCGCATAAAAGTCACTGCGCCCTCAACTCTATCTGAAATTCGATAGTTGAGCTTCTCACAAAAAAAAGTCTCACATGCCGAGTATTCGTTAGTCGCGAGGACGACATGCCCGAGGCGTGCAATCTTCGCCACCGTTGGCACAAAAGGCGTGACCGCCGTCGACATGCCGTAGAAATACTCGAAGCAGGCTCCCGTGTGTGGCTCGGTGGTGCGGATGGCGCGCGCGATCCCCAAGCCCACACATTCCACTGCGGGTACCGCGCGCACGACCAGACCCAGAGATTTCAGGTGCGCCTCAATCAGCGCAAGATCATGCTCGGCTTCCATTTCCCAGGCCACCCGGCGCAATCCTGCTCGCTCGCTTTGCTGGAGGATTACGTCGTGGTGGCGGGCGGTACAGCGAAATAGCTGCTCGCCGCTGGCCGCCGCACCAGCCGGCGCGAGCCCCACGATTGCAGTGTAAAACGCGCTCGAGCGTTCAAGATCCGTCACATTCAACGCCACATAGCCTAGGCGGCGATAGCGAAAATCCAGGCTCATGACTGCGACCTCGTGCTGAGAATTAAAGAATGATGCTGACTTTGTTCTGATCGCGGATGTCATCGGCATCGATGAACGAAGTCTTCTTCAGAATCTTTAAAACACCTGCGATGTTGCGCATCAGATAGACATGATGTCCGAAATACACCTGGGTCGCGCCCATCTTGCTGCGATAGGTCACATAGTTCGAAGTGACCGAGAATTCCGTGTCGGTGCCGCCCAGCAGGCGCACATTGCTGATCAATCGCCGACACTTCGAGTGTGGGAATTCGGCGTGCGCGGTGGGCTTCTTGAGCCGCTTCACGCGCTCGCAGAGACGATGATAATCATCTGCAATGTAGAACAAGGTCGTCGCCGGATCAGCGTCATCTGCCGCGCCGGCCGGTGGTACCAGATAGCGCGCGCCTTCCGCAAACAACGCCAGCCAGTCGTCGAGCTGCCAGTTATCGAGCAGTGCTGCCTCGGCGTACAGAAAATCTTCCAGCTCGGCACGGGTGACCTGGAGCGTCGATGGCGCCGCGGCGAACGTCACGCGAGTGCTCCCACGACGCGCCGATCCCACTCCCGCCAGAACACCCGCATCTGCAGCTCATCGTCGATTTTGGGCGCGGGGCTGTGCATGCCCTTTGAAATAGGTTCGTCAGTAAAACCTGTGGGTGAGTTCTGGCTCGGGCAGTTTTCCAAGTGCATGATAGAGCGCGATTTCCATCATGCCAAACGTTCGGAAGCCGTAAGCTTTTCTCATAGTGACTTTGGCTTTGTTGTTCAAGCCTTCGATC
>CAMATU010000026.1 GCA_945861225.1 Klebsiella pneumoniae
GATCTCAAGGCAGAAATAGAAAAATCGCGCAGCTATTCAGCGCTGGGGTGATCTTCGAGGAGAGACCACCTCCAGGTCCCGAATCCGCAGTGATCCGCTCAGCCGCCCGTTGCGGCTACCAGGTACGCAGCTTCGTCGAATTGCGCCGGGTAATCGAAATCGCTGACCGTGATGCGCCCCTCGCGGATCAGCTTCTCCGCATGCGGGCCGCGGTTGATCATCTTCAGCGGCGGGCGGTCGGCCTTAAGGTGCGCGCGCAGCGCCATGGTCGCCGCTTCGTCGACTTCATAGCACCGGCCGGGATCCGACACTACCGTCAGCACCACTCCATAGTCGTCCCGCGCACTCTCGGGCGACACCAGTCGTCGCTGCACATCGAGCCGCACCATCTCGGGCACGCGCACGAGGGGATCTCCCCAGCCACCGCCGCCGGGCGTCAGGATGCGCACGATGTCGCCGGCCTTCACCGGAATCGCTTCGCGCTTGTAGAAGATCTCTTGCGCGTCGGGTGTGCCGGGATTGATGAGCGCACCGCCGGAACGTCCGGCCATGCCGCCATTGACACCGAAGCAGGAAAAAATCGTGCGATACGACACTGTGAGGAAGTGACCGTCGACGAGGATCTCGACGTCCTTCAGATACCCGAGGCCACCCCGGAACGCACCCGGCCCACCCGAATCGGGGAACATGCCGACCCGATGCACGATCACCGGAAAGCGCTGCTCGATGAATTCGCTGGGCAGGTTCTTCGAATCCGGCACGAGGTCGACGGTGTCGGTGCCGTCCGCAAACGGACGTCCACCGGAACCCGCACCGAATATTTCCCGATACAGGAAATCCTTGCCGTCCTGATCTTTGCCGTAGAACCCGTAGAGCTGGATGCACTGCGAGTCACCGACCATCTGGCCGCCGGTCGCTTTCGCCATCGCCGCCATATAGGCGCCGATCATCCGCAGCATGCAATCCATGCGGTCCGCGCCCGCCGCCGGGTACTCCGCCGACAGCACGGTGCGCGGTGGCAGGTAAGCCTTGAAGACGCGCGTCATGCCTTCGTTGACGATCATCCCCGGCACCTGCGCCTTCACGAAACCGCCGAGCCACTTCGAATAGTGCCGGCCATCCATCACCCAGTTCACCGGCCCTGGCACCTGCGGGTCGGTGCCGGCGAAATCCACGATGATCTTGTCCGGATCCTTGCGAATAGTGAGCATGAGCTTCACCGGGCGCTCGAGATCGATGCCGTCGGTTTCGAGGAAGTCCTCACCGATGTACTCGCCGTTCGGGATATGCGGCAGGGCTTCCTCGCGGACGATCTCCTCGCAGCGATCCATGATTCGGTAGAAGCCGGCTTCCACCACATCTGTGCCATAGCGCCGGCACAGTTCCTCGACCCGTCGCTGAATGATGCGCGTGGCGCCGACGAAGGCATCGATGTCACCACGCAGATCGTCCGGGTAACGGCTGTTGCGCAGGATGATCTTCCAGGCATCCTGGTTGCGCACGCCGCGCGCGTAGAACTTGATCGGCGGCACCTGGATGCCTTCCTCGAACACCGTCGTCGCGGTCAGCGGCCAGCTCCCGGATACCTTGCCGCCGACATCGTTGCAGTGGCCGAACAGCTGCGAGAATCCGACGAGCCGACCGTCCGAGAAGATGGGGACCACCACGCAGAAATCCGGCAGGTGGCCGATTGTGCCGCTCGACTCGTGGATGTCGTTGTACAGGAACACATCGCCTTCGTGAATTTCATCCAGCGGGTAGTAGTTGCGGATCGGATCCGCGGTCGCCGCCCATGACACCCGCGTCACGCTGTTACAGTCGACGGTGTTCAGTGAGGCGCGGTAGTCGTGCTGTTCGCGCACAATGGTCGACACCGCCGTGCGCTCCACCGCGGCCTCGCCTTCGTCGATGGCGGCTTCCAGCGCCCATTCGAGGACATCGAGCGTCACGCTGTCGATGGTTTCCTTCAACGCTTTGATGCGCGGCCAGTGCGCGTCGTCGCGCACGAAGCACGACTTGCGGAAGGGTGCGTAAGCCTCCGTCAGGTAGGGGGCTTCGTCGAAGGTTTTCGGCGCTGCGCTCTGGCGGGCGGCGGTGGGACTTTCGGCCATGTTTCATGCCTCCTGATGCTGATGAGAAAGAATGATCTGGCCGGCCTTGTCGAGGATCGCGCGCCAGCCCGGTTCGACCACTAAGGTCGCGTCGTACTGTTCGATAATGCAAGGGCCGATGATGGGGTCGCCGATGGGTGCAAGCGCGCGCTCATACACCGGCAGTTGCACCTCACCCACACCGCGGAACACGCCGCGGCGCACTTCCCGTCGCGCCGCGGGCCACGAACAGTTCGTGCGCTGCTCCTCAGCCGTGACCAGCGGCGGGAAGAGTCCGAAGCCGGTCGCGCCGATGTTCACGATCTCGACCGGATGCCGGCCTTCGTATTCGTATCCGAAGCGATCGTCGTGCGCGCGATGAAACGCCTTGATGGCATTACGCACCGCGGACTCGGTGAGCGTCGCATCAAGCACCGTCATCGGCACGCGCACCTCGTAGGCCTGTCCCGCATAGCGCAGGTCCGCGAAACCGCTGACCGCAGTGTCCGTTCCGGTGAAACCTTCGCGCGCGAGATCGTCAATGATCTGTGCATGGATAATGTTGAACTCGCGGATGAGCCGCCCCATGTCGAGCGCATCCTCGCGCTGCACGTCGGTGACCACACGGTCCGCGCGTACGTTGGTCGACAGCAGACCCTCGGCGGAGGTCACGCCCGGCGAAGGCGGCACCACGATCGTGCGGATCCCGAGGGACTCCGCCACCAGACAGGCATTCAACCCGCCCGCCCCGCCGAACGCCATCAGCGCATAATCGCGCGGATCGCGGCCCCGCTTCACCGACACCACGTTGATGCCCTGCGCGATGTTGTTCGTCGCGAGATCGAGGATCCCCATTGCCGCGTCTTCCACACTGATGCCGAGCGGTTTGGCGATGTGCTGCTCGAGCGCGCGGCGCGCGGCCAGTGCGTCGAGTTTGATGCTACCGCCAAGGAGGTAGGGTGAAACCCGCCCCAGCACGATGTGCGCATCGGTCAGCGCGGGCGCGGTGCCGCCCCGCCCATAGCACACCGGGCCCGGCTCGGCGCCCGCACTCTGCGGCCCCACCCGCAGGCTGCGCCCGGCCGACAGCCACGCGATCGAGCCGCCGCCGGCGCCGACGGTGTGCATGTCGATCATCGGCGTCTTGATGTTGTAGATGTCGATGCGGCCTTCGGTCAGCATGTGCGGCGTGCCCTGGTCGATGAGGCAGATGTCGGTGGAGGTGCCGCCGATGTCGATGGTGATGAGGTTGGGATGGCCCGCGGCCTTGCCGTAATAGCAGGCGGTCACAATACCGGCCGCCGGCCCAGACAGCACGGCCGCAATCGGCTGCGGCGCCATTTCGGACGCATGAATGATGCCGCCGCTCGATTTCATCACGTATAGCCGTGCCGCGATTTCCGCGCTCGCGAGCCGCTCCTGCAGACTGTTCAAATAGCGCGTGACCAGCGGCATGAGTCCGGTGTTGAGGCAGGTGCTGAGCGTGCGTTCGTATTCCCGGTCTTCGCGAATCACAGCCGACGACACCGATACGAAACACGCCGGATGGACTTCCAGGATGAGCTCGCGCGCGCGCCGCTCATGGGCCGGGTTGCGGTAGGAATGCAGAAACGACACCGCGATCGCATTCAGGCCCATGGCTTTGAACTCGCGCGCGCTCGCCCGAATCGCCTCTTCATCGAGCGGCGTGTGTTCCTCACCCTTGAAATTGAGACGCCCGCCGACTTCGCGCACAAGTTCGAGCGGCACCACGCGCGGCGGCTTCAGCCACCAGGTGATGTCGCCGAAATCGCCCGGGACCGTCTGCCGCCCCACTTCGAGCATTTCGCGATAGCCGCGCGTGACGATGAGACCGAGCCGCGCATAGCGCGATTCGAGAATCGCATTGGTGGCGACGGTGGTGCCATGGCTGATGAAGCTGACGTCGCCCATGGCGACTCCGACCTCACCGAGCAGTTCGAGGATCCCCTGCGTGAACGCCCGCGAAGGGTCGTCCGGGGTCGAGGAGGTCTTGCGCACATAGCGCCTGCCAGTGGCCTCGTCAACCGCCACCACGTCGGTGAACGTGCCGCCCGTATCGACTCCGATCCGCCATGCCATGTTCGCCTCCTCGCGCCCGAGCGATGGGTCACGAAAAAAAATATAACGACATTGTCGTTGCCAGGTTCAGTGGCGGAAGAGGTAGGAGTCGAACCCACCGAACCTGCATGCGCAGGTTCCACCGGATTTGAAGTCCGGGCATCCCACCGGGGATATCGCTCTTCCGAGGGCCATGCTACCTGAAGAAGGTTCGCCAGGGATCAGGGTGCGGGACCGAGCACTTCGCTCACGCTGCGTCGCAGGCGCCGCGTCTGGCCGTGGCGCTGCGTGAGGCCGATGCGATCGAAATACTCCAGCACCTCGATCGTGACATTGCGGCCAATGCCACTCGTGTCGCGATACTCGGCGACCGTAAACAGCCCTTCCGCGCCACGCGCGGCGAGTGCCTCGGCCTGCTGGGCGAGCTGGTGCAGGGCTGCCGGCAAGTAAAAGCGATACTTGCTGACCTGATGCAAGCGTCCCAGGTGCGCCATGCGTTCCACAAACGGGCGCAGAATTTCGACTTTGAGATTGAGCGGTTCGAGCATGTCGTGCAGCGCGGGCGCTTGCAGACCATGGCGCTGCAGTTCCTTCGTGACGCGCGTGAGCAAGGCCTGATCGCCAGCGGACAGGGCCGCTTGATGCGCTGGCAGGCGCACATGACCGGCCAGTCGCTGTAAAACGCCCTCGCGCACTAAGGCTTCAACGGCAGCGCGCACGAGTCGTGCGGGAATTGTGCCGCCGCCGACAGGCTTGATTAATGCTGCCTCGAGCAGGCCGGTCTGTGCCGGCTCGGCCGCATGATGTTGCGCGACGAGTGTCCTGATCGCCACCCGGATCTCACCCCACTGCGCCGTATTAAGCAGCACGGTTTCGCCCTTCGGCAACGCAAGCGTCACGACCTCTAACGCTGCCATCCTCGCGGCCGCTTCTGCTTCCGTTAAATTCCAGCTGCGGGTGAACCAGGTGAGGTCCACCCCTTCTGGCAGCAACCCGAGCAAGGCGCGCAGCGCCGCGGTGGCGTCGGTGGTGTCGAGTGCCGCCAGTAGCGGCAGACGTCGCGCGCGCGACAATGTGCGCGGATAAGGGACGGGTTCGAGCACCCGCCCGCCGGCGATGGTGCGTGTCGCGGATTGATCGCGCAGCACCACACGATCACCGTGCACAGCCACCACGGGGGCGTCGAGGGTGAGGATGGCGTGACAGGTCTCGCCAGGGGCCAGTACGCGATCGCGTAACAAGGTGACTCGGCCGCCAATATCCGCCGCGCCCAAATGCACATGCACCGGCGTGTGGTCGCGCATGGCCTGCGCCTCGCCGGCAGCCAACGAGAGTTGCACCCCGAGCCTCTGCGCGCCGCTGGCGAGTGCCGGTGCCACCAGCCAGTCACCACGATGAATTTCGTGGCGACGTAAATCCGTGCCGGCAAGATTGATCCCGCAGCGCTGCCCGGCACGGGCGTGCCCAGCCGCCTGGTTCTGGGCATGAATCGAGCGCACCCGCACCTCGATGCCAGTGGGCGCCAGTACCAGGCGATCACCCACTGCCATCGCCCCGGAATACACCGTGCCAGTGACCACCCGCCCCGCGCCTTCAAGCACAAAGCTGCGATCGATCGCGAGCCGGAAGTGGCCTTGGGTCTCACGCTGCACGCTCGCCACCTGGGCCGCGTGCAACAGCCCGCGCAATTCCGCGATACCGACACCGCTCGGCGCCGCCGTCGGCACGATGGGAATTCCCGCCAGCGAAGTTTCCGCCAGCAGGGCAGTGATTTCGGCCTGCACCGCCTGCACTCGGGCGGGCGCCACCCGATCGATCTTGGTCAACGCCACCGCGCCGCGCGTGATGCCAAGCAGGTGAAGGATCGCCAGATGCTCGCGGGTCTGCGGCATCGGCCCATCATCCGCCGCGATCACCAGCAGCGCGAAATCGATCCCAGCAACACCCGCCAGCATGTTGCGCACGAACCGCTCGTGGCCAGGCACATCGATGAAACCAATCGTGTGGGCTGGATCGTCGGCAGTCTCGGCGGCCAGCGGCAGATAGGCGAAGCCGAGATCGATCGTCATGCCGCGCGCGCGTTCCTCGGGCAGGCGGTCGGTATCCACACCGGTCAAGGTACGGATCAGTAAGGTCTTGCCATGGTCAACATGGCCGGCAGTGGCGACGATCAAGATTTTTCCAGCAACGCCATCTGCGCGAGAAAGTCCGCCGGGTGTTCCAGGCAGCGCAAATCGAGCAGCAACGCGTCCTGATGAAGCCGGCCGACCACGGGAATCGGTAAGGCGCGGAGCTGGGCGGCCAAACGCGCGAGGGTTGTCTTGCGCGTACCGAGTGGTCGCAACGCGACGCCACAACTCGGCAATAAATCGACCGGCAACGCGCCGCTGCCGATCTGACTCGCGCAGGAAGTGATTTGCACGCTCGCAATGCCCTGCAGCGCCGCACTAAGCGCTGGCAGCAAGCTCGCCGCCAGCGCTTCAATCTCGGCCAGTGGCCGCGTAAGCAGGCGTAAAGTGGGGATCTGCGCGCGCGCGCGCGCTGGATCTGCAGACAGGCGGAGCACCGCTTCAAGCGCCGCAATGGTGAGCTTGTCGACTCTGAGCGCGCGCGTCATCGCGTTCTTTTTCAGGCGTGCGATCAGATCCGCGCGACCCACAATGATGCCGGCCTGCGGCCCGCCCAGGAGTTTATCGCCACTGAAGGTCACGAGATCGGCGCCTTGCGCGAGCGTGTCCTGCACGGTGGGTTCATGCGGCAGGCCGAATTGCGCGAAATCAAGCAAGGTGCCGCTGCCGAGATCAACCACAAAGGGGATTCCGCGGGCCTTCGCCAGCGCCGCGAGTTCGTGCTCGGGCACACTCGCGGTGAAGCCTTCAATCCGATAATTACTGGGATGAATCTTCATGATGAGCGCGGTGCGCGAATCAATCGCTTCCGCGTAATCGCGCAAATGCACCCGATTGGTGGTCCCCACTTCGCGCAGCACGGCACCCGCTGCTTGCATGACCTCTGGCACGCGAAATGCTCCACCGATTTCCACCAACTCACCGCGCGAGACCAGCACTGCGCGCCGCCGCGCAAAGGTATTCAGCACCAGCATCACAGCGGCGGCATTGTTATTAACGACGGTCGCGGCCTCCGCGCCCGTGAGTGCTGTGAGCCAGCGTGCGAGATGCACGTCGCGATCACCACGCTTGCCGCTGGCGAGTGAATATTCCAGGTTGGTCGGGGCTTCAGCGACTTGCGCCAGCGCCGCGACCGCACTCGCAGGCAGCGCCGCCCGGCCGAGATTGGTGTGCAACACCGTGCCGGTTAAATTAAAAACCGGCACGAGGCTCGGCGCATGCGCCGCCCCAAGCGCAGCAGCAGCACTGGCGATAATGCTTACGCTGGGGTCCGCCGTGGTGGGTTTGGCGAGCGCGCCGGTGCGCACTTCAGCGGCCGCCGCGCGCAGCGCAGCGACCACTGGCGCATGTCCATAGCACGCCAGCAGCGCCATGACTTGGTCGTCCTTCAGCAGACGATCAATACTGGGGATGGAGATTCTGGGGCCGGTCATGGATCGGATCGCGCGCCTCAACTTGTATGCTCGGTCGGCTCATTATAGGCTCGCCACATCGCCGCAAGGCTTGTCTGAGGAACCCGTAATGCCGCGCATCCCCTTGATCGAACCCGCCGACGCACCGCCCGCCGTGCGTGAGGCCTATGCCGAGATCGAAAGCATGGGCTTTCCGATCTTCAATGTCATGAAAATGCTCGCCAACAACTCAAACATCCTAAAGGGTTTTGTGGAAATTATGCGCGGGCTCTATGGTCAGCCCCGGATCGCACCGCGTTATCGCGAACTGGCGTATCTGCGCGCCTCGCAGGTCAATTCCTGCCATTACTGAATTCCTACGCATGTGATGCTCGGTCTGAGTGTCGGCTTGACGAAGGCAGAAATGAGCATGATGAATGACGCCGCAAACTGCGCGACATTCGATACGACTGATCGCCTGGTCCTGCGGTATTCGGAAATTCTGACCCGCGAGAATCGGGTGGACGATGCGTTATATGCAGAGCTCGCGGCACGCTTCTCGAATGATGAACTGGTCGATCTCGCGTTGACCGTGAGCCTCTCAGCCTTCGTGAATCGCATGCACGCCACGTTCCGCACGGATTTGGACGATTCAACGTTCAACCAGGTGGGCGACGCCCTCGCCTGCGCGCTACCGGTGCGCGCGTGACACGCGCAGCCCTCAAGGTATTTACATGAAATTTGGCCTGCTCTACCTGCCCACTTTTGATGTTGACGTCCATCACGACTCAACCACGCTGTATGACCAGATCTTCGAGCAAGTGGAACTTGGCGAAGCGCTGGGCTTCGATACAGTGTGGGCGGCAGAACATCATTTCACGCCCTACGGCGGCGATGTGCCGAATCCGCCGCTACTGCTGGCGGCGTTAGCCCAGCGCACCAAGCGCATCCGGCTCGGCACGGCCGGCGTCGCGCTGCCGCTTAACCGTGCGTTGAATACCGCCGAGCAGCTCGCCATGGTGGACGCGATGTCCGGCGGCCGGGTCGATATCGGCGTGGTGCGCGCCTTCCTCGATTTCGAATACGAGGCTTTGCAGGTAGACATGGCGGAGTCGCGTGAACGCTTCAATGAAAGTGTCGAGATCCTGCTTGGCACCTGGGCCAACGCGCGTTTCTCCTATCACGGCAAACATAACCAGTTTGAGAATGTGGCGCTCCGCCCACGGCCGGTGCAACGCCGGCCGCGGATTATCGTGGGCACCGTGCTCAGTCCGGAATCCGCGCGCTATGCGGGTTTGCACGGGTTCGATCTGATGGTGATTCCGTATGCCGTGTCACTCGCTGGGGTCAAGCAGACGGTCAGGATCTATCACGAAGCGCTGCTGGAAGCCGGACACAAAATCAGCGATCACCATGTGCACGGCACTTTCCATCTGTTCGTGGACCGGGATGAGGCAACGGCCATTGCGACCGTGCGTGAGCCGCTGCTGCGCTATGTGCAGTATTTCGCGGATGCGGTCGCGGGTGATCGCTGGTCGAAGGATTATGTGGGCTATGAGGGCCTTGCCAGCAAGGTGCTCGCGCTGAAGAACTTCGAGGTGCTCTACGATCGGCGCACCCTGATAGGCACCCCCGCGCGCTTGCACGAAACGATGGCTGAAATCATCGATTCGGGGATCACGGAAGTATCGTTCATCACTATCCTGCCCGGCCTGGCGCAAGCAAAGATTCTGGATTCGATGCGGCTTTTCGCGGCTGAAGTGATGCCGCGCTATCGCTGAGACGTTAATCAATCCAGTCACGCGGTTTCAAAAACCGCGTGTAGAGCTCGTCCTCCGGAGTGCCTGGCGCAGGCTGCCAGTGATAACGAAAACGAACATTCGGCGGCAGCGACATCAAAATAGATTCGGTGCGACCGCCGGTCTGCAGACCGAACAGGGTCCCTCGGTCATACACCAGATTGAATTCCACGTAACGTCCGCGCCGATAGAGTTGAAAATCCCGTTCGCGTTCGCCATAAGGCAAATCCTTGCGGCGCGCCGCGATCGGGACATACGCCGGCAGGAAATGATCGCCCACGCTCTGCGTGAAAGCGAAGCTGCGCGCGAAACCCCACTCGTTCAAATCATCGAAGAACAGGCCGCCGATGCCGCGCTGTTCATCGCGATGCTTGAGATAGAAATACTCATCGCACCATTGCTTGTAGTGTGGATAGACCGCCTGCCCGAACGGTACGCAGCTCGCTTGCGCGATACGATGCCAATGAATCGCATCCTCTTCGAAGCCGTAGTAGGGCGTGAGATCGAAGCCGCCGCCAAACCAGAATACCGGCTCCGCATCGGGCTTGGTCGCGACGAAGAAACGCACATTCGCGTGCGCCGTCGGCACGTACGGGTTATGGGGATGCAGGACCAGCGAGACCCCCATCGCGCGAAAGGCGCGGCCCGCGAGTTCTGGACGCTTGGCGGTCGCCGCCGTGGGCAGCGCGTCGCCTGAAATATCCGAGAAATTCACGCCGGCCTGCTCGAAAACACCGCCTTCGCAGAGCACACGGGTGCGTCCACCGCCACCGCCCGCGGTGCGCGTCCAGGCATCCTCAATGAACGTCGCCCGGCCATCGAGCGCGGCCAGTTCAGTGCAGAGACGATCCTGCAGGGCCAGGAGATACGCGTGGACGCTAGCGAGTTGAATGGCATCCGACATGCGATGCAGGCTCCGAGATTGAAGGACGGTTGGTGAACTTCCCGCATGCGCGATGCGAACTCAAGGCGCCCCATCAGAGCGCATGTTTTCGCATTAGCGCATGTCTCGGTGCATCTTACCGGCCAATGCCAACCGCGCAACCCATGCACTAAGCGCGCGTCTTCTCGCTAGCGTTCAAACGCTTAGCGGAAAATTGGTGTGGGATCTCGTCGCTGGCATTGTCCTTGCTCTGTCTCTAACGAACGTCACGAGTTAACCGTGAATTGATTGTCGAGCAGAGCACTCTGCTCATCCAGGAGGGTGCACGCGACCCGCCCACAGTCTCATGACGCTGTGAGGCCTCTCCCCACACAGCTGTTCCTTGCCGGCTCCGTGACCTCCGCGGAGGCCGGCATTTTTAATGCCGAAGAATGGGGACCATCACCAATGGCACTTAACTTAACGGGAAAATCCATCTATTTAAGCGTGTTGATAGGACGGCACGAGGCCAAATAGGCCTTTCTTGTAGGAGCGGCTTTAGCCGCGAACAGCTCTGAATCGCCCACTCGCGGCTAAAGCCGCTCCTACGGTAATCAGGACGAAGCGCGCCTGGCGACGGGCCTGAAGTTAAGTGCCATTCGGGACCATCACGGTCATCGCGCGACTACTGATCGCGCGAGCCCGCGTGGTATGTTGCGGGCTGTAGAAACCCCGGTTGGAAGTCCCCTCTCGCCATGACCGAACGCCGCGCGCGCGTTGAGCGCAATACCAAAGAAACCCAAATTACTGCGACCGTCAATCTGGATGGGTCTGGTGTGAGCCAGTTCAGGACCGGCCTGCCCTTTCTCGATCACATGCTCGACCAGGTGTGTCGGCATGGCTTGATCGATATCTCGCTCGACGCCACCGGTGATCTGGAAATCGACGCGCACCACACGGTGGAAGACATCGGCATCACCCTGGGCCAGGCGCTCGCGCAAGCGTGGGGCGACAAACTTGGGCTGCGCCGCTATGGCCATGCCTATGTGCCGCTTGATGAGGCCCTCTCGCGGGTGGTGGTGGATCTGTCGGGACGACCGGGACTGGAGTATCACGTGCAGTTTCCGCGCGCCCGCATCGGGGACTTCGATGTCGATTTATTCTTTGAGTTCTTTCAGGGCCTCATCAACCACGCGCGAATTACCTTGCACATCGACAACCTGCGCGGACGCAATGCGCATCACATTATCGAGACCATCTTCAAAGCTTTTGGGCGGGCGCTGCGCATGGCCTGCGAAGTGGATGCGCGCCAGGCCGGCGCGATGCCCTCGACCAAGGGTTCTTTGTAGGAATTCATCGCTATGCAACGGGTAGCCGTAGTCGATTACGGCGGCAGCAATCTACGCTCGGTCGCGAAAGCAGTCGAGGCTGCGGCCGAGGGCCGTCACGAGGTCCTGGTCACCGAACAGGCGCAGGATCTTTTGAATGCCGACCGCGTGGTGTTCCCGGGCCAGGGCGCAATCGGTGACTGCATGCGCCGGCTCCATGCGTGCGGTCTGATCGAAACTGTGCTGGAGTGCCTGCGCAACAAACCGTTTTTCGGTATTTGTCTCGGACTGCAATCGCTGATGGACAGCAGCGATGAAGATGGTGGCACAGCGTGTCTCAGCGCCTATCCAGGAACAGTCCAGCGCTTTCGGGCCGATGCGGGCCCCGCACCCGATGGCAGTCCACGCAAGATTCCCCACATGGGCTGGAATGAAGTCTGGTGGGCAAGAGATCATCCCGTGATCCGCGGCGTGCCCAGCGGCACGCGCTTTTATTTCGTGCACAGTTACTACGTGGTGCCGCGCGATTCATCGCTGGTGATGGGGCGCACCGAATACATCGCTGACTTCGTTTCCGCACTCGCGACCGGCTCCGTGTTCGCGACGCAATTTCATCCCGAAAAAAGCGCGGCGGCGGGCCTGCAACTCTTGAGAAATTTTCTTGAATGGGATGGCCAATAACTATGTCGCAAACCCGCTTTGATTTGCCCGAATCCGCGTTGCCGCGCAGCTGGTACAACATTAACGCCGATCTACCGACGCCTCTGCCACCGCCCTTACACCCGGTTACGCATCAGCCGGTCGATTTCGAATTCATGTCGGTGATCAGTCCACGTGGCCTGATCGCGCAAGATGTGGCGACCGCGGCCGAGATCGAGATCCCTGATCCGGTGCGCGAGCTCTACAAACTGTGGCGGCCTACCCCGCTGCTGCGGGCGCATCGCCTAGAAAAAGCCCTCGGCACGCCCGCGCATATCTACTACAAGTACGAGGGCGTCTCGCCCGTCGGTTCGCACAAAGCGAATACCGCAGTCGCGCAAGCGTTTTATCTGAAGGAAGATGGCGGCAAAGCGTTCACCACCGAAACCGGCGCGGGCCAGTGGGGCTCGGCGCTGTCGATGGGCTGTAATTTTTTTGGCCTCGGCTGCGAGGTCTACATGGTGCGGATCTCGTACAACCAAAAGCCCTTTCGTCGTTTCGTGATGGAGGGCTTTGGCGCGCAGGTGTATGCCAGTCCCTCAGATCGCACCGCTGCCGGGCGCAAATTTCTGGCGGTCGATCCCGCCCATCCCGGTTCACTCGGCATGGCGATCTCGGAAGGCATCGAGGCCGCAGCCACCTCCGGGGGAACCAAGAAATATTCCTTGGGTTCTTTTCTGCCGCATGTGCTGCTGCATCAAACGGTGATCGGCGAGGAATGCTTAAAGCAGATGGAATTGGCGAATGAATACCCCGACATCGTGATCGGCTGCGCCGGCGGCGGCTCGAACTTCGCGGGCATCGCCTTCCCCTTCCTGCGCGAGAATTTCCGACACGGGCAGCGCACGCGCATCATCGCGGTGGAACCGAGCGCCTGCCCGACCCTGACCCGTGGCACCTACACCTGGGATACTGCGGATGCGGCGGGCATTGCCCCCATCTGCAAGATGTACACCTTGGGCCACGGTTTCGTGCCACCCGGCATTCATGCCGGTGGCCTGCGCTATCACGGCATGGCGCCGCAGGTCTCGGCGCTGCTCGCCGGTGGCCACATCGAAGCGCAGGCTTACGATCAAGTGGATATCTTTGAAAGTGGGGTCCTATTCGGGCGCGCGGAAGGTATTTTGCCGGCACCGGAGTCGAATCACGCGGTGCATGCGGCGATTAAAGCGGCCCGCGAATGCACGCTCAAAGGTGAGCGTAAGGTGATCCTGTTTAATCTCTCAGGTCACGGAAATTTCGATATGGCGTCCTACGCTGCCTTCGCGCGCGGCGAACTGCAGCGCTATGACCATCCGCAGGCGGCGATCGCGGAAGCCTTGAAGGACTTGCCGATCGTCGGCGCGGCGCACGGTTAGGGCCCTGCCCTGGCTTGCCACATCTCCTGCGGTTCTCGCAATGACGAACTGCTGTAACCAAGCCGAATATTCTGACGAACTAACGGAGTAGCACTTACTTGGAAGGCACTGAGGCGCGGCTGAAGTCGCTGATGAGCGAGGCGCAGCTCGGTGATGCGGCCGCTTATGGGCGACTGTTGTCCGCGCTTGCCGCGCATCTGCGGGCTTTTTTCCGGCGCCGCTTAAGCCGCGATCCGGATTCGGTGGAGGACCTCGTGCAAGAAACATTGCTCGCCGTGCATAACCAGCGGCATACCTTTGAACCGGATCAGCCGTTCACGCCGTGGGTGCACGCGATCGCGAAATACAAATTGATTGACGCTTTCCGCCGTCGCGCCGCACGGCCCGAAGAGGCGTTGCCCGAAGACGACCAACTCGACGTGACTGCCGAGAGCGCGACCGAGGCGGCCACCGCCAAGCGCGATGTCGCCAAGCTGCTCGCCACCCTGCCAGCGCATTTCCGTTTACCGATTGAGCACGTGAAGCTGCAGGGACTGTCGGTGCAGGAGGCTTCCGTGCGTACGGGGATGTCGGTTTCGGCGGTCAAGGTTGGAATTCATCGCGGGCTGAAACTCCTCGCGCGCAATCTGCAGGAAGTGCGTGATGCACACGGATGAGTTAGTCCGCATGCTCTCGACTGGGTTGGAACCAGTCCCCACTGGTGCGGCACGCCAGCGCTGGTCTGTCGCGCTCATGCTCAGCATGCCAATTGCCTTCGCCTGGATGTGGTGGTCACTCGGTCTGCTACCCACACTCAGCACGACGGTGACCTCGCCAATGTTCTGGCTCAAACTCGGCTTACCCAGCGTTCTGCTCATTGCCGGCTTACTCGCCGCCACCCGTCTGGCGCGACCGGGCGCCAGACTCGGTCACACCCCGTGGTTAATTGGAACACCGCTCGTGCTGATTTGGGCGCTGGCAGCATTCTCACTTATCGACGCACCGCCCAACACCCGGCAAGCATTGCTGTACGGCGATAGCTGGCAAATGTGCCCCTTCCTCATCGCTGAATTGTCAGTGCCGACGTTCATAGCGGGACTGTGGGCCATGCGCGGCCTGGCACCAACCTATCTGCGGCGCGCGGGCGCCGCCGCCGGCCTACTCGCCGGCGCAGTAGGGGCGCTGGTCTACGCCTTACACTGCCCGGAGCTCGCAGCGCCATTCATAGGGCTGTGGTACGTGCTTGGCATCGCGCTGCCAGCGGCGTTTGGTGCCTGCCTTGGGCCGCGCTTACTCCGCTGGTAGCCGGTAATTAACGCAGTTTAAAGCGACAAGCCAGCCAGGAACTTCAATACCGCAGCGCGCGCCACCGGCTCATCCAGCATCGGCGCATGTCCTCGATCGGGCACTTCAACGGCGACGAGATCCGGTTTACGCCGTGTCATCTCGGCTACGCACTCGGCCGCCAGAATATCTGACGTCGCACCGCGAATAACGAGGGTGGGGATGGTCGCCAGCGCGGCGAAGGCGGGCCATAGATCGATTGGCGGTGTATCCGCACTCGCCTGGATGGAGGACGCTATCGCCGGATCATAGGCAAGCTGCGGTACGCCTTGTGCATCTTCACGATAAAGCTTATGCGTGAAACGCTCCCAGTCATTGCTCTGCCAGTCCGGGAATACCGGTGCATTCATATTTCGCACCTGCGCCACTGCCTCCGCCCAGGAGGTAACCGGTGGCACCTTGCCGACATAACGCCGGATGCGATCAAGGCCGACTGGATCGATCACCGGGCCAATATCATTCAGCACCACCGCAGCCAGGCGCGCAGGCTGCAGGGCTCCCATGAGGAGGCTCATGATGCCGCCCATTGAGGTGCCGATTACAATCACCCGGGGAATTGCGAGCGAGTCCAGTAACGTGAACATGTCGCGGACATACACCAGCGGCGAGTAATTGGCGGGATCTGAATCGTAGGCCGAGCGGCCACGGCCTCGCTGATCGACCGCCAGCACGCGGAAATCCTGCTGCAACGCTGCGCTCAATTCAGCGAAGTCTGCCGAGTTGCGCGACAAGCCGTGCATGCACAGCACGGTGGCGCGCGGCGCCGGATGGGCGTAGTCGCGAGCATAAAGGCGTAGGCCGTTGTCGCTGGTGTACCAATAATCCGCATATCCGCTCATGGTTTGATCTCGCTTTGAAGGCTAACTTGATTCGGAGAGCGTAACCCATCGCGCAGAGGGAAGGGGATCGCCTATGCTTGGCACACCCAGGATAAACGCAAGCGAGTTGGTGATGATCTTGAATTTTCGCCCCCTGCATCCGCTATTCGCCGCCGAAGCCAGCCCACTCGATCTGCGCACCGCTGAGGCCCGTGATCTACTACAGCAGATCCGCCACGGCATGCATCGCTTCGGCGTGTTGGTCTTTCGCAATCAGGCCTTTGACGATACAAGCCAACTCGCATTCGCCGAGCGCTTCGATGGTGCCTTGCACGCCAAGACTGGTGCGGCCGCACTGGGCGGTAATCGTTTCGGCAACGAGGCCTTGGCCGATATCTCGAACCTCGATGAGCAGGGCGAGTTGTTACCGGCTGGCGATCGCCGGCGTCACTATGGAATTGCGAATCGTCTGTGGCACACCGATGCGTCGTTCGTGGAGCCACCGGGACGTTATTCACTGCTCTCCGCACGCACGCTGCCGCCAGTCGATGCCGATACCGAGTTCGCCGATTTGCGTGCGGCTTATGACGATTTGTCACCCGCCTTGCAAGCGACCGTTGAGACCCTGCACGCGCATCACTCGATTGCGTATTCGCGACAGGTGCTCGGCTTTGAGTTCTCAGTGGAGGAGGCGGATAAACTGCAGGGTGCAATTCAACCGCTGGTACGCACCAATCCCGTCACTGGGCGCCGCGCGCTATACCTTGCCTCACATGCCTCGCGCATTATCGACTGGCCGCTACCGGAAGGGCGGCTGCTGTTGCGGGATCTGATCGAACACGCGACACAACCAAAATACGTTTACCGCCATCGCTGGTTGCCGGGCGATCTGGTGATCTGGGACAATCTCGCAACCATGCATCGTGCGCGGCCTTTTGATGATCAGAAGTACCGCCGCGATCTGCGGCGCGTTACGACGCTCAATATTGCGCGGGTGGGATCCTGATGACCTACCGCAGATCGCTGATTCTGATGGCGTCGCTATGGCCCTTGCTGCTCAGTGCCGAATGGCACTACGCACCGCATGAGAACCTGACCTTCACCGGCACACTCAACGCGGGTATCGCCGGCGTCACCACGCCGGGCGCGAACCTGGGCACGGGGCGCCTTAATCCGCAGACCGGTGCCTCGGAAGGTGATGCGACTTGGGGCGAAGCGGATGTCATGCCAGTGATCGGGGTGTCGGCGGGCGGGTGGTACGGCGAAATCTCGGCAGTGGGCGCGGTGACTGTGGGCGATGGTGATCCCGGTGGATACACCACGGGTGGCGATGGTGAGATTGATCTCGAGACCGCCTATCTCGGTTGGCGTTCGGGTGACGCGAGTGCGGATGCAGCGCGTCCGGTGATCGATCTATCGCTGGGCCGGCAGGCGCTCAATATCGGCGATGGATTTCTGATCGACGACGGCAATTTCGATTTCGGTGATAACAGCGGCGTGTGGCTGGTCCCGCGCCAGGCCTTCCAGCGGACGTTGCTCGCGCGAGTCGATTATCGCGCCGTGCACACCGATTTGTTTTTTCTCGAAGCAGACCCGGACAACGATGAACCCGCGCTGGCGGGCCTCAATCTCGAATACCAATTCGACTCGATTGCCGAAGCCACGGGCCATCTTGGCCTGCTCTACTTCCACATTCTGGACGCAGACCAGCCCACCCTCTTCGGTCCGCGGCAAGGGATGGAGGTGTTAAGTGCGCGCATCAACGATTTTCGCCTGCCATTTCTGCCGCAGGTCGGCTGGTGGGGTGAAGCCACTCAGCAGCGCGGCGCAGGTCGCGAGGCGAGGTTCGACGCCAGCGCGTGGTATGCGGAAACGATCTACCACTTTGAGACCTTGCCGTGGGCGCCACGCCTGAGCTATCGCTATGCCTATTTCTCGGGCGACGCGGATCCCAACGACACCTTGCGCCGCGATTTCGACCCCTTGTTTTATGGTTTCGATAAGCGCGGCTGGGGGACCTGGTTCCAGGGCGAAGTGATCGGCGGCTGGCTCTTGTTTAACAGCAATCAGCGCAATCATTTGCTTCATCTGGCCGCGACACCCTGCGCGCCACTGACGGTCGGCCTCATCGGCGGCACGTTCGCGCTCGTCGAGTCAAATTATCTCGGCACGCCGGTCGTCTCGCGTCACTTCGGCGATGAATTGAATCTCTACGCCGACTGGGCTGTGAATGATCAGATCGCCGTCAGTGCGGCCTACGGCGTGATGTTTCCCGGCGACGCCGCAATCGAAGCCTTTGGTGATGACGAGAAATTTCACGTCATTGAGATGGGAGTTTATTTCAGTTTTTAGGCGCGCAGGTGCAGAAATCAGGAATAACTGCCACGAAAATTATCGGGCGGATAAGCCCGTAGGGCGTCATCCGCCGCCAAGCGTCGGATTGCGCTGATGCTTACCCGCGCTATGATTCTGATCTCTGTTTCTCGCGGTGCCCGTTACTGCCAACTACATTGCACCCCTCTCGGTGGGTTTTCCGCAGGGCAGGATCTCCTCCTGCGGATGCAACGAAATCTCAGAGAGTTAACCGCGGAACGCCGACAATCCGAATCGCGTGCTTCAAGATGCCGTCGATCGAGAGTGAGGCGAATTCGTGTCGGCCATCGTGGCGATAAACAAATGGCTGCATGTACTTGGCGCGATCAGCGAGATCAACCGCCGCCGCCTCATTGTCGAACTCGGCGAGTTCGACGAGCTGGCCATCGGTAACTCGCAGTACCTTATAGGTATCCATGACTCAATCCTTCGTTTTGTGCCGCCCAACAGTATTGGGCGGCCGGGGCGTTTTTTTGAATGCGCGGACTGTGGTGGTCACAGGATATGCCGCACCGCACGCATTGGGAAGCTTTGACTTCGCGGCGCTTCGCCAGGCGGCAGCGTGTTCGTTTTTTGGGAGGACCTGGCATGCGTTCAACCTAGAAACGGCAGTTGAACGTCGCGTGCAGTGCGTTCCATGGAGTGCAGGGCAAGGCGCGATGAGGAGGGACAAGCTTCGCTATTGCGATGAGTTGCAACGCCGCCATGCGCGCCACGGGACGCGCTGCGCGTGGCGTAGCGACCCTTACCCAAGAGGTGACGCATATTTGAATGACAGATCCCATTCCAGACATACGCTTACTCACGTGTTTAAGCGGTCAACTGAGGTTTCTAGGTTTATCCCGCAAAACCACCCCAACCGCCTTGCACCGCTGACCACCTACGGGGGTTCTGGCAACGGCCAGAACCCTCTTTTCCTTTTGCGAGAAGCGCGCGATGAATTGCCCATCTATCACGCCTGAGCAGATCGAACTCGTGCAGCGCACCCTGGCGCAGCTGGTGCCGATCAATGACTTGGCGGCAGCTTTGCTCCAGGAAGGGTTGTTAGTGCTGGTACCCGAAATCAAGACCCTTTCGGGCCTGATGCCGCAGCGCATAAACAAATGTTCATGCGGACCTTGCAGTGCGCCGTGCACGATTTGGGGCCGAGCGATGTGACCTGCAGCGCGTTGGAAAATCTGGGCCGCTGGCACGCGCGGTACGGGATGCAACCGATCCACTACCGGTCGATGCAGGAAGCCCTGCTATGGATGCTGCATCAGACCCTGGGCGACTCGTTCAATGTTGAAGCGCACAGCGCCTGGGTACCCATATTCAACGCCTTGGCGCGCGTGATGAAAGAGGCTGCGGCGGCGGAGCGGCTCACGCTCACTTTATCCTGACGGTCAAAAATCTTCGTGCTGACGATCAATCCAGCGCGGCCGTCGGCATAAACACCTCAACCTCGATTTGATTTTTAATACAGGACTCGTAGAACGCGGTATCGACTTCGCTCGCGATGTGCCTGGCGCTGGCGGAGGTCGCCGCCACTAATCGCGTGGTGCGCGCCGCCCGCTGGCAGTCCCGCATGCTGGCAACCGTGTTCACCAGGTTGCGCGCCGGATCCTTGCCCTGGATCTGCAGACACGCGCCGTAGGCATGCGGATTGGTGCCGGTGGGAATACGGAGCTTGAGCGGCGCACTCACCTGCGCGCGTTCGGTATACACCCCGGAAGAGAGATTGATCTCAAGTTCAGTCGCCGCCTGCTGCACGCAATCCTCCGTCGCTGAAGAATTCCACGCGATGACGGATCCGATTAGTAGTGCCGTCCATTTCATGTCGTCACCTCGGTTGCCTTTGTCGCTTGGTTATCGACCGCTCCGGGCAAGCGTTTGAGCAGGCATGCACCGCGCCACAAACATTACGTTCAACAACGCGGCCGCGATTGGCAACACCCAACGGCCACCGCTTTCCAAGGCCGCCATCCAGAGTAGCGCGAACGGCGGCGCGCGCTCTATCCCCAGCTGCTGCGCTTGCTGCTGAATTGCCATCTCGATCAAGCCAACCAACTGAAACGGGGTGGTCAGGGCCAGAACCCCCAGCACGACTGGCAGCGCCAGCGCAAGTTGCCACAGGCGTTCGCGCACGTCCCGCACCGGCACCGCCCAAATCACGCACAGGAAAATCACCAACGGGACCAGCGCGTGAATCACATTGGCGCGTGACGGCACGGGCTGCCCGGTCGGGATCGCGCGCTGCGCGTCGAGCCTGATCGGGTGCGCAACGAGGGCATCCAGCAGCAGTTGATCTTGTGCACCCTCCCGCACGATTTCGATATGTCGCGTGGTTCTCGGGCCAGCACGGCGGGTTTTATTTTCACGGACTGGCCGGCACCGTGGCGCGCGCATTTCGCGCTTACTTAAGGCTGCGCCCGCGACTGGCGCGGCATATCGATGCGCTTTTCGAGGCGCCTTCCTTCTATCCGGAGGCCCTGGCGGACGAATGGTCCGCGATTACTGCGGAAACTGGGTGGACAACTGCGCCGCGTTGATCGAAAACACCGACGGTCAAATCGAACTAATTCGCTGGGGTTCGGTGACGGCAAAATCCACAGGATCAGGGGCGATGGGCCTGCGGGCCGAAGAAGCGGCTTAAGGGAAGAGGCATAGGTTTAAGCGTCGCCAGGAAGACACACCAGGTCTAGCAGGCATTTTGGTAGGAGCGGCTTCAGCCGCGATGGGCGATTCAGCGCTGTTCGCGGCTAAAGCCGCTCCTACGGTCATAAGATTGAAGCGAATGTGGCTTAGCCTTGTCATGTGCCTTAAGTAAGTGCCATTCGGGCCGGTGCTCATTCCGAACGCGCCGGTATTGGCCGGCGCTGCCGGGCGTTGATTAACGGCAAGAAAATTGGGCGTCTGAGCATTCAAGGCATTGAAGGGCCGCAGCCGATACAGCACCGGATCGCTGGTGGCGGGCACATTGCTCGCCGTGGAGGCATCGGTCTGGGTCCGCACCCCTTGCACTGCCATCACCGTGTCGCCGCCGCGCAAGGTGTTGGCTGCCGTCAGCGGATTGCCACCGCGCGCGAAACGGATCGGGTCTGGATTCTGCAGCTGTTGTTCATCGTCCAGGAAAATCTGATTCAAATCGTTACTGGTCTGCTGCGCGAGCGCGGGTGCGCCGGGCAGCGCAATGTTGGTGGGTTGGGGCAGACGCTGTCACGTCCACCTGTTCGCTGAAGTTCACCTGCAATGTGTTGTTCAGCAGCACGTTCACCGCGCCGTTCACCGGATTGGTGCTCACCACTGTAGGCGCGGTATCAACGGCAGCGTCGTCTGCCACCGTGACGGTCGCCGCGCTGAACGCGCTGAGCGTGTAACCACTGCCCGCTTCATGCTCGATCCTTTGGTGGTGTCCTGCGACTTAACCCATGTTTAAAGCGGGTGCAGAACCACAGTTTCCGCTGCGGGTGTGACTTCAACCCTACGGCGGTGTGACGATTTGAAGACAACCTAGAAAACGCGCTAACTGGGGTTAGGGTTGAAATAATTCCCGGCCCGAACGGGGCTTGCTTAACCGGCGCCGCGCGCGATTTTTCCACCGGATTGACGCGTTCGCTCGCAACGACGGCTGAGTGCCATTCATTCCCGACATCGTTTTCCTCGCGGCCAGGATTGGTCGAAAACCAGACTCCGTTCGGAAGGGTTGAACCTTGCAGCGTCGAATCCTGGCATCGGTATCTGCAGGAGGCGACCGAGCAAGCGCTGCTGCTGCGCGGAGGTCGACGCTTTCATGGCAGATGCCGGACCGGCAGAGCGCGCCGCATTCGAGTCCGATATCTGGTTAGGCCCACCCGGCAAGGACTCCGTGACAAAGCGCTGGCGACAAGCTAGGATTATCTGTGCTTAGAATCATTCGCATTTAGATTCATGTCTAGCGGCAAACTGACCAATCCAATCCCCGCGTTGAACCGCGATACACACCACTTAGCCGATTTAAAACACGGCCAAATGGCCGTCGTCGTGGCCGTCCACGAGGCAAAACTCGCAGCGCGTTTGGCGGCCCGTGGCCTCGTGCCCGGCGCCGAACTCGCAGTGCTACGTGGTGGCGATCCCTTGTTGGTCCGCGTGGATGACAGTCGCTGGGCGGTCTCTGGCTTGGAAGCAGCGCTCATTGAAGTCGCCTGTATCCCCGGCCACAGTGTTTCGATTCCTGCGTTGCTCCGTAAACTTTTCGCCTGATGCCGCTCACGCTCGCATCGCTGCAGCCCGGCGAACGCGGGGTGATCTGCGGCTTTGCAGACCTCGATCAATTTACGCAGCGACTTATGCAGCTCGGCTTCGTAGAAGGGACCGAGCTCAAAATCCTGCGCCGCGCGCCCACCGGCGATCCGATTGAAGTGGAAGTGATCGGCTATGCCCTGTCGCTGCGCCTCGAGGAGGCGCGTGCGATCTATGTCGAACAGTTGGCGAAGGATCCAGCGGATAAAATGCGGCGATGAACGAGACGATCACGGAAGCCGTCATTGTCACCCTGGGTAATCCCAATACTGGCAAAAGCACCCTCTTCAACGCCCTGACCGGTTTGCATCAGAAGGTCGGGAATTTTCCCGGCGTTACCGTAGAACACGTACTGGGCCGCGCCGAGTTCGAGGGCATCAAGGTCACCATTGTCGATCTGCCTGGCACTTATTCGCTGAGTGCCCAGTCGCCGGATGAAATTGTGGCGGTCGATGTGCTGCTTGGAAAGCTCCCGCAGGTGGGACAGCCCGCGCTGGTCCTGCTCGTTCTCGATGCAACCAACCTCCGGCGCAATCTATTTCTTGCAAGTCAGGTCCTGGAATTAGGACGGCCCACTGTGATCGCGCTGACGATGACAGATTTGCTCGCCGCCAATGGCATCGAGCTGGATACCGCACAACTTGTGTCACATCTGGGTTGCCCTGTGGTGCCAGTCGCTACCCCTACCGAGACGGGTCTGGCGCAACTGAAACAACAGATTGCGGAAGCGTTGCGCACCCCACGCGCCAGCACACTTTCCCTCAATCCCGGCTTGCGCGCGGCAAGCACGCAACTGGCACACCAGCTGGACACCATCGCGCGCCCCGTACACCCGATCGAAATCGAACGTGCACTCACCGACCGCGGCGGCTATGCGGAACAGCGCCTGCTTGAAACTTTCGGCGCGGATCTCGCCCACCAGCTTGCCGCTATTCGCGCGTCGCTTGGGCAAGGCCGGGATCTCGCCACGCTTGAAGCGCGCGAGCGCTACAGCTGGATTAACCGCATCATAGGGGCGGTCGAGCGCCGCCAACCGCGCGTGCGCAGCTGGCGCGACAGCCTCGACTATGCGCTCAACCATCCGTTGTATGGCGCACTGTTCTTCTTGTTCGCAATGGCGCTTGTTTTTCAGTCGGTCTTTGCGTGGACGGCACCTCTAATGGATGCCATCGATGCCAGCGTCGGCGCGCTGAGCGAGGCGGTGCGGGCGCGCTTACCAGACACGCTACTGACGAGTTTCCTGGTTGATGGCGCGATCGCTGGGGTCGGCAGCGTGGTGATTTTCCTGCCGCAGATCCTGACCCTGTTCGCGTTCATTATTTTTCTGGAAGATTCCGGCTATATGTCACGCGCGGCATTTCTGGTCGATCGCCTCATGCGCTGGTGCGGATTGTCCGGACAGTCTTTCATTCCGATGCTCTCGAGTTTCGCGTGCGCAGTACCCGGGATCATGGGCACTCGCGTGATTGCGAATCCGCGGGATCGAATCGCCACCATTATCGCCGCGCCCTTCATGACCTGCTCTGCGCGGTTACCCATCTACACCTTATTGATTTCCGCGTTCGTCCCCCCGACCACCTATCTGGGCGGCCTGGTCAATCTCCAGGGCATGGTGCTGCTCGCATTCTATTTGTTGGGTCTGTTCGGGGCCGTCGGCACTGCCTTTCTGATCAAGCGCGTGCTCTACAAGGGGCCTGCGACGCGCTTTCTATTGGAGATGCCGCCCTACCGCTGGCCGAACTGGCGTTCAGTACTGACCAAATTGGTCGCCCGTGCCGGCATCTTCCTGCGCCGCGCAGGAACCGTGATCTTCGTGGTCGCGTTGGTTATCTGGGCGCTGGCGTCGTTTCCGCGCGAACCCGGTGCTGCTCCCACGCAACAACTCGAGCAAAGCTATCTCGGCCGTCTGAGTCACCAGATTGCACCTGCTTTTGCGCCTTTGGGGTGGGATTGGAAAGTCACCGCCGCGGTGCTTGCGTCATTTCCCGCACGTGAGGTGGTTATCGCCGTACTGGGCACCCTCTACGCTGTCGAATCCGACGATGAAAATGCCGACGCCTCACTCATCAACCGCATTCGCGCGGCCCAACATCCTGATGGCTCGCTGGTGTTTACGCTGCCTATGGCACTCGGACTCATGGTCTTCTATGCGCTCTGTTTGCAATGCTCATCAACGGTCGCGGTAATTCGGCGGGAAACTGGCAGCTGGCGTTGGCCCGCGCTGGCATGGGGCTACATGACCACCCTGGGTTACCTCGGCGCGCTCCTCTGCTATCGACTGGGTAGCGCACTTCAGAGTTGACGAACGGACGCACCTCCACCGCGTTAAATCAGGCGGCCTAATCCAATGGTCCGCTTGCTGATGCTGTAGGAGGGGACAGTCTCAAACAGTCGGGGCCTGACCAATGGTGGTCAGACTGCCGTCCGGCAGCACGAGCCAGACCTGCGTGGCGGGCAGCGTGGCAACGACTCTGCGGATCGCCGGGATCGACATCGCGGAGAATGCCGTCGATAGGCCATCGGCCAGGGTCGCACGCGGGTGAGACACCGATACGCTGAGGTAGCGTGTGGTGGAGGCGCCCGTGGTGGGATCAAACAGATGATGAAAGCGTCCCGCGGTATCGAAGCGCAGGCCATAACCGCCGGAAGTGGCCAGTGCCGCATCCCGTAGCGCGAGGGTCTTAAGCACAGCCAGCGGCTGCTGAGGATCGCGGATCGCGAGCTGCCATGGCCGGCCGCTGGGATGGGCGCCGAGCGCGTAATGTTCGCCCATATTGATCAGCACCTGGGTAAACCCGCGGGCGCGCAGCAGATCTGCGATTTGATCAGTGATATAGCCCTGTGCGATCCCATTCAGAGTGATCGCCATGCCCCCGTGCGTGAAGCCAATCTCGGTGTCGTCGATACGCAGCCGACGAAAATCAACGCGCGCGCGAGCAGCCGCGACGGCCGCTAACGACGGGCCGGCGCCATTACCCACACGCGCAAAATGCGCGCTATACAGCTGCCAGAGTGGCTGAACAGTGGCGTCGAACGCGCCGTCGGTCAGCGCTGAGAGGGACTGCGCGGTAGCGATCAAAGCTCGGAAATCCGCCGGCGGCTCAGCCACGACGCCGTGGGCATTCAGGTGTGCAATAGTCGACTCCGGCCGCTGCAGACTGAACAAACCTTCGAGCCGCTGGGCGGCGGCCGCGCAATCCCGCACCACTGCTGCTGTGCGCGGCTGGTCGGCACCGCCGACGAGGATACTGACCTCAGCACCCATCAGCACGCCGCGCCAGGTCGTCATTGCTGGCGCTGATGGCCCGACGGCCTGCGCCAGCGGCAAACCTGCAGTGCCGGCGATGATGGTCAGAAAGCGGCGTCGGTCGAGCATGAGATTTATTCCCGCCTTCAACGCCGACGCTGCGTCCATAACCAAATGCCGGTCATCGCGAGCATCAGCAACAGGCCGGCCGCAATATCCATCACCCAGGTGCCGTAACGACCGAACAACCGGCCGCTATGCAAATCGAGCAGCACGCGCTCCCAGCTCAGGCTGTGGCCGCGGTAATCAGCGCTCAGCTCAGCCGCGAGCGCGGGACGCTTACTGACCGCCCAGATCACGATGGCTGGTTCTCCCGTCCACCGTTGCCACTCGAGCAGATCGTGATCGGACTGGAACAGACCATCGCGTGCCTCCAGGACCAGCGCACCACGCTGGTCAGCACCGAGGCGTGTGATCTGGGGCGGTGCACCGTTCAGGCGTTCGATCAGTTCGCCGGTCAGACTAAACAAAAAGAGGTGGCCGTCCGCCGCAACCACGAGCGACTCCTGGTGCAGCGCCGCGCCTTGTAGTGCGCCATATTCGCCGGGGAGTGCCTGACGTGCGAGATAGAGGCGACGTCCGACCAGACTGAGTTGCTGATCGCCGACATCGAACCCGACAAGGTTGGTTGGTCCCGTGATGCCATACCAAGCGAGCAGCGGCGGCCAGCGCACATGGCGGTGGTCGAACCCTAACGCATGGGTTCGGTTCAGCAGTATGCCGGTGATGGCGAGAATGCTCACGAAGAGCGCCGCCGTGAGCCCGATATAACGGTGCCAGACATACAGCGAGCGCCATTTGCCGCGGCGGCGCCTATGGCTGGACATTCGCCGCCACCGTTTCACGGTGTAGATACAACGCCATACGCGCAAGTCTTTGGACCGCACCCACCGACAGCGTTGCCCCCGAAATACCATCGATAGCGGTATTCAGACTCAGCTCGGTGGTCAGCTCAGCGTGTGCAAACTGTTCAGTGAAAAAAGGATGGCGCACTTCCCAGCCGCGACTTTCGCGAAACTCCAGGATGCGCAGCCGTTCGATACCCTGCGCGCCGATCACGATCCCGGTGGTGATCGGCAGATCCTTGCCCACTTCGTCGAGAACCCACGCGCTGCGCCCAGCGCGTGCCCAATAACGGACGCGCAAGCCAGCGTAATCATGGCCGAGGATTGCGCGGATCTGTTGTTTTATCTCACCCGTCAGCCAGACGATTTTCGGCTTGGGGATGCGCTGCGCAAACGCGTCGTCCAGAAAGGCGTCTGGTGTTTGATAGACCTCGCCGCGCGCCAGGCAGGGCACTAACCAGAGCACCGCCATTGCGAGCAGAACACTCAGGCTGCGCATGCAGCCCCACAGATTCTAGAACTGATAGCCGACACCCAAATTGAAGCCGTCCTGATCGTCACCGTCTTCATTGTCCTGGAACTGCGCGTCGGCCTTGAACACCACCGCAGGATGCGGCCAGTAGTTGAGGCCCACATTGTACTGACGCTCTCCTGAGTTACCATTCGCGCCCGCGTTGTTATCCCATTCGTTGTAGCGGGCGAAGATGCCGACTTCACCCGGCACCCAATTGATTGGGGTGCGGAACGAGGGTTCGATGTACCAACCGTGCTGCAGATCACGGCCGTCGGACGCGCCGCTCGCGGGGCCGAAGCCGAGGTCGCCATCATCTAAATTCCAGCGTGCATAGAGCGCCCGCAATCCGAAGGGTCCGCGCCGCAGATCCGCATGCGCCTCGAACAGCAAGGCATCGATCGCAGCCGCCAGCGCATCCTGCGCCACATCCTGTTGATACTGGAGAGAAGTGCCGAGTTCGACGCCCGGATAGCCCGTCCATTTGAGTTGCGCGGTGATAGCGCCGGCTTCAGCCGATGCCTCGGAGACTTTCTTGCGACCGTTGCGAATCTTGAACGCGTTGCCGCCGACTAACGGCGTCTCAAGACCGGAATGCAGTAACACGTGGTAGCTCAAACCCGGCTGCGCCGCCGGCGCGACTTCGCCCCGCAGGCCAAGGCCTGCTTCCCACCAGGTGCTGGGCAGAATGTTGGTTTCGACCGGATTCCGTTCCACGCCATAGAACGTAGGTGGTTCGTGGGTTTCGTTGAGAAAGCCAACCGGAATTAGCTGCACTCCGGCTGCCAGGCGATGGTGTGCCGTCAAATCCATTTCGAGGTAGGCCTGTTCAAGTTCGACCTCGCCATTTTCACCTTCGCCGCTGATTGCATGCTCAATTTCGAGTTCGGAGAACAGCCGGATGCGATCGGTGAACTGATGGCCGATGAACAGCACGAAGCGATGCAGATCGACTTCGTCTTTGTCGGCAGCTGCACCTTCGCCTGCGAGGTTGTTGTAATGCAGCTCGCCGTAACCCCCAAGCTGGGTGCGCTCAACCCAGCTGGTACTCGCTGAACCCGCTGTTCTGGATTCTTCGACTGCGGTTACCGCGGCCTCGGCCTTTTCGTCAGTGGCGTCCACTTTGGCGGCCGTGACCGCTACTTTTTCATCAGTCGCCTGAACTTTCGCGGTGGTCGTTTGTAGCTGCTTCTGCAAGGCCTCAAGTTGTCGTTGCTGCTGCTGAATGATCAGCCACATTTCCGCCTGTGAAGGCATGCCCTCGGCATGCAGGACGGGATGGATGCTCAGTGCCAGCGTCGCTGAGACCACTGCTGAGGAGATAAACCGCATGAAATTGTCCTCTTTGGATCTGTCTTGATGTCGTTAACGAGCCGCAGCTATCTAGCAAATATCTAGAACATACTGACATGGTCACCTTAATACGAATTATTCGCATTCGCAATACTCGTTTTTATGTATGGACGCGAAACTGGGCTGACATTCAGCGTGGGCGACCCGTGCCTGCTGGTCCAAGCGGTCGAATTTTTCTGAGGGAAAATGCCCTTGGGAAGCAGGGCCGGGGTCTGAGGGATTCCCCCAAAATTAAGCGAAATCGAAAGCGCGCTCGATCAGTAAGAGGGTAGCGAGGATAGCGTGATCGAGTTGTGCCTGAGCAATATCTTGAGAGGTCAGAAGGAGTCGCCGGCGGAGGAAGATTTGGGAGAGGACGCGACGTTTGGTGATGGAGTTGGCTTGATGGTGTCGTTGCTAACCGGCGTGTTCTGCCTCGATGCCGACCATTCAGGCGCAGAGCAAGGCGCGCATGGCAAGGAGGAGGATGGTGATGCGAGGGGGCTGTTTTGGCGCGAGACAGTTCGAAACCGAGTCCGAAGCGTTGACTTTTAAGGTTGCAAAAAATTTTTCGATTTGCATTCGCTTTACCCGTTAGCCCACGCCGTAGGGTGGGACGGTCATTGTTTAAGATCGGGTATTCGCGGGGATACTTCAGCGCCGGGGTTGAAATAATTCCTGCGGCGCATTCACGCTGCACCAGTCAACATTGGATAAAGTCGGAATGCGGTTACTTGAAGGGATGGCGCCAGCGAAGCCCTGTAAACCGAGCAAAATCGCGATCTGTCGTGATCCATTCACACCCTGTTTCGATCGCGAGCGCAGCCAGATAGGCATCAGGGACTAAATTGCCCCGCGCCGCGGCCTCAGTGCAAAGATTGGTGAAAATTTCCCAGTGACGAACCCCGGGGGTGACTAACACGCAATTTGGGCGTCCACGGAGCTGCGCGGTAAACGCAAGCGCATCGGCCAGAGGACTTGGTTTATTGAAGACCTTAGGATGAGTCACAATCCGCATGAATCCGCTCAAGACGAGTTCGGTGATCGCAGATGCCTCGTCGCCATTGATGACGCTTTCGAGCCATTCGCGGTATTCGACGTGTTGTTTTGAATCTACGCGGTGCGCATAAACCAGGACATTGACGTCCGGCAACAACACATTAGGACTCCATCAGATCCAGTAGCGACGAACTTTCGTCTAGATTCACCCCCGACCGGATTCCGTCCCCTCTAAACGTTTTGAGTCGAACGGGCTTGGTTTTGAAACGCGATTTACAGCGTGCGAGCGTTTCGCGCAGCGAATCCTCTAACAAGGCGGTGAGGGTTCGGCCGGTCTCAGCCGCGTGCTTCTTCGCTTCAGCCAACAGGCGTTCATCAAGGCGTACGGTGGTTCGCATACCTTAAAGGTCGCCGAAGGTGCGCCAGTATGTCAATCGAGAAAATCCGGGCCGGGGTCTGAGAGATCCTCACAATCTTGCGCCTCGCCCTGCACACCATGGAACACACTGCGCGCGACGTTCAACTGCCGATTCCAGGTTGAACCAAACGGTGCGGAAGCCGGCATCGGTACGTGACGCAGGTTCTACGGATCGATGAAAATTGCGTGCCGCCAAAAGAAAGCTGCTCAGCTGAGTGACGCGAGGATTTTTTTCGCTCGCGTCATTGACTCCAAGCGCATTAAGAAAATTTTCACCTTGCAGGGTTAGTGTTCCCGCCGCGTTTCCCGTTGCGAAAAAAGTGAAGACGAACACTATGAAAAAATTTATCTACGAAGCCAATCTGCTGCGGATCGACGGTACGGTCTACGGCATGGAAATCCTAACCTGTGATCGCGAGGCCGATGCGCTGGCAGGCGCCAGTCGTTGCGCTACACGCTGGGCAGCGCCGGTTCGGCTGTATGAGGTGCCGCATGTAAATGCAGAAAACACGCCGTGGCGCGAAGATGAAATTCGCTTCGTGGCCGATATCGCGCGGGGCCCGACTCCATTTACGGCCACGGCACAGAATAGGAAGAAACCATTAGTGCCGTCGCGCGATCTCAAGCCGGCCGCGTCCGCTTTCCCGGTGCTCGCGGTGCGTGGTGTGCGACCGCTGGCTGCTAGTGCGCTGTGATTGGGCGTCGATACGTTCCCTAGCTCACGAGAGACACGCCAGGCCCAGCAGGCATTTCGGTAGGAGCGGCTTTAGCCGCGAAAAGCGCTGAATCGCCCCTCGGGGCTACAAGCCGCTCCTACAGTCATAAGATCGATGCGCGTGTGGCTTGGCCTTGTCATGTGCCTTAAGTAAGGGCCATTCGGGACCGAGGTCTATTGCAACCCCGGCCCCGATTTACCACTCGGTTAAGCGCGCCGAACGCGGCGCGTTAGCAGTCCAAGTGCGGGCACTAACAACGCGAACGCCGGCGGCAACGGGACCGGCGCGACAAACGCGCCAAGATCAGCGGCCGATACCTTGTACGCATGCAACACGCCGGGCAGCAGTGTGAACAGGTTGGTCAGCGTGGCAGACGCACCGCCGGTCGTGAAGACACACCCGGAGGTAGTGCCCAGCGGGCACTGGATCGAAGCGGCAAAGGGATCGGCCGCGTTGAAATCGAAATACACATCGAACTGCGTGTTGCTGCCATTCTGGGTCACGCTGTAGTCGTTGTCGGTGCCGGCCAGTAACAGATAGCTGCCGTCATTCAGCTTCGGGCCGATGGTCAAGCCTTCCCATTTCTCGGGCGACTTGCCGAGGCCTTCTTCGATATCGCCATCGCCGTCGAGGTCAATCAAGTCGGCATCAAGATCCAGGAATTGTGCGGACTTGGT
>CAMATU010000027.1 GCA_945861225.1 Klebsiella pneumoniae
CACCACGCCGAAGCGCCTCATCAACCGCAACCATCACCTCCGCCACTTCCACCAACTCAGCAAACGGAATCGGGCTTTCCTTCCCCTGCTCAATCGCCGCCACAAACCGGCGCGCACATTCGGTTTGCCCCTTGTCCTGCCGCCACAGATTCAGCTTACTGAAGGCCTTCCAGCCAAAGCCCTGC
The DNA here is from genome assembly GCA_945861225.1 of Klebsiella pneumoniae. Lineage (GTDB taxonomy): Bacteria > Pseudomonadota > Gammaproteobacteria > CAIKBL01. The sequence continues at coordinate 186 of CAMATU010000027.1, forward strand.
AGTTTCCGGAAATTATCCAGCTGCAAAATGGCGCCCCCGCAGAACACTTCCAGGCGCTCCTTTGGAAAGGACTTATGACCGTTGGCGAGATAATGAATCGTCCCCACCGAGCCCTCTGCGAATTCAAGCGTAATCGCGAATGAAGGGTGTCAGAGCTTGCCTTTTGCCTTTCATCGATGCGAGACGGTGTCGGCAGGGGCGCGAATAAGCCGATGAAAATATCGATAGGACTCTTGGTGGTCGCGGACGCGCTTTGCGATTAAGACGCGGGCAAAAGGCAAGCTCTGAACACCGATTCCTCGCGATGATGTTTTCGATCGACGAATCGATGAAAAGCAAAAAGGCAAGCTCTGACACCCTTCGTACCGGTCGTAATCGCGCCGCGCCTGCACGATCTTGTCGACGTATCGTATTCTTCTTGCCGATTGCGAGATTCATGAGCTACATTGTAGCCCATTCTATTAAGGATCGAGCCATGTCTACTAATGCTGTTGTGCGTGCACGAATAGATGAGCACATCAAAGAGGAAGCTACCATCGTATTGGCGGCAATGGGGCTGACCGTATCGGATGCGTTTCGGATATTACTGACGCGAGTCGCTCACGATAAGGCCCTGCCCTTCGAACCATTGATCCCAAATTCCAAGACAATCGAAGCCATGAAGGAGGCCCGCAGTGGGAAGCTGCCCTCGTTCACTTCTGCGAAAGGACTCTTGGCGGATTTGAATGCGGACGATTGAGCGCACCGGCCAATTCAAGCGCGATTACAAACGCGAAGCCAAAGGCCTGCATCGCGCGACATTAGAGAACGACTTCATCTCTGTTTTGACTGCGCTCGCAACTGATCAACCGTTGCCCGAAAAGCAGCGCGACCACGCGCTAAGTGGCGATTGGAAAGATCATCGGGATTGCCACCTCAAACCTGACCTGGTGCTGATCTACAGAAAGCCAGATGACGTGAGATTGCAGCTCGTGCGTCTTGGCTCGCACAGCGAGCTGGGTTTGTAACGATCTCAGTCACGGCCAACTGAAATCAGATGTGCCCAAAGCGGAGTGGGTGTCAGAGCTTGCCTTTTGCGTAGGTGACTGAATTTCTCGAACCAAGCTCACGTTTGAGTCTCGCGAGATCCCTTGAGTTAATGCATCGCTCACCACTCACTCACTCCCTCCCGCTCGCTAGCCGGTATCGCAGCAACGCGCTCGCCAAATATCGTGCGCGTAGCCTCAACGCCCGTCTTTCGCCTGCACGCCACGACGTGCCCGGACAATCCGGCTATCGATGAATCGATAAAAAGCAAAAGGCAAGCTCTGACACCCTTCGCGCCCTTCCAAACACGATGCCGATTCTGCTTCGATGAAGCAGTATTCATGCATCCCCTTAAGGATGCCCAGCTCATGACATTCCGCGAATTCGTGCCGCATAGCGCTCGGTCATCAACCCACGCTCTGCTTTAGAAGCGTCTCAATGATTCGACCAGCAGCCTGCCCATCCCACAGTTGTGGCCGCTTGCGCTGAATCTGCGTAGCCCCCTGCAGAAATTCGTGTGCGGTATCGATGATTTTCGCAGCATCAGTTCCCACTAGTCGATTCGAGCCCTCCGTGACTGTGACCGGCCGCTCCGTGTTCTCCCGCATAGTGATGCACGGGATTCCGAGCGCAGTACTTTCTTCCTGAATTCCTCCGCTGTCCGTCAAGATCAGCACAGCATCTCGCCATAGATTCAGGAAATCCATGTAGGGCAATGGCTCGGTGCAGATTATGGAGTCGGGCAAAACCAATCCGAAAGATTCCAGGTTCCTTGCGGTTCTGGGATGGATGGCAAAAACCAAAGGAAGAGAGTTGGAAACAACCGAAAGCGCGCTGATGATTTTCGTTAACGTTGCCTGGTCATCGACATTCGACGGCCGGTGCAGGGTCACCACCCCGTATTTTCCGAGCCTGTCTTTTAGCGCCTGGGTTGAAAATGCGTGCGTATCCATCTGCTTCAACTGTTCCAGCTGATAGAACAGGTTGTCGATCATCACGTGCCCCACGAAATGAATGCTGTCTTCTGAATGCCCTTCTCGTCGCAGATTCTCCACCCCACTCGGTTCCGTCACAAAGAAATAATCTGAGATCGCATCCGTGACCATGCGATTGATCTCTTCCGGCATTTGCATGTCGCCACTGCGCAAGCCGGCTTCTACGTGCGCGACTTTAATGTTCAGCTTCTTGGCGACGATAGAGCACGCGAGCGTGGAATTCACGTCCCCTACCACCATCACCAGATCTGGTTTCTGCTCCTCGCAGTATTTCTCGAAGGCCACCATGATGCGAGCGGTTTGCTCCGCATGTGATCCGCCGCCTGCCCCATGTGGAAGTTCGGTTCTGGGATGCCGAGTTCCTGGAAGAAGACATCGCTCATGCCGTGATCGTAGTGCTGACCGGTGTGCACCAGGCGCCAATCGAAGACGTCTTCGTGTTTGCGGAGTTCGCGGATGATGGGTGCCACCTTCATGAAGTTGGGGCGGGCGCCGGCGACTAAGACGATTTTGGTGCGGGTGGTCATGAGGTGGTGCTGTAGTTTAAGGCTGTATGGATCCCGGATAAGCGCGATGCGCTTTCCGGGATGACGGGCTAGAGGCGCCGACGATTGAGATGACTTTGATGCAGATGCTCATTGGGTGGCACTAGCGGTTAGATTCTCACGCGGCATTGGATGTTAACCGACAAGATTGTCATATTCAGCGTGCGTACCGATCCAGATCCAAAGCAGGCCATCAGGAGCCTCAACGGCCACCGCGTGATAATGCAGTCCAACTCTCGCTGACCAGTACCTTCCGACTTTCTTAAAATGGAGTGACGGATGCCGCGAGTCTGTTTTCAGAAGTGAGAATGACTTATCGGCCTGTTCCCGCGTTCTCGAAGAAAGATTCCGGTAACAAACCCAGAAATCCGCAGCAGCATGGTGATTCAAAGGTCTGTCGACTGACCGGCCGCATGCTGGCGAAGCGCCCTATCGGCGAGTGCGTCGAGCTTACCGGCTTTAACGTCGGCTTCAAATTGTCGGTCCCAAACCTGTGCGTCGAATTCGACAAACCACTGCCTAAATTCTGTGAGCTCGTTCGGCGAAAGTTTTTCTATCTGGCGCTCAAGTACTTCGATTTTGCTCATATGTCACCTCATTAGCGCCAGAGCAACTCTTTGCCCTTGGAGCTGCCGCTTGCACGGCCTTTAACCGCAGACCCTTTGGGGCGTCCCTGGAGAGAGAGCTTACCTTGTAGCTTTGCTGCTCGCTAACAATTTAGTGGGCCTCACGGCAGGTATTCGCTGGAGCGCATTGGCAACTTCAATCCCAGAGATATCTCCCGGCAATTCCATGCCGCAATGACTTCATCGCAAACAAAGTGAAGCCGAATAAGTGACATGTGATCCGCCGCCTGCCCCCATGTGGAAGTTCGGTTCTGGGATGCCGAGTTCCTGGAAGAAGACATCGCTCATGCCGTGATCGTAGTGCTGGCCGGTATGCACCAGGCGCCAATCGAAGACGTCTTCGTGCTTGCGGAGTTCACGGATGATGGGTGCCACCTTCATGAAGTTGGGGCGGGCGCCGGCGACTAATACGATTTTGGTGTGGTTGGTCATGGGGTGGTGCTAGGGGTTAGGGCTGGATGGATTCCAGATATCCGTGATGCGGATTCTGGAATGACGGGAGTTTGAAGTTCTCGGGACGACGGCATTGGGGGGATTCTAGTTCGCCTGGGGTGACTAAGCGCATCGCGCTCAACTGAAACGCGACAGGTTCCACAATTTTCATCGCGGTCAAACCGTCCTCAATGGGCAGCGGACTCTAAAGCCTTCCCTGCCCATTTATTGAGGCTGACACCGGTTCGCGCTGCCGCCCTTACTGCCGCTGCGTGACCTTCAGGCGCAATGCGCAACATGAGCTTGCCACTTGCGGGTTTCTCCGGTTTTCCACCCAGCTGCGCGCAAGCGGCAATGTAGTCATCTATCGCAGCATGAAAATTGAGCTCAAATTCCGTAACGGACCCGCCGTGAGAGGCGATGGTGTCATCAATTTCGAGCACTCTACCGACAATAATCTTGTCTTCTTCGTCGAAGATCATGCTCGCGGTATAGCCCTTGTAACTCATCGTATTACTCATACCTCATTTCGTCGCAGAGATTCACGGACCACGTTAACGCGATATCGCAGCGCTTCCCTGTTCGGGTGCAGGCGATGAAGCGTTGCCTTGCGACCCCGTAATTCGAAGGTCACTGACGAGCCCGCGCCTTCAATTACGCGACAACCCAGCGCTTTGAGCAAAGCCTCCATTCGCGCCCATTCAATGTTCCCGTTAACTGGCTCGGCCCAGATCAGTTCGAGCGTCTTGCGCTGTTAGGACACTTCTCCGGGTGGCATGGGTTGCTCGTAATGAATCTTCCCTGCACCGAACAACCCTTTGGCTTTCTTCTCGGCGACGATGTCGTTCACAAGTTTGGTGGTGACTTTCTGTTTGCCGTCGGCGAAGGCGTAGACCAGCGCGGTATCGCACAGCGAATTAATGATGCGTGGCACACCGGTGCTGAGCTCGAAAATAAGTTCCATGGCTTCGCGTGAGATTACGTCTTTCCTTCCGCCAGCGGTTACCAGCCGATGCTCGATGTACTCGCGGGTTTCCAGCCGGTCGAGCGGATCCAGGTGATAGTCCACGGAAATGCGCTGCGCGAATTGTTCAAGATTGGGTTTACGCAGGGTATCTCGCAATTCGGGTTGGCCAACCAGCACCAGCTGCAGCACCAGGTTCTTATCGGCATTGATATTGGAGATTACGCGGAGCTCTTCCAGGGTGGCAGCATCCATGTTCTGAGCTTCATCTACGATCAGCACCGTGCGCCTGCCGCGCGCATATTCGCGGATCAGGAAATCCACGAAGTTACTGTATAGCGCCACCTTTTCTTTATTCTCAAACGGCAAGCCGAAGGCCATGGCCACCCATTGAATAAGCTCGCCGAAGGCTTTATGGGTATTCGAGATCAGACCGACGGTGGTGTTCTCTTGCAGCGTGTTGAGCAGATGACGGATGAGCGTGGTTTTGCCAGAACCAATTTCACCGGAAATGACGATGATTGGCGCATCGTTGGTTACGCCGTATTCCAGCATGGTGAGCGCCATGCCGTGTTTGCGCCCCAGATACAGGAACGCTGGATCTGGCGAAAGAGAGAAAGGTTTCTCGCGGAAGCCGAAGTGTTTTTCGTACATGGTTAGCGGTGCCGGTCCCAAACGCCGTCATCCCGGGCGAAGCCGCGAATGCGGCGTAGACCCGGGATCCATGGGCGATGGAGACTCAGTATGGATCCCGGATAACCGCGATGCGGTTTCCGGGATGACGGGTTATTGGGTTCTCCGAACGACCGGGCCCGAGACTCTCGGTCCGACATTACCGAAGGCCAACGCTGATCCCAAACGCCGTCATCCCGGGCGAAGCCGCGAATGCGGCGTAGACCCGGGATCCATGGGCGATGGAGACTCAGCACGGATCCCGGATAAGCGCTACGCGCTTTCCGGGATGACGGGCTATAGCAGTAATGCCGCGCATGCTCAGTAATACGCGGAAAGCTTTTCGTCCGAGGCATTCAGCACGGTGCCGATGATGGTGGCATCTTTCATGATCTCCATGGCGTGCTCCAATTCGTCGCGCCCCGTTTTGCCATCGCGCAATACCATCAGGAAGGCATCCACGAACGGCGTGAAGGAAAGCGCATCGTCAGCAGAAAGAATTGGCGGTAGATCGAAAAGCACCACGCGCGCCGGATAGCGCGTCTTCAGTTCCTGCACGAGTTCGCCCATCGCGGGGGACGCCAGAATCTCGGAGGAATTCTCCACCGGCGCACGGCCGGGCAGAATCACCAGCCGGTCAATGCCGGGATTGATCAGTACTTCGCTTAAGGGCACGCCCTTCAGTAGATAGTCGCCAATCCCCGCCGTCGGCTTAATGCCGAAGTATTTATGAATGCTGGGATTGCGGAGATCGGTATCCACCAGCAACACCGTGTGGTGCAGTTCACGGGCCAGACTGATGGCGAGATTAATCGCGGTGAGCGTTTTGCCATCCTCCGGCGCTGGGCTGGTGATGCCGAGTGTATTCCAGCTGCGGGTGGTCATTCGTTGCAGCACTTGCGTGCGCAGCATCTTGTAGGCGGTCAGCCCCACGCGATCGCTTTCGCCGAAGATCACACGATTATTTTGCAAGGTTGTGCTGTCGGTTTTCGCGATTTTAGTCTGCGAGTACGGAATCGCGGTCTCAACTGCCGTCGCCGGTGCCCTGAGCCCGGACGCCGCTTTGGCAGGCGTGGGCTCCAGGCCGCCCGTCTCACGTTCTGCGCGTGCCTTATCGAGTGCTTGCTTGATTCTTTCCATAGCGGTTATCCCGTAATGAGTGGTCGTTGCGGTCTAGGATTCGAACACTAGGCGTTGCCCATAATCCGGAGCACCTGATAGAACAGAACATCCAGTGGCCGGAAGAAAACATGTACTGCAATCAAGGCGAGCAACAATGCGATTACCGCAGCACTCACCAGCAATAAGCGATTCTGCAGGCGTTTGCGCTTGCTCCCCGCAGTTTCAATTTTCGGGATCACGGCCAGCGGCGGCACCCCGAGTAGCCGTGAAACGCCGCTTCTGCCATAAATCCGGCTATCGAGCGTTTCCGCCAGCGCGCCAGATCCGATCCCCCCCCCCCCCCGCGCGAGCGAAAGTAATCCTCCCAGCAGACCGATCGCAAGCCGATTCGGTTTGGACGGTTGTTCTGGGATCACCGGAGGTTCAATTAACGTGAAGCGCTCGCCTTGCTGTTTGCTCTCGAGATTTGCCGCGAGTTCCGCTTCCTGGCGCTTGGCCAGCACTTCCTGATACTTACGCTGCGCGGTTTCGTAATCGCGCGTCAGCATGCGGTACTCACGTTCCACCTGCGGCGATTTCGTGATGCGGGATTCGAGATTGCCGAGCTTGGCTTTGAGCGATGCGCGCTGCGCTTGCAGGGCGCGCAGGTCATTCGCAGTCGCATCCAGCCGCGCTTCTAATTGAATGTAAGCGGGATTGTCTACTTTGGCGTTCACGGGCGCGGTGACGGGCGCGCTGCTCGCTGCAGTCGCAAGTTCTGCTTTGAGTGCGTCCACCTGGCGTTGCAGCTTGCGAATATCTGGATGATCGGCTGAGTACTTGCGCTGCGCTTGGGCCAAGGCGGTTTGGGCACCTTGCAGTCGCAGCGCGATTTCGGAACCGGAGTTGGTTAGGCCTGCCTGCGTACGCAGGGATTCGATCTCTTTGCGCTTTCCCATTACATCGGGATGGTTCGCGCCATAGCGCGCGGCAAGTGGAATGAATTCACTCTCGAGTACTTTCAGGCGATCGGCAGGCCCAAGAATTCGTTCGCCAGTTTCGGAAAAAAGTAGCGTGCTGGGCTTCTGCTGTGCAAGCTCCGATTCCAGATAAACCCGCTGTTGTTCCAGCGAGCGGAGCTGGCCATCGATTTGGGTGACTTCGTTATCGGTGCGATTCATTAGCTCGATATTGAGATTGGTGAGCTCCGGCAGCTGCTCCACATTGCCCTGTTTAAAATCCGCCAGCTTGGATTCGAGATCACTCACTTCGGCACGCAGCTTCTCTGATTCTGCGGTGAGAAAGCCCATGGTTTCCGTGGAGGTTTCCGAACGCTGCTTGAGATTCTCGCTCAGGAACAGGCTTACTATTTCGTTCGCAACTCTTTGCGCCAGTTCCGGACTCTTGCTTTCGTAAGCCAGTTCGAATGCGATAGTCGCCTGCACGGACTTGCCTTGCTTAGGATCGACCACATCCGCGCTGATGGGGAGAATTGAAATATCCTCGCGCATTTTTTCCAGCACAAGTTCCAGCGGATCGGCGGTGCGTTCCTTCGCATATAAATCGTATTTCTGGATGATTTGCGTGAGGTTGCTATTGGTGAGCACCCGTTGCGAGATGATCTGCACACGTTGATCGGCAAAGCTCGTGACAAGCGAGCGCACCATGTCCTGCGGGATTTCCTGCTGCTCTATGAGAATTACCGCACGAGAGCGGAATAGCGATGGCAAGCCTAAGGCGAGCGCAGTGGTCACGGTGACCAGCACTAATCCCAGTAACAGGCTGAGCGGTAACCGCCGTTTGATTACCTCAGCATAATTGGCATTAAGCGACAGAGCTTCTTCCATAATCAAAACCCGTTCCAGAAAGTGTTAGGGAGTCCGTTGTAATCGACAGTGAGAAACACTGTGTTGACGTCTGCACTGAACGAACTGTTCAGGTTGTTACTCTGACTGTGTGCATGGCGGTAACTTGCACCGAGCGTCCAGAGCTTCGTCAAGCGATAGCGCACCGCGCCGCGCAACTCGGAGAAATCGCGGTTTAGATCCTGTACTCCCAGGCCCGGATTGACCTCCTGGCTTTGCGCGCTGCGCATTTCATGCAGTCCATCGAACAGCAGCGAGAGGTTATCCGAGAGCTTGCGCTCCAGCGCGAGGCTGATTCGATCTGCCGTGCTTTGCGAGCCGCGGCCACTGGGGCTCACTTGTCGCGAGTAGTCAAATTTCGCGACAGTCTTATCAAATACTTTGCGCAAGGTCACGGAGGCGATCGGGCCGGCCGCCGAGGCTTGCGCTGGAACATCTACTATCACTATCCGGGTAGGGTTAAAGGCCAACGCAAGCTGTTGCTCAGTGAACTGGATATCGCTTGCCACCCAGCCCAAGGCGCCGGAAAGCTCAAAGGTTTCGTCCCAGATCCAGGTGGCCCCAGTCTGACCGCCATAGGTGCGCGTGGTGGAATTCTGATCCGTCACATCGAAATCACTCGCGAAGAAATTTGCAAAGGTCGTGAGATCTTCCCGCCACTTGTAACTTATGCCTGCGCTGCCCTGCAAATAGCGAAAATCGAAGAAGCCGCTGGTGGCAGCATCGATAAATGTCACGTCGTTGAACATGAACGAGCTCTGTAACGCAAGCTTGTCCGTTAGGAAATACGACGCACTCGGTTGCACACTGATCGAATTACGGTTGGTTACGTCATTCTGCCGACCGGCATCGGTCAATTCTGTGGTGAGCGTGGAGTCCCGCACATACGAAAAATCCAAACCAGTTGTGTAATACGGCTGCAGCCAGTCGTTATTGAAGGCGACTGAATATTCGTCTGCATCGAGATCTTCACCAACGGCGAAGCGGCGCAGATTAAAGCGCGGAAATATTTCAGACGTAATACTGTCGTTCTGTGCCTTCAGGCTGACGCCGCCTCCCATATCAAAGCCTACGGCTTCTTCACCGTTTTGCGAGGCGCCACGGATGTTGTCGTCGAGGCGCATGGCCGTGCGGGCCAGTGGTGTCCAGGTGAAATCGAACGCGGTTGAAGGTCCTGGCATGGCTGTACATGACGCTGCGATGGCGACGACGAGGTAGTGGCGGTTTTTTTTAAGCAAAGTCATTCGGGCCGGCTAGGATACGACTTCCCGTCATCCCCGACGGAGCCGGGCAGACCCCAAATACCGTCATCCCGGGCGGAGCCGCATGAGCGGCGCAGACCCGGGATCCATGGGCGACAGAAATTCAGCATGGATCCCGGATAACCGCTCCGCGCTTTCCGGGATGACGGGGTGTGGGGTTTCCGAAATAACGGGCCGTCTAATTCCATCCCTAAGGTACCACCACCGTATCCCCAGGCTGCAGAGTCACATTCTGATCCAGCCCCTCGCCATCCAGAATGTCGTCGTAGTTAAAGGGCAGCGCGGATTGCGCACCACCACTCATTCGAATGACCAGAATGTCTTTGAGCTTGGCGAACTGTGCGGTACCGCCGGCATAGGAGAGTGCCTGAATCACGGTGGTGTTCTGCACCATCGGCACTGGACCCGGGCGGTTCACCTTGCCCACCACATAGGCCACATTGCCTTGGGTCTCTTTCACCAGCACGGTGACCACCGCGTCCGGGATGTAGGTATCAATGCGCTTTTTGATTTCTGCTTGCACGGTCGCCACGGATTGCCCCGAGGCCTGAATTTCCCCGGCCAGCGGGAAGCTGAACTTGCCGTCCGGCCGGACCAGCGCCTCCATCGTGAGATCCGGCTCTTTCCATACCGTGACGATGAGCATATCGCCGGGGTTGATCAGATAGTCCCCGTCGGCGGCAGCTGGCGCGGCACCCGCTGCATTGAGAACGATGGTGAGTAACAGTGCTAAGTGATTTGCGAGTTTCATCCTAATCCCTTGGTTGTCGCGAAAAATTGTTCTGGTATCTCAAGGCTTGAGTCTTTAAGGGAGTGTACGGTCACCGCGTTATGAACCTGATTTTCTCTGAAGACTGAAGCCAAGCCAGCAATGGAATCAAATTTCCAATTTCAGATTTTGTACCGCATATTTCCGAACAGACGCCACCGTCTGTTGTAGTTCCGAAATCGTCTCCAGCGCTTGCGCTAAAATCTGGCGCCGAACCTCTGGTTCTGGATAGTCATGCGTTATTTGGTTGCGGATCGCGCGCAATTCCATCCAGGACTCCGCAGACTGGATAACACCGAGCCTCTCCAGCGGGTTCAGCCTGTCGATATAACTGCTTTCTATCAGTAACTCGCCGCCTGCCTCAAGCCGCGCCGGAAATAATCGGCTACCTATCGCGTCCTGCAATCGGACATACCCGAAAAGCACGAGCTCTACTCTATCCGCGTCCTCCTTGGTGGGGTTCGTCAGGCTGGGTTCGTCAGGCTGGCTGCGTCGAATGCGCCGAGTTTCAATTAATCTTGTTGCGCCTGTCCAATTCGCCAAAATGCTTGTGCACTGCGGTGTGGATGACTTTGGCGGCGGTAGCGGAAAGGCGCATCGTGGATTCCCTTATGCCCGCTGGTACTTGTCCTCAAACCGCACAATGTCGTCCTCACCCAGATAAGCGCCGGACTGTACTTCGATGATCTCGAGCGGTATCGCGCCCGGATTCTCCAACCGGTGCGTTTCCCCCAGCGGAATATACGTGGACTGGTTCTCGCTCAATAGAAAAACTTGTGCGCCGCAGGTTACTTTCGCGGTGCCCTTCACCACAATCCAGTGTTCGGCGCGGTGATGGTGCATTTGGAGGGAGAGCGAGGCGCCGGGCTTGACCATGATGCGTTTGACCTGGAAGCGCTCGCCGGTATCCACGCCCTCATAGGTGCCCCACGGGCGATACACCCGTCGATGCAGCAGGCGTTCATCCCGGCCCTGCGCGCTCAACCAATCCACAATCGCTTTCACGTCCTGCGCGCGGGATTTCGGGGCGACCATGACCGCGTCCGGGGTCTCCACGATCACGAGATCCTCGCAGCCCACAGCCGCCACCAGTTTGCTCTCGGCGAAAATAAGGTTGTCCTTGCAGTCGATCGCGCAGACATCGCCCCGCGTCACATTGCCTTCGGCGGATTTGGCGGAAACTTCCCACAAACTGGACCAGGAGCCGACATCCGACCAACCGGCATTGAGCGAGACCACGGCAGTGCGTTCCGGGTGTTGGGTAGCGATGGGTTCCATCACGGCGTAATCGATGGAGTCCGCGGGGCACGTGGCGAAGGCGGCTTTGTTGAGTCGCAGAAACTCGCCATCCCTGCTGGCCTCACTCACGGCCGCACGGCATGCGGTGAGAATCTCGGGTTGGTATTGTTCGATGGCTTGTAACCAGGCGCTGGCCAGCATTAAAAAGATACCGGAATTCCAGCGATAGGTGCCGGCGGCGACATACGCCTCGGCGGTCGCGAGCACCGGCTTTTCCTTGAACGCGCCAATCAGATTGGCCTGTGGGAGATGGGCCTGTGGGCCAGTACTTTCCAATGCGGCCCCGAGTTGAATGTAGCCATACCCTGTTTCAGGTGCAGTCGGCACTACGCCGAAAGTCACCAATTTGCCCTGCGCCGCGAGTTCGCTGCCTGCGGCGATGGCCGCCATGAAGCGGGTCGGGTCTGCGATTAAATGGTCCGCCGGCATCATCAGGAGCAACGGATCTGCCCCGCCTTCGCTGGCGGCCAGCGCCGCGCAGGTAAGTGCTGGGGCAGTATTGCGGCCGGCCGGTTCAAGGACGATTCTCTCGAAGGGGATCCCAAATTGTCGCGCCTGCTCGCCGACAAGAAAGCGATGTTCTTCGTTACAGACCACCATGGGCTGCAGGAAATTCGCCGGCAGTTTGCTTTGCGTGGTCAGGCGCTTGAGAGTGCCCTGCAGCAAGGTGACGCCACCCTCCACGGCCAGAAACTGTTTCGGATAATGGCCACGTGACAATGGCCACAAACGGGTCCCGCCGCCACCGGCAAGGATTACAGGAAGGATTTTTTGCATAAATTTATCTAAACGGTGTCCCTAGGAATATCTGTGTCGGAGAACAGACGCAGGTCCTTGAGAGAATCTCGCAGGCGTCCAAAAGTATTCCATGATGCACCCGAAAAATCACAGATTATTTACGAGTTTGTGACGCTTTTGTGAATTGCCAGATGAGATTGGCGTGGCTATATTGACCGTCGCCGCAAGCGGGGTAAACCCCACTCCTTGAGGGCGCGTAGGACTTTCTCCCGCGACCTCCGGCGTTGCAACCCCCGTGAGCGTTTGAGGGACATACCGAAGCGATGCAAGATTTCTTCTCAGGGCGCGCCCTCAGTGTGCTTGCTCCAGTGTCAGCGGGAACTCTTCTCCTCGCGACGCTCTGGTTTCATCTGCGACCGTCTCCTACGTTAACGGTGGTTGAATCTTTACCACCGGCAGCCGCCGCGCCGGCCAATCCGAATACTGACTTCGCGCTGCAGGAGATCCCGAGCTGGCAACTTTTCGGCGCGCTCGCTGACCCGAACGCAACGGAAGTGACCGTTCAAGCGCCGGCACCTGGCGACGCCCTCGCTGAGCTCCCGCCTACTTCGATTGATCTGAAGGTCAGCGGCATCGCGTATTCACCGGACAGCCACCGCGCGTATGCGATTGTCGGCGCGGTCAACGCACCACAGCGTCAGTATCGTGCAGGCGACGTACTCTCCGAGGGCGTTACCGTGCACAGCATTCGGCCGCTGGAAGTGGTGATCTCCAATCAGGGAAAGCTGGAGTCGCTGGCCCTGCCGCTCGAATCCATGCCAGGTGGCGCGTCTGCTCCCGACCTTTACGCGCGCCCGAATTTACCGCAGTTCCCAGGGATTCCGCCCGGCATGCCGGAGATACCGGTGCAGGAACCGGGCCCCCTCCCAACGACACCTAATCAATGAAGACATTAATCAACTGGCTCGCTGCGGAGCACATGGGAAGGACTTCGCCCCCTCAACTCCGGTATTTTCAATCCCGTCATCCCGGGCGAAGCTGCGTCAGCGGCGGAGACCCGGGATCCAGGGGCCATGGAGAAACTGCATGGATCCCGGATAAGCGCGCTGCGCTTTCCGGGATGACGGGGTTGAGCCGATTTCAGCGCGCGGGTTTGGCCCTAATTGCCGCCCTCCTCCTCCCTCTTCCCACCTTCGCCACCGACTACCCTGGTATCGATATCAAACCGGTTGAGGGCGCCGACAAGGCAGTCACCCTCAATTTGAACAATGCGGACATTCAAGCCTTCATCAGCGCAGTGGCAGAACTCACCGGCAAGAATTTTGTGATCGATCCGCGGGTGAAGGGCCAGGTGACGGTGGTGTCTTCCGCACCCACCGATCCCGAGGCGCTCTACGAGGTCTTTCTCTCCGTGCTCAAAGTGAACGGCTTCGCGGCAGTCCCTAGCGGTAAAGTCATCAAGATTGTGCCGGATCTCAACGCGCGCCAGGAAGGCGAAGGGGGTTTCGCGAATTCCAGTCCTGCGCGCTCAGAACAAATCATGACGGCAGTGATCCCCACCACCTATGTGAACGCCGCCGAACTCGTGCCCGTGCTGCGCCCCCTGCTCCCGCAGGAGGCGCATCTCGCGGCGACCGCACGCGCAGATGCGCTGGTCGTTGCGGATAGCGCCGCCAATGTGAATCGCATCATGCGCATCGTGCGCGAGCTTGATCGCGACAATGCCGACCTCATTGAAGTAATTGCGTTGAAATACGCTGAGGCCGTGCCATTAGTCACCACCTTGCAGCAGATGTTGGCGGCGGCGCCAGCCGGCGCGCCGGGCCTTGCGCCACCGATCGCGGCAGATGAACGTTCCAATTCCGTGCTGATTGGCGGCCCGCCCGCTGAGAAGATCCGCATCCGCACGTTGATTCGCGATCTCGACGTGCCGGGCAGCAAGAATGCCGAGAAGATCGAGGTGATTTATTTGCGCTATGCGAAGGCGGATGACCTGGTGGAAGTGTTGCAATCGATCGGCGATCGCAGCCATTCGTCGGCCAGCCGCCAGGGGTCGCGGGGTGGCGCTGTCAATAATGTGCCGGTGATCGTAAGCCCGGGCAGCGGCAACGAAGCCTTCCAGGTGCAGGCCGACAAGGCCACGAATTCGCTGATTATCCAGGCTGAGCCGGAGTTGATGGTGCAGCTCAAAGAGGTTCTCGCGAAGCTCGACATCCGCCGCTCGCAGGTGCTGGTGGAAGGCATCGTGGCCGAAGTCTCGAACAACAAGGCCGATGAGCTGGGTGTGCAATGGGATACGTCAGTCCCGCGTGACGGAATTTTTGCGGGCAGCCGCCAACCCGGTGTGACCTCTGGCCCGATTACCGATCCTTTCGATGCGGAGGCTACCCCAAGCTTCCTTACGGGACTTACGGTTGGTTACTTTTCAGCAGGGGATCTGCGCACCCTGCTGCGCGCGTTGAGTGGTGATCAGTACACCAACGTGCTGTCCACCCCCACCTTGATGACCTTGGACAACGCCAAAGCGGAGATCATTGTCGGCCAGAACGTGCCCTTCGTGACCGGCCAGTTCACCAATAACACCACCACGCCGGACAATCCCTTTCAAACGATTGAACGCCAGGATGTCGGCATCAAGCTCAAGGTTAAACCCCAGATCAATGAAGGCGACACGTTGCGGCTCGATATTGAACAGGAAGTTTCGAGCGTTGATCGCGCGACCACGGGGGTTGATCTGATCACCAACAAGCGCGCGATTAAAACGTCCGTGCTGGTGGATGATCGCCAAGTTATCGTGCTCGGCGGCCTCATCAGCAACGAATTGTCTGAGAACAAAAGCAAGATCCCGTTGCTCGGCGATATCCCGATCATTGGCCACTTTTTCAGTAATACGAACAGCGATTACACCAAGACCAATTTGATGGTATTTCTGCGTCCGACTATCGTGCGTGATCGTGAAACCAATCGCGCGCTCACCGGCGCGCGCTACGAAGACATCC
The DNA here is from genome assembly GCA_945861225.1 of Klebsiella pneumoniae. Classification (GTDB taxonomy): domain Bacteria; phylum Pseudomonadota; class Gammaproteobacteria; genus CAIKBL01. Next base: position 15,479 of record CAMATU010000027.1, read on the forward strand.
GGCAGAAACAGCAGCTGCAGGAAGCCGAAGAGCACTTTTTTCTGCGCGATAAGGGCCCTGAGTTACCGGCGGACGGATTGGCGGAGTGAGGGGATTAGGCGGAAATTCGCGGCTAAAGCCGCTCCTACGGGTGCGTCCACGCTTCTTCGTAGGAGCGGCTTTAGCCGCGATTTTCACGCCGAGCATCTCATAGCGCGTGAAACTCCCGTTCACCTTCGCCCGTCGTTTCGGTGTGCTCATCGAGTCTTCTAGCCCCGACAGTGCATCCGTGCTCGCCGCACCAAGGGCCACTGCAGCCGCGCTGCTTGAAGTGCGGCGCGTCGCCGGCGTTGCGCTGCAGCTTCGCGAAGTTTCTGAACTCGAGTTTGATCAGCGCTTGCAGGCAATCTACGAAGCAGGCCAGGCCGATTCGGAACAGATGATCGCGGATCTCGGCAGTGATGCGGCGTTGGCTGATCTTGTGCAAGTACTCAACGAGCCAATCGATCTGTTGGACAGCGCCGACGACGCGCCGATCATCCGCCTGATAAACGTGTTATTCGCGGAAGCGATTCGTCAGAACGCCTCCGATATCCACATTGAACCCTTCGAAGGGCGGCTGCTCATTCGTCTGCGCGTGGATGGCGTGTTGCGCGAAGTCATGACACCACCGGCCGCCATCGCGCCGCTGGTGGCCTCGCGTATCAAGATCCTGGCGAAGCTCGATATCGCGGAGAAGCGCCTCCCGCAGGATGGTCGGATCTCGCTCAAAATTGCCAATCGTCCGGTGGATGTGCGGGTCTCGACCATGCCTTCCGGGCATGGCGAAAGAGTGGTGCTGCGGCTGCTCGACAAACAAGCCGGCCGCCTGCAGCTCGAACATATCGGGATGGATGCGGACACCACCCGCACGCTTGATGAGTTGATTCACAAACCGCACGGCATCTTTCTCGTTACCGGTCCGACGGGCTCCGGCAAAACCACCACGCTCTATGCCGCACTCGCGCGTTTGAACGAAGGCAGCCGCAACATCATGACGGTGGAAGATCCCATCGAGTACTTCATCGATCGCATCGCGCAGACCCAGGTCAACCCTAAAGTAGACATGAGTTTCGCGCGTGGCCTGCGCGCGATTCTGCGCCAGGATCCGGATGTGGTGATGGTGGGTGAAATTCGCGATCTCGAAACCGCGCAGATTGCCATTCAAGCGAGCTTGACCGGGCACATGGTGTTCTCGACCTTACACACCAATTCTGCGATTGGCGCCATCACACGCTTACGCGATATGGGCGCTGAACCATTTTTGCTCGCCTCCAGTTTAGTTGGCGTATTGGCGCAACGCTTGGTGCGTCTGTTGTGTCCCGCCTGCCGCCTCGAAGCCATCCTGGACAGCGCCGTCGCAACTCGCATGGCGGCGCCCAGCGCAGTCGGCGCGGCGATCTATCAGGCTGCGGGCTGCGCGCAATGTAATCAAACCGGCTATCGTGGGCGGACCGCAATTTACGAATTGGTAGTGTTTGATAATCCTCTGCGTCAGCTAATCCACGATGGCGCCAGCGAAGCGGCGCTCGAAGCCCACGCGCGCCAACGTTCAAGCAGCATCATGGATAACGGTTTGCGCAAAGTACTGTCGGGTGTGACCTCGGCAGAGGAGTTGCTGCGGGTGATGCAGTCGTTGTGAAGGGGTTGCAGGCGACGTCCCGGGCGCCGACCAGGGATCAAGGGATCGTTCGATGTTTAGGATGGATCCCGGATATTCGCCGCGCGAATTCCGGGATGACGGGGTAAGGTTTTTGGAAAGGTGTTGGTCAAGGTCTGCGCGAACATCTTAACGCCGTCATCCCGGGCGCAGACCCGGGATCCAGGGGTGCATGAGGTTCTGCATGGATCCCGGATATTCGCTGCGCGAATTCCGGGATGACGGGGGGGGGTGGCGTGATGGGATGGCGGGACCTGCGGCTATGTCGAAAGATCCGTACGTATACATACTGACTAACAAGGCTCGCGGGACGCTTTACGTAGGGGTCACCTCAAATCTAAAGCAGCGCTCCTGGCAGCACAAAGAGCACCTTGTCGAAGGGTTCACTAAACGCTACAACCTTAATTTCCTGGTGTGGTTTGAACGACATGACACCATACTCAGCGCGATCGCAAAAGAGAAAACCATGAAGCGTTGGCATAGACAATGGAAAATCGAACTCATCGAAACCACTAATCCGACCTGGCGTGATCTGTTTGAAGAATTGTGATCGCTCCGCTTCGAAAGTATTGCACCTGATATGACCGCCTTCGACTACACCGCACTTGCCGGGAATGGCGCGACCCGCCGTGGAGTGATTGAAGCCGACTCTGAGCGTCATGCGCGCAAGCAATTGCGGGATCAGCAACTCACGCCGCTCAGCCTCGCGGCGAGTTGCAAGCGCGACCAGAATTCCCCAAATTTCCAGCTTGGCGCGGTGCGCATGCCGAGCGAGGAACTCGCGCTACTGACGAGATTACTCGGCACCCTCCTCGGCTCAGGTCTGCCACTCGATGATGTGCTGGCGGCTATCGCGCGCCAGGCAGATACCAAGGTGGTGTCGCGGGTCGTGCTTGGCATTCGCGCACGCGTGTTGGAAGGACAGTCGCTCGCCAGCGGCATGGACGAATTTCCGCAGGTGTTCTCGGTTGCGTACCGCGCCACCGTCGGTGCCGGCGAACGCACTCGCCATCTGCCGCTGGTCCTGCAGCGTCTGGCGGATTACGTCGAATCACGCGACCGCATGCAAAAGCGACTGCGCCTGGCCATGGTGTATCCGGCGGTTTTGGTCACCACCGCCACCTTGGTGGTGGCCGGCTTGTTGACCTATGTGGTGCCGGAAGTGGTGAAGGTGTTCGTCGATATGGATCACGAGCTGCCTGCTCTGACCAAAGGGCTTATCGCCGTCTCGCATTTCGCGCGACAGTATGGCGTGTATCTGCTCGCGGGCTTGCTCGCACTGTGGGCATTTTTGCAGCGCTTAATCCAGCGTCCCGGCCCACGTTACGCAGCGCATTCAGCCTTGTTGCGCGTGCCGGTGGTAGGTCGTTTGATTCTCTCCAGCGAGATTGCGCGCTTCTCGCGCATGCTTGCCATCATGCTCGGCAGCAGCGTGGACATGCTCGACGCGCTGGCCATCGCTACCAAGGCAGTAACTTTAACGCCGTTGCATCGGCATCTTGAAGCGGTGATGGACGAGGTGCGCGAAGGCGGCGCCTTAAGTCGAGCGTTGGCGCGTTCACCGTTGGTGCCGCCGCTGTTGCCACACCTGGTAGGCAATGGTGAATCGTCGGGGAATCTCATTGAGATGTTGGACACTGCAACCGAATCGTTCGAATTCAAGGTGCAGAACACGCTGTCGCTGTTGCTGAGCCTGATCGAACCGCTGCTGATTCTGCTGATGGGCGGCATCGTGCTGACGATTGTGATCGCGATTCTGTTACCGATATTCGAGATGAATCAGTTGGTGTAGCGACGCGAGGCGCCATAGCACCGTCATCCCGGGCGCAGACCCGGGATCCAGGGGCGCATGAGGTTCTGCATGGATCCCGGATATTCGCTGTGCGAATTCCAGGATGACGGGGGGTGAGGTTGCCGGGTCGACGGCGTTTAACGTTACGGGATCAAAGGCCTCATTCCCCCGTCTCCAAAGTCAAACTCGCATTCACTCTGCCTGGCGCCGCGACCTTTTCGATTGTCATCCGCGTCGCTTCGATCCCAAACTGCGCGCGAAGCGTAATTAGCCACGAGACCAGCGTGTCGAATCCGACCTCGTCAAAGGTCACGCTAGCTTCAGCGTCGCCAGTCGGCACCACCCGCGCGAACTTGTCCTGGATGCCGCCGGCTTGTGCTGTGTCGTTTAATACTGCCAACAACGACTGACCCGGTGGGAGCGCACCCTTCTGCGCCGAACGACCGTGCATTTGCAAAGCCTCGTCACCCAGGGCGCGAATTTTATGCAAGGTCTGGATTTCACCGGCCACCTGCGCTGTCAACCGCGCGCGCTTTGCCTGCAGGGGTTCCAGCACGGCAATGAAAATCAGCGTCGCCAGCACGGCGCAGGCGCCGAGGCTTAGCAAACCGCGTTCACGCGCGCTCAAAGTCTGCCACCACAGCATCATGGTGTGCCGCTCCGCGCGGCCTGCACCCGCAGACTGCCGCCTACACCGCTCTCACGTGCCTCAACTGCCACGACTTCTACCTGGGCGAAGGGCTTCAGGGATTCGCTGTAGCCCTCCAAGCTCGCAATATCTGGCGCGGCAAGCCGTACGCTCAAAACGCCGTCGGCGTAATTGAGATTCTCCAGCGCCAGCGCCGGAGAACTCGCCGCGTGCAGGCCGCGACCAACGAGATGCAATAGCGTCAGAGCGCTCATAGTGTCGCCAGTGCGACCACGCATCTCGGTCATCGCCTGGGTCGCCTGGACCTCGGCATTCACGACGCGCGTGATATTTGGAAAGGCGCGCTGCATGGTTTCGGTTTGCGCGGCACGGGTGCTTGCGAGTGCTACCTCCAAGCGCTGCGTATCGCGCACTAGAAAACCGCAATGCACGCCGAGCGCTAACACCCCCAACGCCGCCGCTAAACGCAGGCCACCGTTAGCGCGGTGGCGATCCGAACGGTATTGCGCGGGCAATAGATTAAGCGTGTTCGCCTCAGCACTCCCCTGCGCAAGTAGCACGAGGGCACCATGCGGTAATGCATGGTGCAGCTGTGGAATCTTCGCGAGTGCGCTCGGCACGGTAACGTCGCCGAAGAGATCGAGCCCGCGCGGCGGTTTAACTTGCTCGAGGCGGCCCGCAATAGCATCAAAAAGTGAAACATCGCAGGCGAAGCCCTGCTGCAGATCTGTGCGCACCAACACGCGTGCGCCATCCTGCATCAGCGACCAGTGCTCGGCGCGATGCGGTAAGGCCAGATAATCTGGCAGCAGCCGTGCCAACTGCACGCCGCCGCTGGCGAGCGGGTCCAGCATGCGCCGGAGCACCTCTTGCTTGACCACAGCGACCGCGCGCTTGCCATTCGCACCGAGCGCCCCGCACACCACCTGCAATTGTTCGAGCTCGTCAGCGAGCTCATCTTCAATCGCAAAGGGCGCCGCCTGTTGCGCCTGGCGCTGTGAGCGCGCGGGAATCACCGCTTCGAGCATCCGCACCTCGCGCCCATCAACCAGGAGCACCAGCGGCCGCGACTGTGCCGCAGTGCGCATGGCCTGCAGATCGCCGCGCTCAAGGTTGTGTGGTTGCGTGGACGGGCCAGTGCGCGCCCATTCGTATCCCCCATCGCCAAGCCCGCGCGCCACCCAAGAATTACTCATCGAAATTATCCCGCCAGCGGCGCAAGGTCGCGACTTCGCGCCCGCTGCGCGCGAGCAGGCTAACCATTCGCGCGTCCAGTCGTGCATTCCGCGCCGTGCTTTGTAGTTCGAAATAATCGCTCGTCACAGTCACGTCGTCCGCCGGAATTTGCCGGAATTGTAGCAAGGGATGTTTGATGAATGCGTCGATAGTGAGAAATGGCTGCGTATCGCGCGCCCTGAGTAGAATATTCACGGCGCTGCTATCGAGGCTCGGGGCGAGACTCAGCAACACTTCCTTGGGCGCACTATTCACATTGATTCTCCCGGCGCGCGGCAGGCACGTGACGAATGGCGCCAACTTGCGGTAAATCTCGGCAGTAATTCCCTTTATCAGCAACAGTTCGCGGATCGAGAGTAGCGGTCGATTACCTGCCCGATAGGCCGGCTGCTGCTCGGTATAGTAGTCATCCTCTGCGCCATTCGGAAAGCGCGTTTCAGTATCGGGATCAATCCAGTCAAGAATTGCCTGCACAGGTTCGGGGGCGAGCTCAAGCGCCTTAAACAATAGGCGTAGTTGCTGCTCGCCACGCGCCGCCGGTGTGAGTGCGGCATCATTCTGCGCAGGCGTGTCGCCAACGGGCAGTGGTGCACCGGGAGGTGCGGTGCTCGCGGCACCGCCAGGTACAGGAAGTTGCGGGTTTGCCGTGCTCTCCACGGCGGGCGGCGGCGCTGCAGTGTTTACACTCCCCTCAGCCGCATAGGCCGGTTCAGGCGAGAGGTTGGTGAGATTGAAACGCCCTTGCAGATCGCGCAGCCGTCCTTCGAGCTTGAGGTCGCCAATGGTGGTGATGAGTTCCGCTTGGGCCCATGCTTCGTCCGCGGCGTCGTATTGGCCGCGCGTCGCGTCTTCACGCAGCAATTGGTGTGCTTGCTGCTCAAGCGCACGCACACCGAGCTGAATCTGATCGGCAGTTAGAATATTCGTGACGCGACGATTACTGAATTGTTGGCTGGTAGCGAGCGCCACCGCGCCCGCGGTGACGATCGCTGCAATCAGCATGGCGGTGATCAACGCGATGCCGTGTTGATGCGCGTCACCCATCACTTCAGCCCGCCGTCCGTACGCGAATCATCCGCTCAAGGGTGCGCCCATTCGCAAACTGCACGCTGAGCGATATTGCAGTGGGCAGTGCCGGCAAGGGATCTCCCACATTTTCGGCGGGCCAGGACTCATGCCACTTACCATCATCGAAATAGCGCAAGATGACGGCCTCCACTGCGGGGAAAACGACGCGCTCGGTGGCACGAGAATCTGCCACGCGATCAAGCACGGCCCACACGCGACGAATCAACGTGCCGTTCTCCAGGCGATAATCGATTCGGCGCAAATCGGAACTGGCCATCACTGTGGATGCCCAGGCGGTATGGCGAGTCAGCGCGAGGATCTCGCCGACACCCACGCCACTCTGCATGGCAGGCAGAAAATCCCCTAAGGCATCGCGTACTGGCCGCGCCGCGACCTCCTCCAAATCCTGCTGGAGCTGGGTGATTCCACTTACCAGGGCCGCGAAGTCCTCCGCCTGCGCTTCAACAATGGTGCGTGCGCTAAGAAAATTGCGGAGGCCCTGATAAGCAAAAACCGACATCACACTGAAAATCGCGATCGCGATCAGCACCTCAAGCAAGGTAAAACCACCGTCGCGGAGATTCTCTCGGCGCATCATTGCACCGCAAATTCCAGGCTATGCAGGATCGTCGCGGGGGCCTTTTCGAGGGCGACTGCGATGGTGAGCGCGGTAATTTTTCCATCCTGATCGCGCGTGGGCCTGATGGCCGCCAGGAACTGCTGATTGTAGAGCGTGACTGTGCGCGCGGCGGGCGGCGCGTCCTTTCCGATCGGTGCCAGGGTCAACTCGGTCGCGACATTCATCGCGACCCAATGCGCGAGCATGGCGGATTCCCGATGTGCCTGTTGGCGGGCGGCGCTGCGAATACTGCTGGTGGTCGCGTAGAGCGCAGTGGCAAGCACGGCGAGGGCCACTAAGACTTCCAGCAAGGTGAAGCCGCGCGCGCGCTTCACAGCAGTTTCACCAAATAGCCTGCTGCTTCGGGGGTCAACAAGGCGCGCGCAGCGGTCTGCCTGTCACGCAGTTCGATGCGTAAAGTTTCCGCGCTGCCGTCCGGAAAAAAAATGGCAGGCGCGCGAGCGCTCAGCGCCTGCGGTGCGTCGCGCCCGGGGGATTCCACGCGCACTTCGATGCCGGCCGGCACGGCGCGGGCGCGAAAGAGCGCATCCTGAGGGCGCAGCTGCCAGGCGCCGTTGCGCAGCTCTTGCAAGGCGTAATGATCACCGGTGAACACCAGCGCGATTGGGCGACTGGTGAACACCGCTTCCTGGGCGGCCATCGTGGTGAGTTGTTGCATTACGCGGGCGGTATCGCGGAGCCGTGCCGCCCGCCCGCCATCACCGAGCGCAAGCCGTATGAAGGTCGCGAGGATACCAATGAGGACGACGACGACCATCACCTCGATGAGGGTGAAGCCGTTCTTCACTCAATTTCCCAATTCCCGAGATCCCGATTGTTCCCTTCGCCACCGAGTGTGCCATCCGCACCCAACGAATACAGATCGTATTCGCCGTGTTGCCCCGGCGCGAGATACTGGTAGGTTGCGCCCCAGGGATCGCGCGGCAACTTGGAGAGATAGCCTCCGGCGCGCCAGTTGGCGCCCGGTAATAATGCTGCCGGCTTAGTAACTAGCGCTTCGAGACCCGTGGCAGTGAGGGGATAGTTGAAGTTGTCCAGCTTGTACAGATCGAGCGCAGCGGCAATCGCGCGGAGATCCTGCTGCGCTTTGACCACTCTTGCCTCGTCTGGGCGGCTCATGATGCGTGGCACTACAATCGCCGCCAGGATGCCAAGGATGACCACCACGACCATCACTTCAATGAGCGTAAAACCAGCTTGTTTGGTGCGCATCGCAAACTCTCGTGAGGAATGAAGTCTCATCAGCTTAATTCATTGCGCGACGAGATAGGTTAAGGTTCTGCAGTGTCGGCTGGGAACTCCCCACGCGCTCCGCTGTACTAAGGACCCGGGCGCGCAAGAATTGCGTTCCCCTGCACTGGCATGAAATTATCGCGCATGAATTTTTGCTAAAGACTTACTTACGTTTCTTCCAACCCACAAGAATCACGCACCTTATGCCCACCAAAATCGCCCTCGGCCAACTGCGCGAATTCATCGCCAAGCGCATTATTGGCCAGCAACGCCTCGTCGATCGCCTGCTGATTGCCCTCCTGGCCGATGGTCATCTGCTCGTTGAAGGTCCACCAGGGCTCGCCAAAACCCGCGCCATCAAGGTGCTCGGCGAGGGCATTGAAGGAGATTTCCACCGCATTCAGTTCACGCCCGATCTGCTGCCGGCGGATCTGACCGGCACCGAGATCTATCGGCCACAGGACGGTTCATTCAAATTCCAGCAAGGACCGCTCTTCCATCACTTGGTGCTCGCCGACGAAGTCAATCGGGCGCCCGCCAAAGTGCAGTCAGCATTACTGGAAGCGATGGCGGAACGGCAGATCACCATTGGTCGTGAGACCTATCAACTACCGGAATTGTTCCTGGTCATGGCGACTCAGAATCCGCTGGAACAGGAAGGCACCTATCCGCTGCCCGAAGCGCAGCTCGATCGCTTTCTGATGCATGTGACGATCACCTATCCCAGCGCCGAGGAAGAACAACGTATTCTGACCTTGGCGCGCGAGGAAGCCTTGTCGCTGATGCAATCCGTGCCGGTGGTCCAGCCGGTGCTGAACCAAAGTCAGATCTTTCAAGCGCGGCGCGATGTGCTGGGGGTGTACATGAGTGAGGCACTGGAGCGCTACATTATTGAAATGGTCTGCGCGACCCGTGCCCCCGTCACCTATGGCCAGGATCTCGCGAATTGGCTCGCTTACGGAGCGAGTCCCCGCGCCACCATCGCGCTCGATCGCTGCGCACGCGCCATCGCCTGGTTGGCCGGTCGCGATTTCGTAAGCCCTGAGGATATTCACGCGATCGCGCCCGATGTACTGCGACATCGGGTGATCCTGAACTATGAAGCAGCGGCGGAAGGCATTACGACGGACAAGTTCGTGGCGACGCTGCTGGCGCGGATCCCGGTCCCCTGAGGTCGCATGGCATTCTTTAATTCACGTGCCGAAGTTGCGCGCAGCGACAGTGCGGGTTCGCCGCTCACCACCCCGTTGCTGGCCGATCTCATGCGCTTCGCGGGCCGTGCGGCGGCACTGCCCCCCTGGTTGCGTTCGGTCAAGGCCCAGCAGCGCGGCGATTACCGCGCGCAGCTCAAAGGGCGCGGGATGGAATATGCCGAGTCGCGGCCGTATCAAGCGGGCGACGACGTGCGGGCGCTCGATTGGCGGCTCACCGCCCGTATCGGCAAGCCGCATACCAAGCTGTTCCGCGAGGAACGTGAGCGGCCGGTGTATGTGGCCGTGGATACTTGCGCCAGCATGGCCTTTGCCACGCGCGGCGTTTTCAAGCGCGTCCAGGCGGCGCGCGTGGCGGCCTTGCTGGGTTGGAAGGCGGTGGACACTGGCGATCGGATCGGCGGCATCGTGTTTTCTGAAACCGCGCATCACGAACTGGAACCCGCGCGCGGCAGCTTGGCCGCCGCGCGTTTCCTCAAAGCCCTGATCGCGAGTGCCGAACCTTCCAACGGCAAATCAAGCGCGCCCTCAGCCACCCCGCTGGCGACCGCGTTACGGCGGCTGCGGCGCCTGGTGAAGCCCGGCAGCTTGGTGTTTGTGATTACCGACGGGCGGCAACTGGGGCCGGCCGAGCGGGCTGATCTCACCGGGCTTACCCGGCACAATGATGTCGGGCTGATTCTGGTCTACGACGAGTTCGAAGCTACCCTGCCGGATCTCGCAAATCCGCTCAAGGTCTGTGACGCTCGCGGCGAATTCACCCTCCCCGCGAGCCAGCCCGACACCCGGCAACGATATGCCGAACGTTTCGCAGCGCGCCAGGCCGAGCTTACGAATTTTTGTCGCGGTCAGCGCATTCTGTGCGCCACGTTAACCACTACTGGCGATGCTTTCTCCTGTGTGCAACGACTCCTCGGTGCCCGCTGATGCTCGATCCCGCCACCATTCCGCTGCACGACATTCATCTCCCCGCGCCCATCAGTTGGTGGCCCTTGGCCCCCGGTTGGTGGATTCTCGCCGGCGGCGTGCTGGCGATCCTATGCGCCGGTGCGAGTTGTTGGTGGTGGTGGCGACGCACCCGTCTACGCCGGCATGCGCGTCGACGTCTGGCGGAGATCGTAGCGGCCTTCGCCACGCATGCAGATCACCACCGACTGGCGAGTGAACTGTCGATGCTGTGTCGGCAGGTGGCGTTGCAACGTTTTGGCGCTGAGGAAGCGGCGGCACTCACCGGCCAGGCCTGGCTGGCGCGTCTCGATGCCACGAGCCAAGTACATTTTTTCACTACTGGTGCGGGCCGGATCCTGACGGCCGCACCCTATGACCGTACCGCCACAGGGTTCGATGCAGCGGCGCTGCTGGCCGGCTGTGAGCACTGGCTGCGGCATTTGCCGGGCGGCCCACGAGTTTCCGCCGGTGTTTGAATTTGGTTGGCCGTGGATGCTACTCACACTGCCACTGCCGTGGTTGGCACGCCGCTTCCTGACCCCGGTCAGCATCGCCGCGCGCGGCGCGCTGCGCGTGCCGGACGTGATGGATTTCAGTGCCCTACCGGCGAGTCACGCGCTCGCTTCTGGGCGCCGCGCACAAGGCTGGCTGCTCGTGGTCGGCTGGAGTCTGCTGGTGCTGGCGGCCGCTAATCCACGCTGGCTGGGCGAGCCCCTGGGCGTCGCCAATTCAGGACGCGATTTGATGCTCGCGATCGATCTCTCCGAAAGCATGGAAGTGAAAGATTTTATTTTGGAGGGCGAGAATGTGGATCGCCTCACGGCCACCAAGGCAGTGGCACGTGAGTTCATCGCGCGCCGCGAAGGTGATCGGATTGGCCTGCTGCTGTTTGGCGAGCAAGCCTATCTGAATGTCCCCCTCACCTTTGATCGCGCGTCCGTGGTTCAGCTGTTGGACGAAACCGCGATCGGCTTGGCGGGGCGCAGCACCGCAATTGGCGACGCACTAGGTTTGGCGGTCAAGCGGCTGCGCGAACAGCAAGCCACGCAGAAAGTGGTGATCCTGATGACCGATGGCGCAAACACTTCCGGGCAGCTGCAACCGCTGCGCGCAGCCGAGCTTGCAGCAGCAGCGGGCCTGAAGGTGTACACCATTGGCATCGGCGCCGATGAAATGCTGGTCAAGCAATTGTTCGGCACCATTCGTGTAAATCCTTCGACCGATCTGGACGAAGACACCATGAAAGGGATCGCCAAGGCCACCGGCGGCCGCTATTTCCGCGCGCGCGATGTGGCCGCGCTCGAGGCGATTTACGCTGAACTCGACAAGCTCGAACCGAGCGAACGTGGAGAGCAGCACTTCCGGCCCATACAAACGCTCTTCCCGTGGCCGCTCGGACTGGCGCTCGCCTGCGCGCTGGTGGTGACTGCACGTTTTCTGCGGCACAGCGCATGATCCTGGAAACCTCAGTTGACCGCTTAAACACATGAGTAAGCGTATGTCTGGAATGGGATCTATCATTCAAATATGCGTCACCTTTTGGGTAAGGGTCGCACTGAGGTTTCTAGGATGACCGCCGCGTTGAGCGAATTTCATTTTCTGCGGCCGTGGGGCTTACTGTTGCTGCTACCGCTCGGGTATCTCGTCGCGCGACTCTGGCGGCACGCTGCGGGCCGTGGCTTCTGGCAGCAGATTTGCGACCCCGCGTTGATTCCATTTGTGGTGACAGATCTTGACGGAGAACGGCGACGGCGCAAGGTGCTGCCGTTTGCGCTGGGTGGACTCTGCGCAGTATTGGCGCTGGCCGGACCGACCTACGAGCGTGCGCCGCAACCGGTGTTTCGCGACCAGGCCGCGCTGGTGCTGCTGCTCGACCTGTCATCCTCGATGAGTGCGAGCGATGTCACGCCTTCGCGGCTGGATCGCGCCCGTTTCAAAATCAAAGATCTGTTGAGTGGCCGCCACACCGGGCAAACGGCATTAGTGGTGTTTGCGGCTCAGGCCTTTAGCGTTACGCCGCTGACCGACGATGTGAAGACGATTGAATCTCAACTCCAGGTCCTGACCCCTGAACTGATGCCGAGGCAGGGCAGCGGAATTCCCCGCGCGCTGCGTAAGGGCGTCGAACTATTAAAGCAGGCAGGCTTCGGTCACGGCGATTTGTTGTTGATCACGGACAGCCTGCACGAGCGCGATCTCAAACCCGCCCTGGCCGAATTGGCCGGCGGTGAATTCCGTCTCTCGGTGCTCGGCGTGGGCACGACGGCAGGCTCACCGATTCCGCTCACCGACGGGGGTTTCGTGACTGACCGCGAAGGTGGCATCGTGTTATCGAAACTGACTCCCGACACACTCGGGCAGTTGGCGCAGCGCGGTCACGGCCTGTACCAATCGGCGGGCGCGGACAATGCCGAGATCACGGCCCTGCAAGCGTTTTTTGCCACCGGTACTCGCGGCTCGGACGCCACCGCGACCGATCGCAGCGCGACCCAATGGCGGGAACTGGGGCCATGGCTGTTGTTGCCCGTACTGTGGTGTAGCTGTTTGGCATTTCGTCACGGCGCACTGCTGGTCTTGCTGGCGTTAAGCCTTGGTCACCTGAGCGCCGCGCGTGCGGACTGGTTTCGCACGCCCGATCAGGCCGGGTCGCGCGAGTTCCGCGCTGAACGTTACGCGGCGGCGGCAGAGACTTTCGAGAACCCAGACTGGCGTGCGGCCAGCCTTTATCGTGCGGGAAAATTTGCCGACACGCTTGAGAGCCTGAAGCATGCGAAGTCGACCACTGACTTCTATAACAAGGGAAATGCGCTGGCCCGCCTGGGGCGTTTTGAAGATGCGATCAGCGCCTATGAACAGGCTTTGCAACTTACCCCCGACGATCCCGACGCGACTTATAACCGCGATCTGCTGCGCGATTTAGTAAAGCAACAGCAGCCACAGGATGAGTCGAAAAAGCAGGATCAGCAAAAGCCCAGGCAGAACGACCAGCAAGGGGGCGAGGCGGAGAACGAGCAAGCGAGTCAAGGCGATCAGGGCCAGAGTAAGGCCGACGAGGCAGGCGAGAACACCGCCCAGCGCCCACCTGCAGCAAACGAAGATCCCGCGCAGAATGATCGCGAAGCGGAACAGGGCAAGCGCGCTCGCGACGCGCGCAAGAGTGAAAGTGCGAATGCCAAAACAGCGGATCCTGAGCAGCAAGCAGCGGCTGAGCAGGCGGCCGCTCAGGCGCGTGAAGCGGCTGCCGATCCTGAGAAGGCGCTCGCCACCGAACAATGGCTGCGCCAGATCCCGGATGATCCGGGCGGCCTGTTACGGCGTAAGTTTCTCTATCAGTACGGTCGCCTCCATGACCAGGAACCAGAGCAGGCAGAACCATGGTGAAGCGAGTGAGTGGATGGCGGGCCGTTGCTCTGCTGGTGCTATGGAGCGCGAGTGTGCTGGCAGTGGAGATCGATGTCAGCCTCGATCCCAATCCCCCGCTCAGCGGAGAGTCGTTTCGCATCGCGTTCGTCATCAAAGGCGAACTCGACGGCGAACCGGATTTTTCTCCACTCGAAAAAAATTTCGAGATCCTGGGGCGTAATCAGCAGACCGCGCTGGCGTGGGTGAATGGTAAGCACACCCGCACCGCTACCTGGGTGGTTGAGGTGCTCCCGAAGACTGCCGGGCCATTGGAAGTGCCGGCGATCACCTTTGGCGACACGCGCTCCGCGCCGTTCGCGATTAAAACCACCGCGGCCGGCCCGGCTGCGCCGACGGATGACGGGTTGTTTTTAGAAATAGATGCCGCGCCGCGCGATCCCTATGTGCAGCAGCAGGTCACGTACACCATCCGGCTGTGGCGGCGCTATGAACTCAGCAATGCTTCGCTATCTGAACCCCAACTCAGTAACGATGCCATCGTGCGGCCGCTCGGTGAAGACCGCCAATATCAGGCGGAGCGTGGCGGTAAACGCTATGAAGTCATCGAACGTCGTTTCGCCCTCTTTCCCCAAGCCAGTGGCACGAGCACAATCGCGCCGGTGACAGTCACCGCGCAAGTGATGGAACGCGCTGCGTCGTTGTTCGAACTGTTCGGGCGCTCGGTGAAAACACGCCGGATCAGTTCGGATGAAGTAACCTTGAACGTGCGGCCAGTGCCCGCGCAATATCCGGCCAACGCCCCCTGGTTGCCGGCCCACAAGGTGCGCATAAACGAGCTGTGGGAGCCCCCAGAACTGCGTGTAAAGGCCGGTGATCCAGTCACGCGCACAGTGTCGTTGTGGGTCAACGGACTCACCACCGGGCAGCTCCCCGAAATCCTGCCGGCGACCATCTCCGGCTTGAAGGTATATCCCGATCAGCCCCAGCTGAAAGAAGATAAACAAGACGGTGTGATCACCGCAGTGCGCCAGGAAAAGGTCGCGCTGATTCCGACTGCCGGCGGCGAATTTGCGCTACCGCCGCTGGTTATTCCGTGGTGGAACACGGATACCGATACGCTCGAATATGCGCGTACTCCGGCACAGCAGCTGCTTGCAGATGCCGAGTCTGCGATCGCTCCCAATGCCGCGCCGGTGGTGGCAGCGCCGCCATTGCCAGCGGTGTCAGCACCGGTCGTGAGTGCGCCTGTGCTGCCAGATTG
>CAMATU010000028.1 GCA_945861225.1 Klebsiella pneumoniae
TCAATACCAATCGCTGGTATTCACACCAACCCGGCATGCGAATTCCCGCGCGTTACGGCCTGCTCCCCAGGAGGGACGACTACATCGCCTATCTCGAGGCATATGCAACAGCCCTCGGCGCGCCAATGCGGTTTGGGGCGGCCGTGCGACGGCTCGATCCGATGAACGATCAGCGATGGTGGATCCGTACCGACGACGAGACGCTCACCACGCGTCACGTCATCGTTGCCACCGGCTCCGAGCGAGTGCCGGTCTTTCCCGAGTGGCCGGGTCGCGCGGACTTCAGGGGAGAACTGATCCACGCGGCGAGTTTTCGGCACGCAGACGATTACATCGGTCGTCGGGTCCTGCTGGTCGGGGTGGCAAACTCGGCGGTCGACATCGGCAACTACCTCGCGCGTGTCGGGACCCAAGAGGTATGGGTTTCCGCGCGCTCCGGCGCGAGCATCGTGCCGCTGCGCCTGTTCGGCGTCCCGGGGCATACGTTTCTCGTGATGATGGAGGAACTCGGGCTCCCGCGTACGTTCCAGGATGCGGTCGTCACGATGCTCAGTCGAATCCTGTTCGGAGATCTTTCGCGCTTCGGTTTCCCGCGCCCGACCAAAGGGCCCGTGGCGCAACATCGCGATGACGGAGTCTCCGTCGCGGCCGACAACGGATTCGTGGCGGCCGTTAAATCGGGGCGCTTCAAAGTCGTCCCCACCATCGAATCGCTGACGCACGACTCCGTGCGCTTGACCGATGGGCGGATACTTAGGCCGGATGCGATTATCTGCGCGACCGGTTACCGTCCGGGACTGGAGGATCTCGTCGGACACCTTGACGTGCTGGACGCGCGAGGCGCGCCGCGTCGCCACGCGGATCAGGCGCAGGATGGCCTCCCGGGACTATGGTTTTTCGGGTGCAATGCGTCGATCTATGGCGGGATGAACTCGAGACGACGCGAGGCGAAGAAACTGTCGCGACGAATCGCCGCGCTGCTGGGGCGCTGATCTGCCGGAACCCGCTGCCGCATCGTGCGCCGCCTGCGCACAGCACAATCCCGAGGGTAATCGGTTCTGTGGACGCTGCGGGAGCCCGCTGGCGCTGGTGTGTGCCGCTTGCGGCGCAACGAATCGGCCGAGTCCGCTAACCTAGCTGAATTCTGGTAGTCGATGGAGGCGCAGGAATCTCAGCTCACTCGGCCTCAGGCGTGGTTACGAACGACCGGAAACCGGAAACCGGAAACCGGAAAACTGGAAGCTGGAATCTCGGGGCCCGCGGTCAAGCAACTGGCCGAGTTTCTGGGCCATTCGCCAGAGCGCGCGGCGCCTGAGGACTTACGGCGTTTCCAACTCCACTTAGTCGCGAGCGGGATATCGAGCACCACCCTCAATGCGACGATTACCGGCTTGCGCTTCTTCTTCGAAGTGACCTTGCGCCGCCTCGATGCGCTAGATCTGATGAGCCCGGTGCGCGAGCCGCGGATATTACCGGTGGTGTTAAACGTCGCCGAGGTCGAACAGATCATCGCCGCCGCCGGCAGCTTGAAGTTTCGCGCGGCGTTGTCGGTGGCGTATGGCGCGGGCTTGCGCGCCAGCGAAGTGGTGCACCTCAAAGTCAGCGACATCGACGGCCAACGCATGGTCATTCGTGTTGAACAAGGCAAGGGTGGCCGTGATCGCGAAGCCATGCTCTCGCCGCGTTTGCTCGAGCTCCTACGGGCGTGGTATCGGCAGGCACAAAGCGAGCGCAAGATGTTGCCGGGCGGCTGGCTGTTCCCGGGCCAGAACCCGGTCGAGCCAATGTCGACGCGACAACTGAACCGCGTCTTTCACCACGCGGTGAATGCGACACCGATTAAGAAGCGCGTGTCGTTACATTCGTTACGGCATGCGTTTGCGACGCACCTGCTCGAGCAGAAGGTCGACATCCGCGTCATCCAAGTGTTACTTGGACACCAGAAGTTGGAGACCACGGCGCGCTACAGTCACGTCGCCGCGCAGTTGTTGCGCGAGGTTAAAAGTCCGCTCGAGTACCTAGCCGTGAACTGACCGGTCTTCGGTCATGTCACGACCGCGACTCGAAGTCGCGGACATCTTGCGCACGCATGGCGCGGCGTGGCGGCACACGCATGCCGGACACCTGAGCCTCGGTCAACTCAAGGTGATGTCCGCCATCGAGCAGTGCCGCAGCGTCGCACTCGGCGGCCATGTGCTGCGCTGTGCCGACTGCGCCACGACCCAACACGCCTATAACTCGTGTCGTAATCGGCACTGTCCCAGCTGTGAACCTCCGCGCGTCACGACGGAAGACGCGCACACGGCAGCGCATGAACACGCGCCGACATTCCTCTGTCCCGCGTGTGGCGCGGCAATGATCATCATCGAAACCTTCGAACGTGGCCATGCGCCGCGTGCACCCCCCAGCGCCACGGGTCCGCCATGCAGAACCTAACTCACGTCCGAAGCACCTTGAATCGGTCAAGCGCAGAGCGACCGACCACGGGAAGGTTTGCGCGCAGCGTCAATGACAAAACCAAAAGACCAATCCCCGGCCACATCGAGATGACTCACCGCGCCTTCAACTGCGGTGAGGGGGCGTTCAATCCGCGCGACGCCACGCTCATCACCGCGCCATTACCCGCGACCAACCCACCGCTGGCGATTCGAATCCCCATAGCCTCCACGGACTGCGTGACAACACGGCGCTGAACCATCGCGGTTTCTTGCACTGGGCCTTGTTAGACGCCCGCCGCTTAGCGCAACCTCACACGCCAATGCACTGCTGAACGGCGGGCATCTAACAACCCTTACCATGACCGGGCACTGACGTCCCCAGAAAGCTGACCCACATACCCGAGAAAGCGGTCACTGCGAGCAGCGCGCTCCGACCTGTCACCAAGGCTTCCAAGAACGGCCAGTTGGCCTGCAGAGGATTCAATCAAAGCGCCCGCCCGTTCCTTTAGAATCACCGCATGAAATGCGCATCCTGTCAGCACGAGAACCAAGCCGATGCCCTGTTTTGCGAGGGCTGCGGCGTCAAGCTTCTGGCCGCCTGCGCTGAATGCGGGGCTGAGTTGGGGGTTGCCGCGCGATTTTGTCGCAAGTGCGGAACGCCGACGGCTGCGACTACCCAAGGAGCCCTACCGACTGCTCGCAGCAACCCTGATTACGACTCGGCGCATTCCAGCGCTGTACCCGAGGAGCCGAAAGTCCCGCGCGAAGGCGAACGCCGTCAACTGACTGTGATGTTCTGCGACATGGTCGGCTTTACTGAGATCTCTTCCCGCGTCGATCCAGAGATCCTGCAGCAGATCATCCGTCGCTACGAAGATGCGTGCGCGGTGTGCGTGACCCGCTATGACGGCTATGTGTACCAGCGCTTAGGCGATGGCATCGTCGCTTTCTTCGGGTATCCGCTGGCGCATGAAGGTGAAGCTGAGCGCGCTATCCATGCCGGGCTCGCGATCCTGGAATCCATGCGCATCCTCGAGGTCCCGGCCGTTCAGCGCTTGCAGGTGCGCATCGGGATCGCGAGCGGCGTGGTGGTGGTGGCCGGTGCTGAGAAGGGCGCAGTCGGCGAGACCATGAGTCTTGCCGCACGTCTGCAGGGGCTCGCGGCGCCGGGCGGCATTGTGATTAGCGAGCCGGTACGGCGGTTGGCGGGTGGCGCGTTTGATTATCTCGATTTGGGCAGGCAAGCGCTCAAAGGGATTACCCACCCGCAGCACTTACACCAAGTGCAAGGCGTGAGCAAGACAGCGAGCCGCTTTGAAGCGGCAACCAGTGCCGGCTTAACGCCGCTCGTGGGCCGGGAACATGAGATTGCGCTGTTTCTGGAACGCTGGCAACTCGCGCAGGACGGCGAAGGGCAAGTAGTGCTGTTGGCAGGCGAACCTGGCATCGGCAAGAGCCGCATCTCGAGCGGACTGTCAGAGCGGTTGCAGGCGCTTGGTGCGAAGGCGTGGTCGTTGCAGTGTTCGCCGTTTCACAGCAACACCGCCCTCTATCCGTTTATCGACGCGCTCATCCGGCTGGTGGATATCGACCCGGAGGAGTCAACGGACGCAAAGTTTAACCGGCTCGAAGCGGTGCTCATCACACAGTACGGTTTGCCGCGCGCGGATCTACGTTACTTTGCCGGGATGCTGTCGCTTGCAGGCGAAGAACGCTTTGAGCCGATAACACTTACTCCGCAAAAGCGCAAAGACGAAACGCTCCGGGTGCTGGTTGACTTTGTGTTTGCGCTCGCGCACCGCCGATCACTGGTGATGATGTTCGAAGACGCGCATTGGGCGGATCGGACCAGCCTTGAAGCGCTGGACCAGTTGATCGAGCGCATGTCCGAAGTTCCGTTGCTGCTGGTTCTTACGCATCGCCCGGAATTCCAGGCGCGTTGGACGCGTTTTGCGCACACCACGGCGTGGAGACTCGCCAAATTAACACGCGCGCAGAGTACCGCGATGGTGGCAAAAGTGACCCGTGGGAAAGCCTTGCCCGCAGCTTTATTGGAGCAGATTGTTGCGCGCACCGATGGCATACCGCTGTTCGTGGAGGAACTGACGCGCGCTGTACTGGAGTCCGGCCAGCTCACCGACACCGGCGATCGTTTTGAATATGCGGGCGACGCCCCTACCATCGTGGTACCAGTAACCTTGCGGGACTCGCTAACGGCACGGCTCGATCGCGCACCGAAGGTCAAGGCGATCGCGCAAATCGGTGCCGCCATCGGGCGCGAGTTTAGCTATGAATTAATCGCGGCGGTGGCGGCGACACCGCGTGCGGAGCTTGATCGCGCTCTGGAACAATTCACGGACTCCGGGCTCGCGTTTCGGCGCGGTGCGCCGCCAGACGCCACCTATGTCTTTAAACACGCATTAGTGCAGGACGCGGCATATGAGTCGTTATTGAAGAGTACTCGGCGGGAGCTGCATACGGTCATTGGAGAGACGCTGGAAGTGCGTTTTCCACAGACCGTGTCCGCTGAACCCGAATTGCTTGCGCGGCATTTCACGCAGGCAGGCGTGGCAGAGAAAGCGGCCAGGTATTGGCTGGCCGCCGGGCGCAGTGCATTGAAGACGCATGCGCTGCCGGAAACCGTGGCGCATCTCGAACAGGGCTTGCAGCAAGTCGAGTCCCGGACCGAACCCGCTGAGCTAGACAGCCTTGAGCTTGACCTGCGCGCGGCGCTCGGCATGGCGTGGTTTGCGCTCAAAGGTTGGGGTTCGGCCGAAGCACGCGAGACCCTTACCGCCGCGATGCCGCTCGCGAAGCGTCTCAAGCGGTCGAGTGCTTTGTCACTTATCTATTATGGGCTGTGGAGTGACGTGATAACGAGCGGTCGCCTGATCGACTCGCTTGCTCTCGGTGAAGAAGTGTTGAGGTTGGGCGAGGAGACTGAAGACTCTTCGCTACGCGTGGTGGCGCACAACATATTATGCGTGACGCATTACTGGCTTGGTAACTTCGTTTCGGCTCTTTCGCATGCACGGCGGTTACGTGGCAATTACCGCGATGAGTTGCATCGCGAACTGGTCGACACGATGAATATCGATCCCGCGAGCATGAGTGCGGTTTACGAAGCGTCTTGCCTATGGGCACTCGGTTTCCCGGCGCAAGCATTGCAGATGACTGAAACCACCGTCGCACGCGCGCGGCGCTTTAATCACCCCTTTGATCTGGGGTATGTGTTGAGTTGGGGTCAACATGTATTGGATTTGGTTGGTGATCACGCCAAGGCGTTCGCGCGCGTGGAGGAAGCCGAACGGCTGGGTGAGGAATTTAAACTCTTTGCCATCTCACCCTTCCTGTCTCAGGTATCCAAGGGATGCGCATTGATTGGCCTTGACGAGAATGCTGAGGGTATAAGCACGCTGCAGCGGGCTCTGGACATATGGGACAGCATGGGTTGTCAAGTCGCAACACCCCCATGGAAAACGCTGCTCGCCCTTGGCCATGCGAGACTTGGCGATACCGATGACGCGCTTAACCTTATCAATGTAGTGCTCGACGATGTCGCACGCCCCGACCGGTCAGAGCGCGCCTATCTGGCGGAAACCCTGCGCGTGCAGGGATGGGTGCATGAGTGCCGGGGCGAGGACGCGAAAGCCCTCGCGGCCTATCAGTCATCGTTGACGTGCGCGCGTGAACAGCAGGCAAAATCATGGGAGCTGCGCGCCGCCAGCAGTCTTGCCCAATTATGGCACGGGCAACGCAAATTTACGGAAGCGCGGGACTTGCTACAGCCAGTTTACGCTTGGTTCACCGAGGGTTTTGACACACACGACCTTAGGGCAGCCAAGGCGTTGCTCGACGCACTCGCGGTGGCCGGAATGTAACAATCATCTAAGGTTTCTACAGTCAGTAACCTCTACCTACCGCGCTCGGCGATCAATTACCACCAGACTATGGCGTTGGCTCGGAATAACGGGCGGTTAGCGTACGAGTGACCAGCGCTAGGTCACTCGCCCGCACGCGCAGCCCCAGCATTGACGCCCTTGCCTGCAGATTACGGAGTCATGCACCGCGTCCTTGCGATACCTTACGAGTCGATAGTCTAGCTCGACCACCGAGTCCGCCGACTGATCTGAAGTTTAGCCGTCAGTGGCGGTGCAAGCTTCTGGGCTCACCCGGCCTAGAGGGGGACGGAAACGTCCGGAAACCAGAAAACTGGAAGCTGACGTCGTGAGGCAGGATCGCGATCGAGAGCACGCGCCCAGAGCGCTCTGAATCGAGCGTCGCCCCGACGGAATTAGTGCGGTGCGGCAAGCGCCTTCTGTCGGCCGAGGCTGTGTGAAAACGCAGAAAATGGGGTGCTGAGAAAAAAATTCTCCCATTTCCCGACCTACAAGAAAGCGATTTAGGGATCGGTGTGTATCAAAGGAATACCGAGCGCAAGCTTGTCCCCACTTTCAAGATCTGAAATTCGTTTTCACACAGCCTCGACCACGAAGAGTCACTGGCGCTGTTCTAAAGCTGACCCACAAAAGCAAAAAAGCTGACGCTCCTAAGCACGATTTGACTCCGCCGAGACAAGAATAGCCGGGCCTGAAGGCACCAGGCTGACGGCACCGCCCCATTCTCACTCATGGACGCGAAGCCGGTCTGTCCCCGGCTGGCCGTCGGTCAATCGCTAACTTTACTATTGTTAAAATTACTACAATGTGAAAAACTCCCCGCATGGGTATCGCCACCGACACGCTCCGCGCCCGCAACAAACTGAAGCGCCGCGCCCGCCTCCTCGCTGAGGCGCGCAATCTGCTCGCGAACGGCGGCTTCGAAGCACTCAACCTGCGCGATCTCGCGCGGTTGGCAGATGTGACTGTGCCGACCATCTACAACCTCATCGGCAAAAAGGAAGACGTGCGATTGGTGTTGGGCGCCGATGTGCTGACCGAAATCGAATCCCACATCGCGGCGGTCGGCGAGGCAGAACCGCTCACCCACGCGGCGGCCACGGTCGTGGAGTCAACCCGCTTGTTTGCACAGGACGAAAACTTCTACCGGGCAGCCTTTCTGGCGGTGGAATGGCTGGATCAGGGTGGGCAGCACCACGCGGAAGTAACCCGCATCTACGCCTGGGTCGGCGCCCTGATAGGGGCCGGTATCGATGCCTGCCGTACTGCGGGCCTGCTCCGTGGACGAATTCCCTCCGCTCAGATGGCCGAGCTGGTCACACGTAACTTTCGCATGAGTTGCCGGGGCTGGGCATTCGGTCACTACGGCATTGACGAATTCCGCCGCGTTGCATTGTCGGATCTGTACATCACGCTGACCGCCGATGCGGTGGACACTTTCCAGCACCAGCTCTTGCGCAAAATTTCTGAACTCGCGTCGACGACTACAGGTGCCGTGGCGACGAGTAAGTCCAAGCGAAACAATCGAGGTGATTTCACATGAAGCATGCCGAGCAGCAGCGTGTCCTAAAAGAACTCATTCATCAGATAGATACCAAAACCACCTGCGATGCGGGTAAGGTGCTGATCAACCCGACCAAATCCTATACCGATAAGTCACTGAACGAACGTGAATGGAAAACCTTCTTCGAACAGCATCCCCAGGTGCTTGGTCTGTCATCAGAATTGCCGAAGCCGGGCAGCTACCTGACCAATAACGACCTCGGCATGCCGATCCTCGCCACCCGCGATAAGGACGGTAAGTTTCACGCTTTCGTCAACGCGTGCCGCCATCGCGGTGCCCAGCTGACGGACGAACCGCGCGGCGAGAAAAATCGCTTCACCTGCCCTTTCCATGCCTGGACCTATGCGCCGGACGGTCGCCTGATGGGCATACGCCACGGCGAGATGTTCGGCGAAGTCGATAAAGCCTGTCATAACCTCGTCGAGCTGCCCTCGCAGGAAAAGTATGGCTTCCTGGTGGTTCATCCGCAGCTCGATGGTGTGGTTGACATCGATGCCTTGCTCGGCACCGAGTTGGCCGAGGAGTTGGCCAACTGGGAATTCGACAAGAGCGAATTCAAGGGGGAGTCGAGCATTGACAAGGCGCTGAACTGGAAGCTCGCCAACGATACTTTCGGCGAGAACTATCACTTCAGCACGCTGCACAGCAAAACGCTCATCAACCTCGCGCACAGCGACTACGCGACCTATCGTGAGTACGGACGCAATCACCGCATCTGTACCGCAAGCCGCTACCTAGACGTGATGCGGCAGCAGCCGGAATCCGAATGGAGTTTCGCGTTCGGTTCGATCGCTGCCTACTACATCTTTCCTAACGTCCAGTTGGTATTCATCGGCGGCATGGTGGTGATGGTGCGCATCTACCCCGATCGCAACAACGTCGCCCGCTCGATCAGCCGCGTTACGCACTTCGCGATGCCGCATGTGCTGGCGCAAGTGGGCGAGGCGGGCCGCGCAACGGCAGTCAAAGCCGACAACGTCTACGCGGCCGATGCGACCGCACGGATGGAATTCGATGTGTCCGCGACCATAGAACTTCTCGTCAGCACCGTCGAACACGAAGACTATCTGATGTCGGAGAAGGCCCAGATTACGGCCGCTGCCGGCAAGCTCGAGTACTTCTTGTTCGGACGCAACGAACCGGCGCTACAGCACTTCCACAGCAATTACCGGTCGGCATTAGGCGAGCCGCCCCTGCAGGAGTATCACGCGGCCTGAGGTTTCCGCCGAGGCTCCCGACTGGAGAGGAGAGAGTAGGGAAGCGGACGGCCTTAGGGACAATCAAACGTAATGCCAATTACATGGCGCTGTTCGGTGTATGCGCGGGAGACGATGCTCGATGACCCGCTAGCTCAGCAGTTCGCAAGATATCGCAGGGACGCGATGCATGACGCTGTTATTGGCCGGTTTCAGCAATAAGAAAATTGCCAATAACTAGTTGTTATCACTACCCACCGTGAAATGGCATTTGCGATACGGGTACGCAAAATTGGGTGCGAATACTGGCGGAGATGGCGTAGATCGCTGCGCACCAGACCTGCGTGGTTTAATGCTCGGAGTGTTCGTTGCACCGTCCGGGTCGACACGGCGCATCGTTTCGCGATGGTCGAGATACTCGGCCAGCAAACACCGTCGTCGCCAGCCACGTCCGCGAGTGCCATCAGCGCAAACTTCTGTGTCGAGGGAAGCGCCTGGTCCCAGGCCTGTTGCTGCCGACCGAGAATTGACCATATGACTGGTCAGTTTCGAATCGGCAACGATCCCTTCTTTTTAGAATGCCAAGAGGTAGCCGAGGATTTGTGCAGTTGAGTTGACTTTCGCGCGTCGGTGAGCGATGCATTTGCTGGTCTCCGTGTTTAGGTGCACGACAAAGACACGCGTCTAAACATCACCATCCCATCACCCGACGTAATTCCCTGAATTATTCCCTGATAGCAGGGAATGTTGAACTGGCGGAGAGAGAGGCTTTGGTTCAAACCCTTCGTTCGACGGATTCGCAGCGCGAATCCGGACGCGCGCAGCGCGCCCCGCAGGGGCAAGCCCGCGCAGCAAGCGCGGGTGAGTCAATCCCTCTCCCCAAATTAGGTGGGCCCCTAGCGGGCCCATTTCATTCAACCTACCTTAGGCGCACCGGCAGAAATTCAAACCCCCGAAAAAACGGCAGTCGCCGTCGCCGTGCAGATTCACGACCGGGGCGCACCGCCGGGAAGCGGGCGATGAACGCCTGCAGGCAGATCTGTCCTTCCAGGCGGGCGAGCGGGGCGCCGAGACAGACGTGTACGCCGCTGCCAAACGCGAGATGCGCGGGATCGCCGCGTTCGATATCGAAGACATGCGGGTGCGGGAACTGCGCCGGATCGTGATTGGCGGCAGCCATGGAGACCGTCAGCGTGTCCCCCTTGGCAAACGGGCAGCAGCCGATCTCGACGTCATCAAGGGCGATGCGCGCAGTCTCCGTCAACGGGCAGTCGTAGCGCAGAATTTCTTCAATCGTCTGCTCGATGAGCGACGGCGAGGCCTGCAGTTTCTGCATTTCCTGCGGATGCATCATCAATGCATGTAAGCCGTTCCCCATGAGATCGGTGGTCGTTACGTTGCCGGCCACCAGCAATTGCGTGCACAGGCTGATGATTTCGAGATCGGACAAAGAGTCCTGTTCCTCCTGCGCGCGAACCATCGCGGAGATCAGGTCTTCACGCGGCGCCTGCCGACGCGCGGCCACGGTTTCTCGCAGGAGCTGGCTGAGCGAGACATAACTCTCGCGCAGTCGCTGCTGAGTGGTGGCTTCCCGCTCCGGGTCATAGCCCTGCAGGATTCTCTCCGACCAACGCTTGAGGTCGGTGCAATCAGCGGCGGCGAGTCCCATCATCTCGGCGATGATCAAGGTGGGCAAGGGGCCGGCGAAGCACTCGATAAAATCAATCTCGGATTCCGTTGCGAGCGCGGCGAGCAATTCCTGGGTGATGGCATGAATACGCGGTCGCATCGCTTCGATTGCGCGCGGCGTGAATGCCTTGCTCATCAACATACGGATGCGGCGATGCCCCGGATCGTCGAGCAGCACAAGCGGCGGCTCATAGGCGGTTTTGCCTGCGCCTTCGCTGATGCCGGTCGCGGCAATTCGCCGCAGGTAGGAATCTGGAGTTGATTTGCGTGCATCCACGCCAAACTGCTTGTGGCGCAGCACGCCGCGCACATCGTCGAAGCGGGTCAGCAGCCAGCGACCGTAGGCCTGGTCGCGATACACCGGCGCATGGCAGCGCAGCGAATCGTAGACGACGTCCGGATTTTCCCGGAATTGCGCGTCGCGCGCGGTGAGGCCCGCACCGCGTGGAAAATTGTCGGAGGTTGAATCAGCCATGTCTCGTTTCAGCTCGATCTCGTGCGCGTATGTGCTCAGGTACGATTAACTGCACGGCCTGTCGGCAGCAGGCCTAACCTCTACAAATCGTCTTCGATGAGCGTCGACAGAAGCGCAAGACTCAGCGTATTTCCGGAGATTAAGCTGATCAAGCCAGGGAGCGATGTCGGTCGGCATGGGCTCACTTTTGTTCTAACGTGTAACTATTATGCTATCGCATCACTCATCGGGCACCCAGCGGGGTCTCCGGCGCTATGGTTCTGAACTCAACGAGGTGCTCCATGCAATCCAAATTTATTGCCACTCTCTTGTTGTTGGTGCCAATCGTCGCCCACTCAGCTTGCCGCCCACCGATCTACATCGGGCGGCCCGCCGCTGATGAAGTCACCCGGCGAAACTATGAAAACTGCATGAAGCAAGCAAAGCCCAACGAACAGATACCAACGCAGCAGGATTTGATCGACAAACAACGTCTGCAGATGCAGGAGATAGAACGGCAACAGACGCTGCAATAAGGGTAGAAAAGGTGCCGGCTTGGAATGGCACTCACTTAACGGGAAGATGCATTGATTTAAGCGTGTTGGTAGGACCGCACGAGGCCCTCGCAGGCATTTGTTCACAGTCCTCTGTAGGAGCGGCTTTAGCCGCGAACAGCGTTGAATCGTCTAATCGCGGCTAAAGCCGCTCCTACGGTAATCAGGTCGAAGCTCGTGTGGCTTAGCCTTGTCACTTGCCTTAAGTAAGTGCCATTCGTGCCGGCGTGATTTATTTCTAGCCATGCCGGCAGCTTTTTGCTTTTAACAAACGAGCGTGGCCAGATTCAGAATTTGATCGTGATGTCCTACGCCGCGCCGAAGCTGGTTGACCCTGAGGACTGAGTTACCTAGTCTTCACGTAACCCTAACTGCGAGATCTGCCATGCACGCTTTGCTTAACCGTCCTCTAATGATTGTTGCCCTGGTGTTTGCTACTGCCGTGCCGAGCGCTCAAGCGGAGGAGAATGCCGCCGCGAAAGTCGTGCATGAATTCCTGGCGTCCTGGGACTCGCACGACATTGACAAAATCATGGCCTTCGTCAGCGACGATTGTCATTACGAGAATGTCCCCTCGTTAAGTGGCGACAACCCCGTCATCATGGGGCGCCAAAAGATGCACGAGTTCCTGGCGCCTTTCTTCATCAAGGATCCTTTGATTGTCCCGTTCACGGTGCGCACTGAGATCAAGGACACCATCGCGGGCGGTGATGGGGTCGCAATTCAGCGGGTCGATCATTTCGCCATTGGCAATTCTAAATTCGCACTGCAAGTTGCCGGTCTCTTCAAGGTCAAGGAGGGCAAGATTGTGTACTGGATTGATTATTTCGATGGTGCCGCGATTGCGCCTGTGACTACGTTGATGACGACTCTGGCAAAGCAGTAGCTCCCTGCGGCAAATCAAGAATGTCCTAACCACCAGCCACCTCAGGAGGCTCGCATGATCCGTTTAGAATTCGCGCTGCGTAGAAAGCCCGGGATGACCCGGCAGGATTTTCAGCAATATTGGCGCGAAGTGCATGGTCCGTTGGTGGCGCGTCATTCGACGACACTCGCAATCCATCGCTATATTCAGCTTCACACCCTGGACGATCCCATCAACGAGGCGCTGGCTGCCGCGCGCGGCGGTATGGAGCCACCTTACGACGGCGTGGCCGAACTGTGGTGGACCAGTCCCGAAGCATTCAAAGCCTTCGGCACCCCAGCCGGACAGGCGGCGGCCACGGAATTGCTCGCGGATGAGAAGAATTTCATCGACCTGCCGAACTCTCCGCTGTGGTTCGCCCACGAGTACCCGCAGGTGAACCCAACCGAATACATGGTGGCGACCGAGCACAGTCCGCTGGTCAAACTCTTCTTTTGTTTGCGCCCCTTAGCGAGTCAAACCCTCGCCGAGACTCAGTTGTACTGGCGAACCAATCATGGGCCGCTCATTCGCAGCGTCTCAACGGGGTTTCGGATGCAGCGCTATCTGCAGGTGCACTGCTATGAAAGCGGACTGGAGGCGCAACTCACCGGACCGCGTGGCACCCAAACAGCACCCTACGCTGGCCATGCCGAGGCCTGGTTCAACCGTGCAGATTTAATGACGATGGCGAACATTCCGGAAGCCGCGCGTGCGATGGAACTCGCGATCGCCGATGAGACCAAGTTTATTGACTTCGCGAGATCTGCGATGTGGATTGGTAAAGAGCGGGTGTTTATTGACCGCAGATAAGCCGCACATGCGCGGGCTTCGAATAGGTGTGCTGGGTCACTGCAGTGCACCGTTCGTTACACAAATTTAATTGAGGAGGCGCTATGTCCTATGTGCGAGCCAAAACAGCGTTTAAAGATGCCCAGCGCGCCATCAAATCGAATCAGGATGTCGCTCTGCTTGCCATCGTCGAAGGTCTGCTGCATTTAACAACTTCGCTCGAGAATCATGTCGCTGAGCTGCATTCGGAAATCGTGAAAGTGCGCACCGGCCTCGGTGGCCGAAAATCGCGCAAACCAGCGCCGACCCGCAGCAGCTGAGCGGCTGGTTCGTTGGTGCGCCGCCGGCTAATCCCGGTTTCGCACTCGCTCCGCCGGCTTCGCCAGTTCGCGCAATAAGTAGTCCTTAAACGCTTGCGCGTAGGGTTGTGCGGCGAGCGCTTCGCGCATGCAGGTCAGCCATTCGTCGCGCTCGGCGCTCCCGATTGTGAGATGGGCATGGGAGCGGGGAATGGAAATCGCGCCGTATTTTTCCTGGTAGCGCTTCGGCCCGTTTAACCAGCCGCACAAAAATCGCCACAGTTTATCGCGCGAGGCCTCGAGATCAGGTGCGTGCATGGCGCGAATGCCGCGCGCTTCCGCACGGGTGTCGAGGAGGTCGTAGAACTTATCCACCAGAATTCGTAACCCTGGCTCGCCACCCGCCGCTTGGAAGGACGCATCGCCCACCCCGTACACGGGTTGCGCGGCGGG
This sequence comes from Klebsiella pneumoniae, assembly GCA_945861225.1. Classification (GTDB taxonomy): domain Bacteria; phylum Pseudomonadota; class Gammaproteobacteria; genus CAIKBL01. The sequence continues at coordinate 14,243 of CAMATU010000028.1, forward strand.
ACTGGAATCGTTAGAGCTTGGCAATGACTTGCTCGCCGAACAGCCGAATATCGCGCAGCGCCATGGCTTGCGGCGGTTCGCCCAGCTGGCGCATCCGCAGCATCAGATAATCCGGCTTGATCTCTTCCTGCCACATTTTGAGTTGTTCAAGGCACTCGGCCGGCGAGCCTGCGATCAGGCGATCTTTGGCGACTTTCTCGAACGTGAGATCTTCCGCGCGTTTCAGATCCTGCAGGTACTTATCCGGCGCATAGGCGCCGAAGCCGTAATACCAGCGGTGGGTGACCATCGTGGCCTCGCTTTTGTCCACGCACGCCTGCCAGGAATCGCCGATTACACAGTCGCGCATCAGGCACACATAGGGTTTGCGGCCGCTGGCACGCGCTGCTTCGCGATACTGGCGCGTGTATTCTTTGATTACCGGCAAGGACTGAATTGGATCGGCAATCCAGCCATCAGCCATGCGGCCAGCGCGCGCGATCCCCTCGGGCACCCAGCCGGCCATCCAGATCGGTGGGCCGCCCGGCTGATAGGGGGTCGGCGTCACGCGTACGTTGTCGATCTTGTGGTACTTGCTCACGTGCGAGAACGGTTGGCCGGTCCACGCCTTACGCAATACTTCAACGACTTCCTCGGTGCGCCCCACGCGCTGTTTGGGATTGACCCCAAAGGCCGCGAAGTCGCCGGGCTGATAGGCGATACCAGCCGCCGTGATGAAGCGGCCCTTGGTCGCCTGATCAACGACTGCAATATCTTCGGCGAGACGGATCGGGTGATACAGCGGCGCCAGCAGCACACAGGTGCCAACTTTTAACCGCTTGGTGCGCATGCCGACCAGGCCCGCCATCAATACCGGCGCAGGCAGGTAGCCGTCTTCCTGTTGATGATGCTCGGTGAAAAAGAAACCGTCGAAACCCACCTGCTCGCACACTTCGGCCTGCTCGATGATTTCATCAATCATGCGCGCGACATGCTCGCCTTTCGGTGGATCCTGCGTACAAGGGAAATAGCCCACGGGCAATGTCATACCTTCCTCCAAAGCGTTAGTGTGCATTCAATAGCGACATTATCGATCGCGCGCGCCCTCAATGCATATCAGCCGCGAGCCGACTGTGATGGTAGGAATAGACGAAGTAAAACACCGCGCCCATTCCTAGCCAGACGAGAAATCGCCACCAGGTAATGGCAGGCAGAAAGCCCATCAAAGCGCCGCAGGAGAGGGCCCCGGCGATGGGAATAAGCGGATGCCAGGGTGTGCGAAACGGTCGCTTGAGTGCGGGCTGCGACTTACGCAGCACGATCACGCCAATGCACACCATCACAAAGGCGAACAAGGTGCCGATGTTGACCAGTTCGGCGAGATCCCCCAGTGGCACAAAGCCGGCGAAGATGGCGCACAGCACGCCGGTAAACACGATGGTCGTGACCGGGGTCTGTGTACGCGGATTGAGCGTGCAGAACAGGGGCGGTAAGAGCCCGTCACGCGCCATCGCAAAAATAATCCGCGTGAGTCCGTAATACAGCACCAGCATCACGGTGAGCAGCCCCGCTATCACCCCTGCCGCAACCATCCCTGAGGCCCAGCGGTGACCGAGCTGATACAAGGCATGCGCGACTGGTGACGACACATTCAAGTCGGTGTATGGCACGACCCCGGTCAACACTGCAGCGACCAAGATATATAACACAGTGCAAATTGCGAGCGAGGCGAGAATGCCGATAGGCAGATCGCGCTGGGGATCTTTGGCCTCTTCGGCCGCAGTCGTCACCGCATCGAAACCGATATAGGCGAAGAACACCAGAGCGGCACCTGCCAGCACGCCCACGGTGTGACCGTCGGCCGTGCGGCTAAACCAACCGAAGGGCATGAAAGGCGACCAGTTCACCACATTCACGTGGCCGAACGCGGCAACCAGAAAGACTGCAATCGTCACCAGCTTCACACTGACCATAATCATGTTGAGGCGCGCGCTCTCTTTTACGCCAACGATTAGCATCCCCATCAAACCCAGGATTACGACCACCGCGGGAAGATTCACCACACCACCTTTGGCGGGTGCCGCGGAGATCGCTGGCGGGAGTTCGAGACCGAAGGCGCGTAACGCATTCATGAAATATCCGGACCAGCCATTGGCGACTGCGGCGACTGACATCCCATATTCGAGCAGCAGATTCCAGCCGATCAGCCAGGCGATCAATTCGCCGAAGGCCGCGTAGCTGTAGCCATAGGCGCTGCCGCAGCCCCCCAAGCTGCCCGCCAGTTCGGCATAGGAGAGGGCGGCGAACGCGCAGGCGGTTCCCGCAATCACGAAGGACAGGATCACCGCCGGGCCCGACTGCGTGGCGGCCGCAATGCCGGTCAACACGAAGATCCCGGTACCGATGATGGCACCAATACCGAGCAACGTAAGATCGAAGGCCGAGAGGCAGCGCTTGAGGCCGCTATCCTTGAAATCCTCATGGCTCAAAGTTCGGGTGCGGAACAGCTGCTTCATGGGGTGCGTCTCACGCTAATGTGGTGTGCACAGTATACGGAAAGCCTCGGCATGTACCGCGCGTTCGGCAGCGAGCGAGGCCACACCGGATATACTCCGCACCAATGCGCTGGAGTTGCTGGCGCGCAAATTGGCGGGCGAATTTTATGCGACTGACGCAGGTGCTGACGCGTGCGGTTCAACTCAGAGCAGAGCGCACGGCCTTGGTATGCGGCGCCCAGCGCCGAACCTGGCGCGAGTTCCACCGCCGGGTGACGCACCTGGCGGGCGCCTTCCAGGCGCTGGGCCTTGAGCCCAGCGAGCGCGTGGCGATGCTCGCCGATAATGGCTGTCCCTATTTTGAATTTCATTACGCGGTGCCGTGGGCCGGCGGCGTGATAGTGCCATTGAATACGCGGCTGTCTGATCCCGAACTCGTGTACATTTTGAACGACTGCGGCGCGAAGATTTTACTGCTAGGGCCGGAATATGCAGGACGGTGGGCGGGACTTGCCGCAGGCTGCCCGCAGCTGCGCACGGTTATCGCCTTGGAGGGCGCGCGCCCCGACACTGCAGCCGCCGCGCTGGATTACGAACAGCTGATCGCCCAGCATGCAGCGATCCCGGATGCGCGCCGGCATGGCGCGGATTTGTACGCAATCGTTTATACGGGAGGCACAACCGGGCGACCTAAAGGCGTTGCGCTGAGTCACGCAAATCTGGTGGCCAACACGTTGGCCGTCATTCCGAGCAACGAATTCAGCGAGGACATGGTCTATCTGCACAATTCCCCGCTGTTCCATACCTCCGGCAGCGCGCGACTGCTGGCAGCGGTGAGTTGTCTGGCGACCAACGTTATTCTGCCGCGCTTCGATCCACCGGCAGTCTTGCGCGCAATTGCCGAGCAGCGGGTCACGCACATCATTCTGGTGCCGACTATGTTGAATCGCCTGCTGAACTGCGCCGAGTTCGCGACCAGCGATCTCAGCAGTTTGACGAATTGCGTATACGGCGCATCGATCATGCCGGAAGCGCTGTTGCGCCGCGCGCTCGCCGAGATGCCTCGTGTGCGCTTTGCGCAGTCCTATGGCATGACCGAATTGTCGCCAGCGGCCACCTGTCTACCGCCGAAGTATCACGTTCTCGAAGGCCCGCTCGCCGGCAAAATTAAATCGATCGGACAAGCCCTGCTCACCGCCGAGATCCGGATCGCCGATCCTGCAGACCGTGAGTTGCCACGGGGAGAAATCGGCGAGATCCAGGTGCGCGGGCCGATGGTCATGCAGGGCTACTGGCAGCAGCCGGAACTTACTGCCGAAACTTTGCGCGGCGGTTGGATGCATACCGGTGATGCGGCTTACATGGACGACGAAGGATTTATTTTTCTGGTTGATCGCCTGAAGGACATGATCATCACCGGTGCCGAGAATGTGTATTCAGGTGAAGTAGAGAATGCGCTACACGAGCATCCGCTGGTGAGAGAGTGCGCAGTGATCGGTCTACCGCACGCGGATCTGGTGGAGACGGTGCACGCAATCGTGGTGCCGCACACCGGCGCAATATTGACCGAAGCCGTGCTGATTGCACACTGTCGTGCGCTGATTGCGGGTTACAAATGTCCGCGCAGTGTGGAGATTCGCCTAACGCCCTTGCCGTTATCGGGGACCAACAAGATTCTGAAGACTGAGCTCAGGCGGGAGATTTTGGCGCGGCACGGCAAAGACCCTTGAGTCATTGTTCAAATCCCGTCATGCCAGAAACCTCAAACCCCGTCATTCCAGAAACCGCGGAGCGGTTATCTGGAATCCATGCTGAGCGTCAACCCCGATGGATTCCAGCTTTCGCTGGCATGACGGAGGTATAGGAAATCGTGGTCCGTTCTCAATCCACCACTTTCTTCGCCGTGCCAAACAACAACCACACCACCGCGCCGAAAATATTCACGCCCGCCGCGAGCGCGAACGCCGTGGTGTAGGTGCCTGTTACATCGACCAGCCAGCCAGTGATAGCAATCCCGACCACACCCGGTACGGTACCGGCAGTGTTCGTGAGGCCCATCAGCACATCCGCATAGCGCGGCGCGATCTCGAGATGATTTGGGAGAAATCCGGACCAGGTGAAAGACAGTGCCCCCAAGGCACCACACATGAGTCCGAAGGCGACATTGGGCGAGGTCACGTCGCGGGCGGCCAACATGAACGCGGCGGCGCCCAACAGGCCGATAATCTGCATTGTTTTGCGGACTCGGGTGAGATCCACCCCACGCTTGATCACGCGATCCGCGACATAGCCGCTTAAGGTCCCCACCGCGAACATCGCAAGCCACGGCCCCGCCGCGTAGAAGCCCGATTTCGCGATGCTTAATCCGAGCACGGTGCGGAAGTAACTCGGCAACCAGGCCAGCAGCATGTAGAACACCCAGTTGGTGCACAGGTGATTGATGATGAGTGCCCACACCGCCGGCGCACGCAGCAGGCGGCCCCAGGGCACCGGCGCCTTATCGGAATCGGCCGGCGCCGCGTCCTCCAGTAATTGGCGTTCGGCGCTGGAAATTCGCGGATGATCTGCCGGCCGGTCATAACTCCAGGGAAACCATACGGCGCACCACAGCAGGCCGATGGCGCCGAAACCGTAGAAGACCATTGGCCAGCCGTAATTGAGGATGATCCAGCCGGTTGTGGTGAGCGCAAACAAAGTACCGAGTGGAATGCCGGCAACCAGCATGGAGACGGCGCGCGAACGCTCGTCTGGCAGCACCCACCGACCATACAGGTTGTAAATGGCCGGGAAGGTGGCCGCTTCGCCGAGCCCCATCGCAATCCGCGCGATGATCAGCATCGTGAGCGACATCGCAGCCGCAGGGGGCGTGAGTAAGGTCCACAACGACCACCACAGTACCGCGTAGCCCAACACGCGCTTGCCACCCAGACGATTGGCGAGCCAACCACTGGTGGGCATGAAGAGCATGTAGCCGATGAAGAACGAAGACAGCACGAAGCCCTTCGTGGTTTCACTCCAACCGTACTGCTCCTGCATCGCGATCACCGCCACCGAGATGTTCACCCGATCGATGTAACACACGAAGACCGCGCAAATGCACAGCGCGACGAGTTTGTAGCGTTCAGGCCAGCGACCGGCCGGGAGCGAAGGTAGGGCCGCAATATTCAAGAGATCTCTCCTGGCGCGCGCGCGTTGTATTAGTGTCCTCGAATCATCGCAGCACGCAGCGCGACAACTCAACCCTGCTTGCGCGACTTGGCGAGTCCTGCGCCATCGCCTACGCTGGGTGACTTCTATCCCAAAGGCAAGATGTTCCCCATGTTTGTAGAAACCATGCTGCCTTTGGGCCGCGCCGATTCCGGGTTGAAGGTGGCGGATGGCGCAGTGGATATCTGCGCGACAGCCAGCGACGCCCAGCGGGTGGAAGCGCTGGGATTTGACGGGCTTGCGGTGCAGGAGAACAAGGATGATCCCTATGTGATTTCCACCTTGGCGCTGCAGGCGACTACCCGCTTGCGAGTCACGACTTCGGTCGCGATCGCCTTTCCACGCAGCCCGGCAGTGACCGCGATGACGGCGTGGAGTCTCGCCAGGTTGTCGGGTGGCCGCTTCGTATTGGGCCTTGGCAGTCAGGTTAAAGGCCATATCGAACGTCGCTTCGGATTCAAATGGTCGGCCCCGGGGCCGTGGATGCGGGACTATCTGCAGGCGATTCGGGATCTCTGGCAGGCCTGGCAGGCGGGCACGCCGGTCGCCCATCACAGCGCGCACTACGCGATCAATCTCAACGTGCCAGTATTTACACCCGCACCGCTGACTGGCGAGCCGATTCGGATCCATCTCGCTGCCGTGAATCCCTATATGTGCCAGGTAGCGGGTGAACTGGCCGATGGCTTGCGGGTGCATCCCATCTGCAGCCCGCAGTTCCTCCGGGATGTGATGCTACCGGCAGTGCGCAAAGGCGCCGCGCGCCAGGGCCGCGACTTACACGGCTTTGAAATCGCGGTGAAGCCACTGGTCGCCACTGCCCGCGATGAGGCCGGGCTCGCCAAAAAAATGGCAGAAATCCGCGGACGGATCGCCTTCTATGGCTCGACCCCTGCGTATGCTGCAACCTTTGAAGTCCACGGTTTGGGCGATCTCGCGCAGACCCTGAATCAATACTCACGCGCGCAACGCTGGAGTGAGATGGCCAGTCTTATCTCGGACGAGGTCCTGCACCAATACGCCGTGGTCGGTACCTATGATTGCATTGAGGAGCGCCTGCGCGCGCGCTATGCCGGCCTCGCGAGTGCGCTGGAGTTCAGCATTCCGGTCCAACATGCAGCCGATGCAGAGACCCTGCGCACTATCGTGAAAGGGCTTCAAAAATGAAAGTGGAAACCTTACTGCCACTTGGCAAAGTGGATCCGGGGCTGCGTGCGCCTGAGGTGCCGTTGGATATTCACCGCGTGGGCGCGGATGCGGAGTTAGTTGAAGCACTCGGTTATGACGGTCTGATGGTCGAGGACACCAAGCAGGATCCCTTCGTCGTGATGGCATTGGCCGCCCAGGCCACCACGCGAATCAAAGTGGGGACTGCCGTTGCCATCGCCTTTCCACGCAGTCCAATGGTCACTGCGCTGACGGCCTGGACCCTCGCTAAACTTTCCCGCGGGCGCTTTACGTTGGGGCTTGGTACGCAGGTCAAGGGCCACATCGAGCGGCGCTTCGGCCTTAAATGGTCGGCGCCGGGCCCGTGGATGCGTGAATACGTACAGGCACTGCGCGCGATCTGGTCCGCCTGGCAACATGGCACTGCACTCGACTTTCACGGCCAACATTACACTTTGAATCTGCAGGTACCGTTGTTCACGCCGGAGCCCATCGAGCATCCGGAAATTCCAATTTATCTGGCGGCTGTGAATCCTTATTTATGCCAGGTCGCGGGTGAGGTGGCCGACGGGCTGCGTCCGCACCCGGTGTGTACTGCGCACTATATTCGTGAAGTCATGTGGCCGGCCGCGCGCAAAGGTGCCACTAAAGCCGGGCGCTCGCTCGAGAATTTCCAGGTCGCGATCAAGCCGTTAATCGCCACTGCGCCGGATGCCGAGCAGCTTGTCGCGCGGATCCGCGATGTACGCGCTCGCGTGTCGTTTTACGCTTCCACGCCGGCATACCGGGCCTGCTTTGAGGCGCATGGCCTGGGTGCGCTTGCGCAGGAGCTGCAAGTATTGTCGAAGGCCCAGCGCTGGGAAGAGATGCCGGCGCGGATCTCGGACGAAGTCCTCAATCTTTATGCGACAGTTGGCACCTACGATGAGATCGTGCCCAAGCTCTTGACGCGCTATCGGGGATTGGTAACCAATGTTGAGTTCAGCATTCCCGTGCACGCTGCCGCTGAGCGCGAAATCCTGTCGCACATGGTGCAGGCCTTGCAGGCGGAGTAGGATCGCGGTCACCGCGCACACGGGGGGATTTCGATGGACGCCAGAGTTAAGAAGCCGACTGCTAAGCAGTTCAAGTCGCCGTTCGGCTACGCGATGCCGCAGCTGTCACCGCTGTATACGCCGCCGCCCTATGAATACCGCGATGCGCACTCGATGATGATCCTTTTTCAGAGCGATCCAAAAGTGCTCGCGAAGTATGTGCCGAAGCCGCTGGTGATCGATTCCGAGGCCACGATGTTCGCGCAGGTGAGCAGGTTTTTTACGGCGGGCTTTGGCAGCTATCACGAAATCCTGCTCGCCGCGCGCGCTACTTTTCGCGGTCGACCTGTGAACTACTCGCTATACCTGATTCTCGATAATGACATTGCCATCTGCGGGGGGCGCGAGATTTGGGGCTTCCCCAAGAAGTACGGTCGCGTCACGTTGTCTGATCGTGACGGGGTGATGCTGGGGACGGTCGAACGCGGCGGCCTGCCGCTGGTCCGTGCCGCCATGGAAATCGGTCCCTTGTGCCCACCGGGTGAACTCACCGGCAGCGCCGAGTACGTGCAACTCAAGATGGTGCCATCGGTTAAAAATGGCGCGCCACCGGAGGTGATGCAGTTGGCCTCAACCACGTTGAAGAATCTGCGGATCAAGGATACTTACAAGGGCGCCGCTACCCTGGAGTTCTTGCCCTCGCCGGTTGACCGCTTCTGCGACATCCCGATCAGGAAAGTGCTGGGTGGCTATTTGTACTCAGCGGATTTTACGTTAGAAGATGGCGAGGTCATTCACGATTATTTGCGGGGCTAGTCGCTAGCCTGGAGGCCGGGATTGCCTGGTGAGCAACGAAGTTTTTTTGAAGTGTTAAGCATTAACTGGAGACATCATGGATAAGTACAGAAGAGCATTTTTCAAGCAGGGCATTGCGGCGGTGGCGAGCGTATCGGTCGCGCAATTGGTCGCCAATCGAAGCGCGTTCGCGGCTGATCTGCCGCATGTGGATGAAGCTGGCGCGCAGGCCACGGGCCTCGGCTATGTGCATGATGCGACCAAGGTCGACAAGACCAAGTACGCGCGGTATCAAGCTGGCATGGTGTGTTCCGGGTGCGCGCTCTATCAAGGCACGCCAGACGCGGAGTGGGGCGGCTGCGGCATTTTTGCCGGCCAAGCAGTGGCGGGCAAAGGCTGGTGTTCGGCGTTCGCACCCAAAGCCTAGGCACGAAAAATGGGTCAGATTTGAATGGCACTTACTTAAAGCACGTGACTAGGTAAGCCACACGCGCATCGATCTTATGACCGTAGGAGCGGCTTCAGCCGCGAACAGCGCTGAATCGCCCATCGCGGCTGAAGCCGCTCCTACCGAAATGCCTGCTTGGCCTGGCGCGTCTTCCTACTAACGCTTAACCGCCCCTTTTCATTGAGAGATTGGGATGACCACACGACCGGAAGCCATTGCCACCATTCAAGTTGATGACGAGCACGTACGGGTCACCGAATGGCGCTTCGCGCCGGGCGCGGAAACCGGCTGGCATCGCCACGCGCATGATTACGTGGTGGTGCCGATCACCGATGGCCTATTAAGACTGGAAACCTTGCAGGGCGATCTCGAAGCACAGCTGCGTTTGGGGCAATCCTATGCGCGCAAAGTAGGGGTCGAACACAATGTTGTGAATGCGGGAGCGCATGAACTCGCGTTCATCGAAATCGAACTGAAGCGTTAGTGCCGGCAACCCGGACACACCCGTGGACGGCAAGCTGGGCCAAGTACTGCCCTCGGTGTGGCGCGCCGGGACTGCACTCAAGCGATGGTCGCCGTCACGGCTGTGACGTTTGTGGATTGGAGATTTTTCATAATCTCGCCGCCGCGGTGTGCGCCATCATTTATTGCAGGGATGAACTCGCATTGATTGTGCGTGGTCGCGAGCCGGGACGCGGTTTGCTCGATCTACCGGGCGGTTTCGTTGATCCCTTTGAGGATCTGGAATCTGCGGTGTTGCGCGAAGTTGAAGAGGAACTCGGCCTGACCTTGGCAGCACCGCGATATTTATTCTCCGTGCCGAACACCTATCTCTACCGGGAAGTGACCTACCGGACGTGTGACGCGATGTTCGGCTTTACGCTCACACACAAACCCGTCGTCGCTCCCAATGCAGAGGTGCTCGCGTTGCACTGGCGCAAAGTGGCGTCAATCGCGTCGAACGAACTCGCTTTCGATTCGGTACGCGCAGCGCTTCTTCGCCTGCGCGAGTCGCCTTTAAAAGGCGTTTGACGCCGAATTCAGGGTCATCATGCGTGCGAATTTTTTTCTCGGATGGACGCTCGTGTCGCTGTCGCTCTCGGTGGCCGCAGAGGCGCCCTCAACCATTGCGCCGCCTGGCTTTGGCACCTGCGCGGCCTATTACTTTCTCGCCGCGCGCGGGCATGGCGTGCGCGATTATGATCGGCTGTATTCGGCCGGGGAATTTGCGCTAAACCAAGCGACCCAACGCCACGGGAAGCTCTCCGCCAATGGCAAGATGGAAGCGATGTCCGGGGTCATGATGGAAGAAATCCACCAGGATTGGCGGAACATTGGTCTCCTCGATCAGCGCTATGGCAGCGTCTGCGAAACGCTCCTGCGTGAGGCGCACTACGAATTCAGATAATCAGTCATGATTTTTTCGCGGGGCTAGGCAGCGCGAGCCACAGCGCCGTCATGCAAGCGGCCATGGCGAGCAGGATCACGCCACCCGCACCTAACGTAATTGCGCGAAAGGTCCATACCGAAATCTCGCGCATCGCGATGGGGAATAGTGGCCAGTTGGTGCCCCATGCCAAGGTGAGGATTAGGAGTAGCAATAGCGCGCGGGGTGAAGCAGCGGAGCGAGTCATCTGCTTGGATGACTCGCACGCTTTGCTTAGCGAGACAAGGAATACAGCGGTTTGGTCAGGGCTCGCCTCAGAATATCCGCGCGACTAATCCTGCCATAAAACGATATTCTTCCCTACGCCCGATTTATCCCGGGGCGTCGATCCTCCACCACCCAGCTCGATAACGTGAAGCCCCGCGAGTTCGGATCCTGCACCTTCACCACGGCGCGCAAATCGCAGGTGGTACGCGCCCGCGTGATATCCAGCCGTGTGTAGCCGCGAAAGCGCGCGCTCGCAAACTTCACATGCGGTGCATCCTGTCGTACCAGATCAATATAGCTGTCGTCACCGCCATACGAACTAATGGAGGTAGTGACGATTTCCGCCGCAATGGGCGCTTGCTCTGGTCGCAAAAAATCCGGGCGCAGATCGTTCACCCAGAAGCTGTGTACGTCGCCACTCAAAACAATGGGATTTGAGACGCGGTAATCCACCAAACCCTTGAATAAACGCGTGCGTGCCGCAGGGTAGCCGTCCCAACTCTGGGTGCGCACTTTCTCATCGGGACCCGGGACTTCGTCGCTGCGGGCAAGCAGAATCTGTTGCGCCAGAAGATTCCATTGCGCGCGCGAATCCTGTAGCGCGCGACTGAGCCAGGCTTCCTGTGCAGTGCCGAGCAAGGTGGCGTTCGGATCGGAAAAATCGCCACAGGCGCGCCCGAATTCGTCGGTCTGCGCGTGCCGGCAGGGCGGATAACTGCGGTACTGGCGAGTATCCAACAGGGCGAGCTCTGCGAGTCTGCCCCAGGTGGTCGTGGTATGAATGCGCATGCCCTCTGCGTTTGGGCGCATGCGCGCTGGCAGTGGCAGATGTTCGTAGTACGCCTGATAGGCGGCCCGCCGCCGCGCCAAGAACTTATCTCGCTCTGGGTAGTATACGGAGCGATCATGGGCATAATCGTTCTCGACTTCATGATCATCCCACACACAAAGCCACGGATAAGCGGCGTGCGCGGCCTGTAAATCGTGATCAGATTTATAAACGGCGTGACGGATGCGGAATTCATCAAGGGTGAAGGGATCGGGCCCGGCATGATTACGCACTTTCCCCGGTCCCCAGCTCCCCTCGTAAATGTAGTCGCCGACATGCACGACCAGATCGAGATCGTCACTCAGCATGTGGCGATACGCTGAATAGTAACCGTGCTCATAGTGCTGACAGGAGGCGACGGCAATGCGGAGTAAATTGGGCGAGCTCTCAAGCGCTGGTGCCGTATGCGTGCGGCCGGTTGGGCTTAGCGCGTCGCCGGCGCGAAAGCGATAACAGTACGCGCGGCCCGTTGGCAGACCACTCACATCCACATGCACCGAGTGTCCCCAGGCGGACTCAGCGCGCACTTCACCGCGCTGCACGATGTGCCGGAAGCGGTCATCGCGTGCGACCTCCCAGTGAACCGGCACCGCCGCTACCGGCAAACCGCCGCCAGTTTCGAAGGGCTGCGGCGCAAGGCGGGTCCACAGCGTAAACCCATCCGGCGTGGGATAGCCGGAGGCCACGCCGAGCGTGAAGGGATCGTGGCTGAACTGGGGATTCGCCCACACGCGAGGCGTTCTTGGAGAGAGGGCGAGCGCCAGACTGCCGGTGAGGAGGCGACGGCGGCTGATTGAGATGTCGAGCACGAAGTACTGCAGGCGGGCGCGAGAGCGATTGCAACAAACTTAGCGCAGCCAGGGCAGCGAGCGACCCTGCAGTCCCCGCTCGTGCCCCGTTGGGAAGCTATTCAGGCAGCATCTCACCCGAGCCGCCAAAATCCGCCGGCATATCTTTGAACTTGGGCAGGCCATCTTTTACCTGGACCTTGGCCTCGCTGTAGAACACGTGCAGGCCCGGCGCAAAGGGCAGGTCTGGAAGAATCGCGGCGTAAACATCCGTCAGGCCCATGCCAGGATGTTCGCTCATGAGATGCCCGCCACATTTCTTGCACCACTTGCGATAGCTGGTTTCGGTCTTGTGGTAGGTATCGATATGCTCGGCGCCCTGAGTCACCTTCACTTGCGCGGGCTGCCACAAGGAGAATGCGTTGATGGGGCCGGCTGACCAGTGCCGGCAAGAATCACAATGACAATACCCCATGCCGGCCGGTGCACCGGTGGCGGTGAGTTTGACTGCGCCACAGAAGCAGCTGCCTTGATAAGTGGTCTCGGTATTCATAGGTTTCTCCGTAGGTCTAAGTTAAACAATGCGCTTGATGCGCAGATCAGCAACTTGCGTTGCGCTATAGCCGAGTTGCGCGAGCAACTGATCCGTGTGTTCGCCCACGCTGGGGGCGGGCGTGCGCACCCGCGTGGGCGTGCGTGAGAACTTGGCGGCGGGCCCTGTCAGTGGCGCCTGGGCGCCGCCGGTAAGCGTGGTGTTTTGAAGCATATCGCGCGCCTGCACATGCGGATTCTGCGCGGCCTCAGCGAAGGAATTCACGCGCGTGACTGCGAGTCCCAGTCCATTCAAAATTTCTACAGCCTCGTCCGTGCTGCGCGTGATGCACCATGCGGCCACCACGTGATCCACTTCCTCGCGGCGCTGAATACGTTCGGGCCCGTTGAGGTTGGCGATATCGTGGCGCTTGATGTGCTCACAGAATTTCCGCCAGTGAGAATCGAGCAACACGCCGGTGTATATCCGGCCATCAGTGCACACATACACATTGGCGGGCGCTGAAATCGCGAACTGATTGCCCCAGCGCTCGGTGGTGAGGCCGAGCGCGCCGATCGTCAGCTGTCCATTGCTTTGAAAGATCAGGCCATCGACCAGTGCGATGTCGACATGCTGACCTTCACCGGTGCGATTGCGATGGAGCAGCGCACCCATGGCGCCGAGTGCACCGTGTACGCCAGCGAGATCGTCCCCCAGAAAAGTAGGTGCCTTGGTGGGCCCGCCGCCGGGCTCGCCATTCAAAGAAGACCAACCAGTAAAATTCTGCGCGATCGGATCGTAGCCCGGGCGATCACTGTACGGTCCGAACTGTCCGAACCCGCTGATGGACACATACACGACATCCGACTTCACCGACTTCACATCGTCGTAGCCCACACCCCATCCCGCCAATGTGCCGGGCTTGAAATTCTCGATCACGATATCTGCGGTGGCGCAGAGCTTTAGAAAAATCTCGCGGCCCGCAGGCTCCTTGAGACTCAGCGAAAGATTCTGCTTGTTTCGATTGACTACTTCCTGCATCACCGAGAGCGTGGTGCCGGGAACGAACGGCGGTATCCGCCGCATCACTTCGCCGTCGGGGTGTTCAACTTTGATCACCGTTGCGCCGAAATCCGCGAGAATACAGCCCGCCATCGGGCCCGCCCAGGTGGTGGTCGCCTCAACCACCACGACACCCGCCAACGGCCCGGGCAGATCATGCCGCGCGTTGGCGTAAAAAGACCTTTTCTCCATTTTCAATCCAACGCGAGGGTGATGACTGCACCTTAGTGCGCGCCGTGCGTGCCTGCAACTACCCGCGATCCCGCTGCTTCCAGGGTGGCAGCGCACGATGCGCGGTATGCTCAGGGGCGAGGCGCGCATTGCCGGCACCAAAATAACGTTCGCGCAAGGTCTCGCCGGAATAGCGGGTGGGCATGCGGCCACGTCGCTGCAGTTCCGGCACCACCAGCTCGCCGAATTCGGCGAAACCACGGGGCTGCGTGACCGGCACCAGATTGAAACCGTCGCAGCCGCTTTCGTCCATCCAGCGCTCGAGTTCGTCGGCCACAGTCTGCGGACTGCCGACGATTTTCGGCATCACACTGCCGATCGAGAGGAATTCGCCGATTTCTTCCAGGGTCCAGTCCCGTTCCGGATCGACCGTCGCGAAGTAATCGAGCAAACCCTGAATGGCATCGGTTTTCATGTTCAGCAAGTTCGTGCCTGTGCCGAGCTGTGCGAGATCGACGCCGATCCAGCCGCAGTACAGGGCCAGTGCGCCTTCGGGGCTGCGGTACTTGCGGCAGGTCTCCAATTTGAGCTCTGCCTCTGCGTCAGTGGGAGCGACGATCACTGTGATCCCAGGAAAAACCCTCACATCCTCTCTGTGGCGGCCGGCTGCCTTCAGCGCAGCGGACAATTGAGCTATGCCTTTGCGACACGCCTCGATATTGGGATGAATCGCAAAGATGGCCTCCGCATGACGCGCCGCGAATTCCACGCCGCGCCCGGATTGCCCGGCCTGAAAGAGTACCGGTGTGCGCTGGGGCGAAGGTTCACACATGTGCGGACCAGGGACATTGAAGTACTGCCCTTGGTAATTGATCTCGTGAACTTTGGATGGATCGATCAGCATGTCCTGTGAGGTATCGCGCACCATCGCGTTCTCTTCCCACGAGTGCTCCCATAATTGGTAGCACACTTCCATGTACTCTTCGGCCCGTTCGTAGCGTTGGTCGTGCGGCAGTATTTCGCCGAGACCAAAGTTCGCATTGGCGTCCGCGAGATAGGAAGTCACAATATTCCAACCCACGCGCCCGCTGGACAGATGATCCAGGGTCGAGAACAGCTTGGCGGTGTGATACGGCGGATAGTAAGTCGTGCTGTAAGTGCTGGCGAAACCGAGATAACGCGTAGCAGCCGCCATCGCCGGGATTATCAAGGTGGGATCGTTGCTCGGAAACTGCACCCCGTGGCGCACCGCTGCCTCGCGTGAACCACGATAGACATTGTAAGTCCCGTGCACATCGGCCAAAAACAGCGCATCGAAAAAGCCGGCCTCCAGAATGCGCGCGAGCTCGATCCAGTAATGCACATTCCTGTAGCCCTCGAGCGGCCGGTCCTGGGGATGCTTCCACTGCCCAATCGAGTGATGACCAATGCAGCACTGCGTAAAGGCATTCATGTGGATCTGTTTGCGCATGGGACACCCTCTTGTGCGAAAATTCTGTGCAGACGCCGTCTGCGTCAGCGTGTCATAACTTATCCCACTCGGCTACTGAGGAGATCCCATGGACTCTGCAAGCTTGAAAGCGCTCCAGGCGCCACTCAAAGACCACTACCGCAGCGATCCCGGCAGCGCGCTGATTACCCTGCACGCCGAATCGAATGGCGTGGACGGGGTGGCCTGCAAGCTCACCACCAGCAAAGGTCTGATCGAAGCCGGGCTCCACCCCGCGACCGGCGGCAGCGGCACCCAGGCCTGTTCCGGCGACATGCTGCTGGAAGCCCTCGCCGCCTGCGCCGGTGTGACCCTGCAAGCAGTCGCAACTGCCTTCGGTGTGACGTTGACGAAATCCACCGTGCGCGTGGCAGGCGATCTCGATTTTCGCGGGACCTTGGGCGTGGCGAAGGACGCACCGGTTGGCTTCCGAGATTTGCGTTTGACGTTCGATATCGCCGCCGATGCCCCGCGTGAAACCTTGGCCAAGATCGTGA
>CAMATU010000029.1 GCA_945861225.1 Klebsiella pneumoniae
AAAGCCGCTCCTACGTTTGGTTTGTTTTGTAGGAGCGGCTTTAGCCGCGATTGATCACCTGACTTTCAACCCTTGCCTCACTGAAACGCCGGCATAATCTCCTCCGCGAACTGATCGATCGTCGCACTGGTATCGAGAATGGGCTGCACTGCGACTTGATGGACACCAGCGGCATGCATCTGGCGAATGGCTTCAATCACTTCTTCCTTGGTCCCGACCAAGGTCGTGGCGCGCATGATTTTCTCCGTCATCAAGGCTTCGTGTTCGGGACGTAGCTTTTGCAGATATCCACTATAGAGTTTGATATGGCGCGTCTCGACTGGCGCATCCGGTTCCTTGTACACATTGGTGAAGGCGCTGAGCTCCTCGCGGAAATCGGCCGGCAGCACTGCGGGGTTCTTATAAGTTGAGAGCGCGAAGATATTGCTGCTGGACGCAACCATCGGCCCGACGGCTTCACGCACCTCGCGGCTCGCAATGTCTTTCGCGTGTTTCGTTAAATAGAACGCCGTCATCGACAGCACGTAGATTTTGTTGGGATCGCGGCCGGCTTTGCGCGCGCCTTCTTTCACGTTATCCACCATCCATTTGATGATCGAGGGATGCACGGCACCGAACAGAATCACACCGTCGGCGATTTCCCCTGCCAGCTGGGCAACTTTCGGACCGCTCGCGGAAATATAGACTGGGATTTCATCCTTGATATTGATGAATCCCATGTCCGGATTCAGGAACTTAATCTTGCGATGGCGCTCGCCCTCCGAGTAATCGGTGAGCCCACCTTTGAACAACCCCTGACACACCTCGATATGCTCGCGCAGTTCATCCAGTCTTGCGGCCGGCATACCGAGTGTGCGCCGCGTGGTGTTGCCGGTGCCGATGCCGAGAATTGCACGGCCCGGTGCCAGCTCGTTAATGCTCGCCATGCCGCAGGCCGTGAGCGGCGCGATGCGCGACTTGGGGTTGGTCACGCCGGGTCCCAGTTTTATCCGCGTGGTGCCCGCCGCACACAGGGCGAGCGAGGCATAGACCTCACTCGCCAGCATTTGCGAGTCGTACAGCCAGGCGTGGGAATACCCGCGATCTTCCGCGTGCTTCACTTGTTTGGCGGCGTGCACCGAGCCCATGAACACGAATCCAAAGTCCATTGAACAGCCCTCTCTTAAAAGCCGAATTGTAATGCCGCCAGCTTCGCATACAGGCCCTGCTGCGCGATCAACGCTCCGTGCGTACCCTGTTCGACGATTCGCCCGTGATCGAGTACCACAATACGGTCCACGTTCTGCACGGTGGCGAGGCGATGCGCGATGATCAACGTGGTGTGCTCGCGCATCAGTTCATTCATCGCCAATTGCACGAGTCGCTCTGATTCCGCATCAAGACTGCTGGTGGCCTCGTCCAGTAGCAGAATGGGACGTTTGGCGAGTACCGCACGGGCGATTGCGAGACGCTGCTTCTGGCCGCCCGAGAGCCGTACGCCGCGTTCGCCGAGTTCGGTCTGAATCCCCTCTGGCAGGCGTTCGATGAATTCCCATGCATAGGCTGCGTGGCAGGCGGCGATCACTTCGTCGTCGCTGGCCTCCGGTCGCGCATAGCGTACGTTATCTGCAACTGTGGTCGCGAAAATTACCGGCTCCTGGGGCACCAGCGCGAAGGCGCGCCGCACGTCACGGGGATCTAAGGTACGAAGGTCAAGATTCTCCACACGAATGGTGCCAGTGCCGGGATCGTAGAAACGGAGCAAGAGCTGAAACAACGTGGTCTTGCCCGCGCCGGAGGGGCCAACGAGCGCGACTTTCTCGCCCGCCGCGATGGTGAGCGTGATCTCGCTTAAAGCGGCGACTTCCAGACGCGCCGGATACGCAAAGGTCACGCCCGAGAATTGGATAGCCCCTAACACTGGGGGAACAAACGCAACCGCGCGTGCAGGCGCAGCAATCGCGGGCCTGGTTGCGAGCAGCTCAAGCAAGCGCTCGGCGGCACCGGCGGCGCGTTGGAGATCGCCCATGACTTCGGCGATTGCGCCGACGGCACCAGCCACCAGCACTGCATAAAACACGAAGGCGGAAAGATCACCGCCCGAAATGCGGCCGGCGACCACGTCGTGACCGCCAATCCACAGAATTGCGCCGATTCCGCTGAAGGCCAGGAACAAAACCTGGGTGACCATCAAGGCGCGCACCCTGATGCGCGTGCGCGCAGTCGCGAACTGTGATTCGACCCGCGTGCCGAAGCGCGCGCGATCAAGCGCTTCGTGGGCGTAAGCCTGCACGGTTCTAATTTCATGCAAGGTCTCATCCACATAGGCCGCGACGTCTGCAATGCGATCCTGGCTTTGGCGGGACAGCCCGCGCACCTTGCGGCCGAACACAATGATCGGCAGGAATACCAAGGGAATACCGAGTAACACCAGTGCTGTCAGTTTAAGCGAGGTCACGGCGAGCATTACCAGCGCGCCCAGCATCAATAAGAAATTGCGCAGCGCGAACGACGCAGAGGAGCCGACGACCACCTCAAGCAGTGAGGTGTCGTTGGTCAGGCGCGAAATGATTTCACCGGTACGCGTGTCGTCAAAAAAAGCCGGTGACAGTTCGAGAATATGCGCGAACACACCGCGCCGGATGTCGGCAGTCACCCGCTCACCCAACCAGGTCACCAGATAGAAGCGGCAATAGGTGGAGGCGGCCATCACGCTCACCACCGCGAGCAAACCGAGCAAGGCTTGGTCCAGATAGCCCGGATTGCCGCGAGCGATGCCGTGATCGATCACCAAGCGCAGACCCTGCCCGATCGCGAGCACACTGCCGGCGGCGACCACCAGGGCCAGCGCTGCGCCGGCCACCCGCCAGCGATAAGGGCGCACGTAACGCCATAGCAATTGCAGATGGTGCAACTCTTTGGAAGGCGGTCGACTCTTGGCGGAATCTGATGGTGGCATGAAAAAGTTCAGGTGCAGCGCACGCGGGCGGCGCATGAGGTAGGTTAAGCTTGGGCGCATCTCACACAGTTTGAGTCGCCTTGATTATGACAACCCATCCCGCTGCCGGCCACCTGCCAGATGTGCAGGCGCTGAGCGATATTCCACGCTTGGTGACTGCGTATTACACGCAAACTCCAGATCCGGAAAATTCCGTGCAAAGGGTGGCGTTCGGCACCTCAGGCCATCGCGGTTCAGCGCTGCAAGGCGCTTTCAACGAAGCACATATTCTGGCCATCACCCAGGCAATTTGTGATTATCGCTGCGCGCAGAAAATTAGTGGCCCGCTATTTTTGGGGATGGATACGCACGCGCTCTCGACCCCCGCGCACGCCACCGCGCTCGAAGTCTTGGCCGCCAACGAGGTGCCGGTGTATATCGCCATGCATGACGAATACACGCCAACACCCGTCATATCGCACGCGATTCTGACCTTCAACCGCAATCGTGAGCACGGCCTCGCCGATGGAATTCTAATCACACCCTCCCACAATCCGCCGCAGGATGGCGGTTTCAAATACAACCCTCCGCATGGCGGTCCGGCCGGGACTGAGGAGACAGCCTGGATTGAAGCGCGTGCCAACGCATTGTTGCGCGCGCCAGCGGCGATCCGACGCTGGACCATGGCTCGCGCCCTGTGTGCCCCGACCACCCAACGCCGTGATTACCTTCGTCACTATGTGGATGATCTTGGCACCGCGATAGATTTCAAGGTGATTAAGCAGGCGGGACTCAAGCTTGGAGTGGATCCGCTGGGTGGCGCCGGTGTTCATTACTGGCCAGCAATCGCGGAGCGCTATGCGCTTGATCTGGAGATCGTCAATCCCGTAGTCGATCCCACCTTCCGTTTTCTGACTTGCGATTGGGACGGTCAGTTACGGATGGATCCTTCTTCGCGTTTTGTGATGCAGGGATTGATTGGGTTGCGTACGCGCTTTGATGTCGCCTTCGCCTGTGATGCTGATCATGATCGCCATGGCATCGTGACCGGGAGCGCCGGGCTGCTGCCGCCGAATCATTATCTGGCAGTGGCAGTGGATTATCTGCTTGCGCATCGCCCGCAATGGTCGCACACCGCTGGGATTGGCAAGACCTTGGTGAGCAGCAGCATGATTGATCGGGTGGTCGCCCAGCGCGGACGCGCACTTTACGAAGTCCCGGTGGGTTTCAAATGGTTTGTTGAAGGACTACAACGCGGCGAGCTTTTATTCGGCGGTGAAGAGAGCGCGGGCGCCACCTTCCTGCGCTTGGACGGTTCGCCGTGGACTACCGATAAGGACGGGATGCTGTTGGGCTTACTGGCCGCCGAAATCACCGCGCGGACAGGTCGCGATCCTGCGCAACATTACGCGGCGCTAAGCGCAGAATTTGGCGCCCCGTGTTATGACCGTATCGACGCGCCAGCAACACCGGCCGAGAAAGCGCGCCTGAAGAAATTATCCGGTGCCGCGATCACTGCCTCTCATTTGGCAGGTGATCCGATCACGCATGTCATGACCACCGCCGCTGGCAATCATGCCGACATCGGCGGGCTTAAAGTCACTACCGATCAGGGTTGGTTTGCGGCGCGGCCGTCCGGCACTGAGGATGTGTACAAGATTTATGCAGAGAGTTTCCGCGATGAAGCGCATCTGCGCTTGATTCAAGCGGAGGCGCAGGCGTTAGTGACGCGCGTGATCGCTATGTGACTCGCGGCATTACTCGGGCACCAGCCAGCGGGCTTCACAGACCGCGTCAGATGTTGCGTGCAAGGTTTGGCGCAGCCACGGTATTACCTGATTGATCTCCGTATCCAGCTGATAAGGTGGATTCACGACGATCAGCCCAGAACCCCACAGACCACTCGCCGTGATCGGCGCTGACAGCGCGAACTCGATACCGAGCACGCGGCGAATGCCGGTCGCGATCACGCGTTTGAGTAACTTATCGGCCTGCTCGCGCGCAATCAGCGGGTACCACAGCACGTACACGCCAGTCGCCCAGCGGGCATAGGCAGTGGTGAGGGCCTCGACGACGTCGCGATACTCGGTCTTCAGTTCGTAGGAAGGATCGATTAGCACCACGCCGCGTTTTTCGCGGGGCGGCACGAATGCTTTTAACAAGGTGTAACCATCCCCCAACTCCACGCGGCAATGTGGCTCTGGCGTAAAGGTCTCACTCAACCGCTTGTGATCGGTGGGATGCAACTCAATCAGCACCATGTGGTCTTGCGGGCGCAACAGCTGGCGCGCGAGGGTGGGCGAACCCGGGTAGTAGCGCAGTTCGCCACGCAACCGCGAATTCATCGCACGCACAACCTCCAGGTAAGGTTGGAGCGCAGCTGGGGGCTCAGGTTGTTGCCACACGCGCTCGATGCCATGACGGAATTCACCGACCTTTCCCGCCTCGCGCGAGTGCAGATCGTAGGCACCGGCGCCGGCATGGGTATCGATAAAGCACATGGCCGCTGGCTTGCGTTGCAGGGCTTGAAAGATCTGTGTGAGCACGAGGTGCTTGAGCACGTCGGCATGATTGCCCGCGTGGTACGCATGGCGGTAACTCAGCATGGACAGTTCCCAAGCACCGAACGTTGCTGGATCGCTATCACTTATTAGTCCCATCGTTGCGCGCGAAGCGCGGTATTCCAGTCGCACAACCGAATATTGCGCTGCATTAACAAAGTGTCACAAAAGGTAGGGCCAGCTAGGGCGAGAGGGCGGCTTGCCGAACATTAGCGGCGAGTGTAACTTCTGGCTTGGCGACGTGCCCAGCGCGTTGCCCAAATAGGAAAATAAGCAGCAAGCACTAGGAGAAGCCCGATGAGTCTACGCTTTGGCGTACTGTGGCCGTTTCGCAACCCTGAATTTGCCCGGGTTCCCTGGGAATCCCTCTACCGCTCTCACCTGGATCTGATCGCCGATTCAGAAGCCATGGGCTACGACGATGCGTGGTTAACCGAGCATCATTTCGTTGACGACGGTTATTCGCCGTCTCTGTTACCCATTGCGGCCGCGATTGCCACCCGTACCACGCGGATCAGGATCGGGACCTTCTTGGTGCTGTTGCCACTGCACAATCCAGTGCGCATTGCAGAAGATACGGCGACGGTGGATTTGATTTCCAACGGTCGCTTCGAACTCGGCGTTGGTCTCGGCTATCGCCGCGAAGAGTTTTCCGATCAGGGCATCTCGCACACCGAACGCGGCGCGCGTCTGCAGGAAGGCATTGCAATTATTCAACGGCTGCTCAGTGGCGAATCGGTGACCCACAACGGAAAATTCAGCCAGTTAAAGAACATTCAAATCGTGCCACCCGCGCTGCAACGGCCGCATCCGCCGCTATGGTTGGGCGCAATTGCGCCGAAGGCGATTGAACGGGCCGCTAAGATGGGCTTCCACTTCCAGGCAGTCGGTTCGACCATGCTCGATAAGATATACGACGATGCGCTGCGCGCTGCCGGGCGTAACCCCGTGGACTTCAACATCGCGCAGCTGCGCGCGGTGTATGTCGCGCCGAGTCGCGAGCAGGCGTGGGAACTGGCGGCCAAGCCGCTGCATTACATGGCGAGTTGCTATGCAAAATGGTTTGCTGAAGCCAACGACAAGCCCGGCGACGATCAAGCGCTCGGCGGAATCGCTTCGGTAGAGGAGATGATCAAGCAGCAGCACTTCAGCTTCTTCGGTGAAGATGCGATTGTCGGCACCCCGAAAGATGCGTGCGAGATGATTGCGGATTACGTCACGCGGGGTAGGGTTACGCATCTGGTGACTGCGCAAGCCTTACCGGGGCTCGCGCCGCATCACATCCGCGCCAGCATGAGCCTGTTTGCGAAGGAAGTGGCGCCGCGTTTCAAGAGTTGAACCGGCACTCGACTTTGCGCATCTGAAGGTACAACAACAAAGACGACATCCTAGTGAGACCTACTCCAAGGTGCCTGGCCCAGGCACCTTGGACGCTTTTTCGGGCGCCGCTTCTACTGGCCGCCCCACGTCATACACCCCGTAGCCCGGCAGTACGAATTGATCGCTCGCCATGCCGAGGATCCGGCCAGCGTCGGGGGCGGTAATCTCGCGGCGTGCGTCGGTCAGGGGATTCACAATCGTACCGAGGATGTCGCCCTTCAGGATCGAATCACCAAGCGCCTTCCGACTCATGAACACCCCACCTTGCGGGGCGCGGATCCAGAACGATCTCGCATAGACCAACTGCCGTGACTGCGGAGCCGGCAGCCGCGACAGCAGCCCAAGCTGGCCGAGCGCCACGCGCAACCCCGCCACCACGTCATCGACGTGCTTCGTTTGCACGGTCGTTGCCTCGCCGAATTCCAAACTCACACTGGGAATGCCGCGCTCAGAGGCCACCCGCCGCAACATGCGCGCGTTGCCGCGCTTGCGCAAAATCGGCGTGGTGCCAAAACTCGCGGCGAGGCGTCGCACTGCGGGGTTGGTGAGATCGGCGCGGAGTTGCGGCAGGTTGGCGCGCTTGAACGAACCGGTGTGGAGATCGATGAGATAGGTGCAATGGGGTTCGATGAGCTGCGAGAAGAGCTGATGGGCGAGACGATTGGCATAATTGCCAGTCGGTCGACCAGGAAAAAAGCGATTCAAATCGCGCCGATCAGGCGTATGCCGAGAGCCTTGCGTGAACCCGAGCAGGTTTACCACCGGCACCCCGATCACGGTGCCCTTAAGTACGGCGGGATTGATCTCATGCAGCACTCTGCGCACCACTTCAATGCCGTTCAGTTCATCACCGTGAATGGCCGCCGTTAAGCAAACGGTGGGGCCGCTCTCAGTGCCATGTGCCACCAGCACGGGGGTGGCCAGCGCGTCACCGGCGAAAGAGTCGCCGACCCGCAGTTTCAGTGCGCGCATACTGCCAGGCGCCACCGTTGCGCCGAGCAGCTCAAGCGGCAGGGCGGGAGTGGCTGCAACGGCATTTGCCAGCACCAGGAGTAATCCAAGCGGCCACCCGCACCTTGCGATATTCACGCCGAATACCCTCGTCCGAACCATTTAAAACCCATAACACTGTTTGATCGCAGGCGCGCCCTTGGTCTGAATCGCGCGATATTTTTGCAGAAATGAGGCATCAATTTTGCGCAAAGAGTCTTCGGTCGACGCTTTGCGGTACCGCGCGAGATGACCGGGGCCCCCGTTGTAAACGGCATAAGTTGCGCGGGCGAGGTTGTCGAGTCCGCCGGGTGTTTGGTGCTCTTTGCGCTTGATGGCGTAATCGACCAGATAGTGCACGAGAATTTCATTGCCGGCGCGCGCGTTGTAGCCGACGTCGCGTATGAGCCCGTTGAGATCATAAATGCCGCGCCACACATGCGTATTGACCTGCATGATGCCGACCGAGCCTGAGACCGAGCGAATAGTTTGGATTTGGCCGGTCTTCACGATGTACTGTCGCCAGCAGGTTTCCTGCCACGCAGTCGCGCGTATCAAGGCCTGATAAACGGGCAGAAAGCGCGGCTTGATTTTGCCGCGTTTTACTTCGGTCGCTGCCACTTGGTCGAACAATCGTGACACCTCACGCAAGTACGCATCGAGATCGGCCGCTGCCGGCACCCAACCATTTAAACGTTGCGTCAGTGCCGGTTCGATCCCCGCCGCGCTGGCCTCCGCGATCAGCCACTGCCACCAGGAAGGCGCAACGTCTTCGTGCGCGATTTCGAAGTCGCGCGTGAAGCCGAAGAGCGCGCGCAGTTCTGGATCAATCTCCACTGAAAAATCGAGCGCAGATTCGCTGAATGCAGGTTGGAGAATGCGTGCGAGGCGGCGCAGACTGTCGCGATCGAGCTGCAAGCCAAACTGCGGCGCTACTCCATTCATCGCGTGGAGTGCCTCTGCCGCGGTGATGAAGCTGAGATAGCGTAGTGCGTCTGGCGGCGCGAGCGTTCTACCGAGATCTGTCAGCAACGGCAGTAAGCGATCCCAGGTCCTCAAGAACAACTGCGGCACGGGATCCTGCACACTGTCGCGCGTGAGTGCATGCACCAGATCGTGTCGCGCGTCGAGCAGTATTCCCGCCAGCGCGTCCCGTTGGGTGATGCTGGAGGACGCGCTTACCTGCTTAATCAGCCAAGTCGCGAAGCTGTCCCAGGTTTGCCAGGCCAGGCGCCAGCGTTCGAGTTCTTCGATGCTGAGCGCAGGGGCTGGTGCGGGTGCGGTCCACCCGCGGGGAGGTGGTGGTATATCGAAGGCTAACAGGATCTCAAGAGCACTTGGTGCCGCGATCACCTGTTTCGTCGTCAGTGAAGCGAGCGCGGCGAGCGCGGCCTCTGGCAGAGTGGCGCTGATAGCGTCGTGGGTGGCATCGCGTAACGGCGTGAGATCGACGGAGAAACTCTCGAGCCGCGGATGAACATTCTGCTTGATCCAGTCCCATAGTACGCCGGGTACGGCGCTGCGTTCGCCATCGCTGCCGAGGACATTTGAATCAACGACGCGAAAGCCAATCGCGAGGCGACCAGGAATCACGTAGGGCGTTTCATGCGCTTCCAGAAGACCTGACCACTCGAACAACGGCAGGCAACGCCCCTTGGTCAGCGGCGTTCCACTGCGTGACGTGACTTTGGTCACAACACGCAAGGTGTTGTTGGCCGCACCCTCGATTCGCGCCTCTGACAAGGTCAGCACATTACAGGCGTTCTTGCCTTCCAGCATCTGCGCGGTGTGTTGTGGCCCCACAAAAACCTGCGACACCAAAGCCTCTTGCACAAGTTGATAGGGAAGCGGGAGCGCGAGGGCGATTTCGGTTGCAACGGCCACCGGGAACGGGCCGAACAGCACCAGTACCGAGCCCGCCCCCAGTGCGTAACGTAGGTACTTGCGCGAAGGTTTCATCCTCAATTTTGCAACCCAAAGATCTGCGCCCAGTTTGCTACGGGTGGTCCGCAACGCTGCGCCCACCATGGCCACGAGCACGTCCGCAAATAACAGTAGAGTGTCGTAAAACCAGGCTTGCGAGAAGCCATGGGTCTCGGCTCGTTGGACGGTCTGCCAGGCATCGCCGGTTGGCGCGGGGGCGATCCCGAATTCCATAAGAGGTGCTCCGAGCGATGAAGGTAGGGCTCGGATGGTAACGGGTTCTGGCGGGTGCCCGCACCTCAGTGCGGGTCATCTGGAAGTGCCGTGCCGGAGGATTAGCCCCTACAGCGTGACGCCAAATGCGTGACGCTGAGCGAGAAACGTCTCGACATTGCAGGCCATGATCAGGAGATCGTGATACTCGCCATTCGAATCCCGCACTTCATCCTTCAGCAAAGCTTCGGGTTGAAAGCCCAATTCCTGGAAAAGCGCGCGTGCACCGGTTTGATCGGGAGTCATGCGAGCCGCGACTTTCTCAACGTTGAGCGACAGCGCCAGGTTGAACGCTTCACGGGTTAAATAGCGGCCAAGGCCGCCCCCCCGTGCGCGCTCCGCGATCTGGACGCGCAATTCTCCCACATGGGCCGACCAGTCCAGTTCGGTTAAATGGATCGACGAATAGCCGGCGATTCCGCCCTCGTCTTCGCATAGCACGGTGTGCATTGCGCCGCGGCGTATCGCCTCGATCCAGCGGTCAACTCCTTCTTTCTTGGAGATGTCCCGACGCATGAAGAGCAAATCATGTTTGGGCAACTTCAACGCGAACTGCTGAATCAGCGCGCCGTCTGCTTCGCTCATGCGGCGAAGCGAGTACGATTTCTCGCCAAGTTTGAACTTACGCGGATACTCACTCGCAGCTGCTGAGGGGACTTTGGTGGTGCTATTGGCCATCGCGGTGGTTCTCCAGTTTGATCAATTTAAATCGAACGCTCGCTGAGCCACGCATCCAGCTGTGGCCACAGACGATAAACCGCGTTGCCACCCGCCACCAGACTGACATGCCCGCCGCGCACCACAATCTCTTTTTTGTCCTGGCTGCCAACCATTTTGATGAGGTCGCTGGACGCAGCCGTCGGGACAATGTGGTCGTACTCTGCTGCTACGTGTAGAAATGGTACGCGGATTTTACCGAGGTCGACGAGTTTGTCACCCAGACGGTACTGGTTCTTCACCAATTTGTTGTCGCGTAGGAAATCCCGAAACATGTCGCGCGCGAGCTCGCCGGGAATCGGCAACTGGTCCGCGGCCCAACGTTCGAAACGCAGGCTTGCCTTGACGAAGGCGTCGTTCTCGACATTGTTCAGCAGCTGGAATTGATTCGCACGTTTTTGCAGTGGACGCAGGGCTTGAATTGACGCACTGATCATGTCCCCCGGAATGATGCCGAGTTGATCGACCACCTTATCAATATCGAACGCCTCTGATTCGGCCCAAGTTTTGTAAAGCCCCATGCCTTCGGAATTCACCGGAGTGGTAAAACACACGAGGTTTGAGATCGGACCGTCATGATGGATCGCCGCATTCATAGCGGCCAAAAGTCCGCCCATGCAATAGCCAATTACCGAAATATCCTGCTCGCCCGAGTCTTCCTGCACCTTCGCGATGCTCTCATCGATCAACGATAACGCAAAATCGCGCATACCCAAATGTGCATGCTCGCGGCGCGGCGCAACCCAGTCCATCAGATATACATCGTAACCTTGCAGCAGCAGGTATTCGATGAGGCTCTGTCCTTTAGTGAGATCCAAAATATAGCCGCGCGCAACCGGCGACATCACAATCAGGACCGGGATCCGATAGATTTCCGGCGTCATCGGATGATAGTGGTACAGCCGCAGCGAATCTCGCGCGTAGACGATCTCTTTGGGTGTCTGGCCGACTTCAATGTCGAGATTGGCCTGTTGCAGGGCAAGGCCGGGAATGTTGCGCGCGAGCGCGCGGTCAATGACTTTCTTGACACGTTCATCGACCGTCTCGCGGGAGGAGCCGGGCTTCTGAGTGGAGGAATCAGCCTTGGGTGAAGTCGTCATTACGGCGTTTCGCTCGCTGGTCGCTTGGTGCGAGTTGGGCGTGCTGGTGAGAGGTTATCGGAAGTTTGTGCACCTGGGGTTGGCGAACTCGCGCGCGAAATCTGGATTCGCTGCTCACGAAGTTCAACTTGGATCAGCGCCAGCGTATCCTCAATCTGCCCGAGTCGATCACTGATATCGAGCACATCTGAGCGCGAGGGCAAATTCAAATTCGCCAGATACTGACTCATGCCTTCACTGAACATTCGATGCGTATGCAATGCTTCTTGCATATAGCGCCCCATGCCCTTGGAAAAACGTTCATCGCCCATCGTTTCAGTGAGTGCCTGGCTCCAGGCTTTTTCTGATTTCACGAACCAGTCGCGCCAGAGTGCCATGGGATTCAGTTTATCTTCGTCCATTACTGTCTCCAATTTTTCAATTTATGTCGGATGCGTCGCCGAAATTCAGGTGTTCACGCGTTGCGCAAGTCGTGTTGCGAGCGCGCGGTAGACTTCTGTGTGATAAACCATGCCTATGTGCGTGCAGCTCACCTCAGTGTTCGCTGCGGGATCTTCTTCTACGCAGCTGCTCCAGTCCGCTACTCCATCCTGCTTTGAGTAGATCGAAAATTGCGGTACTTCGCGCGGTTTCGGTTGGGCCAGGTTTTTCACGAAATTGCACAGGCAATGGCCGGTACCACAGGACGCATGAAGATTCCGGCCTACGAGTTTGCTGCGCGTCGATTTCAATTGGTCCCAGATTCCAACTACCGCCGGATGTGCTTTGACCAACGAGCGAAAGGGCGAGCCCAGGGTGACAATGCGGTCGATGAGTTCTGGATGATCCTGAGTCAAGCTCTTGGCCAGCATCCCGCCGAGGCTGTGGCCGATCACGCGTACCTTAACGCCATGTTCGCGTCGAATTCGCTCCAGCCGTGTTGCCAGCATTTTGGCCGTACGGTCCGGACAATCGTTGTTCCAGACTATATTGGACAGGTAAGAGCGGTAGCCGATACGTTTTAACCAGCGGTGCAGTTCAAGCATCAACCCATCTCCCGCCATGAAGCCTGGGATTAACATCACAGGTTCTCCATGTCCACGTGGTACGCCGCAGCCGAAGAAAACGGGGCTGATGCGCAGGCGCATCCATTCAATGGGCCAGCGTGCCTCGCGCCACAGCGGGGTTAAGGTCTCTTCGACAGCAGGATCGTGGGCGAACGGATTATCGGCGTCCTCCAAATCTGAAAGTTGATCATGGATCATCGACTGTCGGGCCTTTTTTGAGTTCTTCTTTGGCGTTCAGGTAGCCGCTCGTGTAACGAGCGGCAATGCCCTGATCGGTGGCTTAATGCTGTTTGGTCCAAAAGGTCATAAGGTTCTGGATGGCTTCATTCATGCCACCGGTGGCGCCGCACGTGGATTGGAATGATTTCCGCATTCCGTTCACGACATCGGCCTGCTCGCTGTAGCAGAGTTTGGCGAGTGAGATGGCACGTTCCTGAGTCACCGTGGACGCATCGACCATTGCCTTAATGTTACCGGCATAGTCTTGTGGCTTGGTGGCGATTTTTTTGGTGAGTTCGAGCAACGCAGTTTGACCAGCAAGATACGAATCCATCAGCTCGGTGCCGATGCGCTGGGTGCGGGCTTGACTCTCTTTGAGGGCTGCGCTGATCTCGTTCTGGCGTTCGACCAATTTGTCGAAATAGGACGCAATGGATTCAGGGTTGAGCAGCGGTTCTTTGGTAGTGGACGTGGTCGTCATAACATGACTCCTCTTGAAAATTGAATTATCGGCTTTACCAGTGATGCGGTTGCATGTTGCACCGCAATATTCGGATGTCATTTATAGACACCCTTTCGTTGGATGTCAATCGCATTGCAGCAAAATCTCTAATTCTTTTCCCTTTAAGGAGTTCGGTATGTCGGTGACGGTCGATAAAAACGTGGATGTCCCCTTACGTGACGGCACTCGGCTGCGGGCCGATGTGTACCGCCCCGCGAACCCCGGAAAATATCCAGTCTTGTTACAAAGAACCCCGTATAACAAGGAGTTATGGCCAATCACGGCCCTGACCCTAGATCCTATAAGAGCGGCCGCGGCGGGTTTCGCAGTAGTGATTCAGGACGTTCGCGGCCGCTGGGCTTCCGAGGGTGAGACCTATTTTCCGTATCGCCACGAACTAAAGGATGGCTATGACAGCCTGGAGTGGGCGGCCAGCCAACCCTATTCGAGCGGTGCAGTCGGCTGCTATGGACTCTCTTACATGGGGGCCACGTCCTGGCTCGCCGCAGCGTCCGGGCATCCTGCCCTCAAGGCCTTGTCGCCGACCACCGCGCCGAACGATTTTTGGCGCGATCACTTCTGGCGCAATGGGGCGCTCAACATCGGTACCTTGGCGATGTGGGCGATGCGTGCCATCGGCCCAGCGGCGCTAATTCGCGCACGCCCGAACCCGGCTGACTTTTTCCCCCTGCTAACGCAATTGATTGACGACATCGATAATTTTGAACAAGTGTTGCGCTCGCTACCGCTGCTGAATTTCGCACCAACCCGACCTAACGATGACGCCTTCCTGCCCTTCTTCTACGAATTCCTGCGCCATCCCGTCCCCGACGAGTGGACTAACCAATTGGTGATGACGGGCCGGCACGCGCAAGTTAGCGCGCCGAGTCTCATCATCGCTGGCTGGAACGACCTTTTACTGGCGGCTGATCTTCAGCACTTTCAAACGATGCGAGATCACGCTGGCTCGGATCTCGCCCGCGCGCGCAGCAAGCTCGTGGTCGGCCCGTGGGCGCACGGCATGTTTCAGAATGTGGTTGGCCAAGTGGATTTCGGTTTTCGCGCGAACGGGATGCTGCTTGATTTGAAAGAAGACCTCACCAAACTGCAGCTGCGTTGGTTCGCACGCTGGCTGCGTGAGGAGCGCAATGGAATCGACGAAGAGCCGCGCGTGAAGTTATTCGTGCAGGGCGCCAATCGTTGGCGCGATGAAGCGGATTGGCCATTGGCGCGCGCTCAACCTACCGCCTGGTATTTGAACGGCGACGGCAGCTTAGCGCGCCAACGGGTGGAGCGTGCCGCACCCGCGCGTGCCTATGTTTATGATCCTAACGATCCCTGTCCGACTGCCGGCGGTACGACCTTGCTGCCTCCGCAATATCCCTCGGGACCGGTTGATCAGTCCGTACTGATGAACCGGCGCGATGTATTGCACTACACCTCGCCTCTCTTGGAATCAGCGCTTGAAGTCACCGGTCAAGTACGTGCGGTGCTGTATGTCACAACCAGCGGCCGCGACACGGACTTTATGGTGAAGCTCTGTGATGTGCATCCCAACGGGCGTTGCTTTAATGTTTGCGATGGGGTGTTGCGCGTGTCCTTCCGTGATGGTCGAACGCGCCAGGCGGTAACGCCAGGCGAGACGCTCAGAATCGAAGTAGATTTGTGGTCAACCGCAATGGTATTCAAGGCGGGGCATCGGTTGCGCGTGCTGGTAACTTCGAGTGATTTTCCGCGTTACGACCGTAATCCCAATACATTCGAACTGGCGCATGAAGCCACCGTGCTAGTACCAGCGCTACAGCAGGTTCTGAATTCGGCCCAACATGCGTCGCACCTGCTGTTGCCCGAAATCCCATCAGCTGTGTGAACGCGGGAATCGCTTTGCGGTCACCTGCTGCTTCTGCGCTTGTGTGCGCATGCCTATACTTGGCACAGGTGTTAATGCTGGGAGTTTTTTATGTTGGGTAAGTTGATCATTGCCGCCGGCGTGGCCTACGCTGCGTATCGTCTGTTTCCCGAACAGCTGTTCAATTTCGCGGTGCGCATGCAGCGGCGTGCAGCCGGGCTGGTGCTCAAAGAGCTCCAGGTTGATGAGCATCGTGTGCCCTATCTGGAAGGCGGCCGCGGCGAGCCGCTGCTGTTACTCCATGGCTTCGGTGCTGAAAAGGATCACTGGACACAAATTGCGAAATACCTGACGCCGCATTTTCGCGTGATCGCGCCCGATCTCCCGGGGTTCGGCGAAAGCTCGCGAATTTCCACCGCGAGCTACGACCTTGATCATCAACTTGAACGGATCGCCAAGTTCGTCTCAGCGCTCGGCATCACCAAGTTCCACTTGGGCGGCAATTCCATGGGGGGATATCTGGCGGCGATGTATGCTGCGCGGGCACCAGAGCAGGTGCAAACGCTGTGGCTGTTAGCACCAGCCGGCGTCGCCGGCGCAGCCCAAAGTGAACTTCTTAACATGCTCGCGCGCGGCGACAACGTGCTGTTAGTCGATTCAGAGGCAACCGGCAAACGCCTGGCGGGACTGTTGTTCTGCAAGACGCCGTTCGTGCCCGAGGAATTCAACCGAGTTTGGCGGCAACGCTCTATGCGTCAGCGCGATTTCAATGCCAAGATATTTACGGAACTGTTCGCGGAGCCCATCACCCTGGAAAAAAGAGTGTCCGGGCTTACCACTCCAACGTACCTGGTGTGGGGGGCTGATGATCGTGTGTTAGATGTTTCCGGGGCCGCTGTTTTGAAGCAACTGCTTGCCAACGCAGAGGTGCGCATCATGCCCTACATGGGGCATTGCCCGATGATTGAACGGCCGCGCGATACGGCCGTTGATTTTCTAAACTACCATCGACTGGCGTTGGAATAATCCAGCGCGGCGCATCAAGCAAGCTCACCTTTAGTTGAGCTCGGCCAGGTGCCGGCTGACGCTTTCGCCCACCGCCCTTAGATGCCCCTCGACGGCCATCTCTGCGGCGACGGGATCGCCGTTAATCAATGCGCGCGAAATGGCGTTATGCGCTTGTCGCACACGGCGCGAGAAATACAGTGAGCCAAACGCGACTTTGATATAGAAGTCGCTGCGGTCCCAAAGACTGGCCGCAATCTGGCAGGCGCTCGGTGCGCGCGCGATGCGGTGGATGTGCGAATGAAACAGCACATTGGCCCGACGATACGCCGGGTCATGCGCCGCGGGGCCACCCGCGCCGCGCAGCAGGCGATCGATCTGCTGGCAGGTTTGCTTGAATTCGACGATATCCTCGGTAGTGCGGCGTTCAGCGGCGAGCCGTGCCACGCAACCTTCGACGGCTGCGAACAAACTAAAGAAATCATGCACCTCAGCGGGCTCCGGTACCGCGACCCGGCAGCCGACCTGCGGCTGAATGGTGACAAACCCCTCGCGCGCCAGCCGCTTTATCGCATCCATCACCGGCACCCGACTGCATTGGAGTTGTTCGGCAATTGCCACAATTGAGAGCCAGTCGTTGGGTTGTAATTTCCCCTCAAGCAATTCGCCGAGCAGGAACGCATAGGCATTTTGGGCGAGGGCATTGGAGGACTCGGCCACGCGCGGCGTCGCCACTTCACTCATGACTCGGGATCTACGAGGCATCACACTAATCTCTCTTAAGAACGCGCTGAATCCTATGTTGACATACTAATATATAAGAGCTCAATATTCGCCTCGCAGTTAATCTTTAAATTGTGGGAGTGCGCCTGATGGCGGTAAGAACCGGTCAAGAATTTCTCGCCGGCCTCAATGACGGGCGCGAAGTGTGGTACGCCGGTAAGCGGGTTGAGAATGTAGCGACCTTCCCGCCGATGGCGGCCGCCGTGCGCTCGACCGCCATGCTCTACGATTTACAGCACGCCGCGCGGTTTCGGGATGTGCTCACGGTGGATTGCCCGGAGTTTGGCGCGCGCATCGCGCGACCTTTTGAAATCCCGCGCACCCGCGAGCATCTGCGCCTGAAACGCGAGGCCTACCTCATCTGGGCTGAGGCCACCTGCGGCATGATGGGGCGCAGCCCCGACTTCCTGAACTCGATGATCATGGCGTTGGCCGCCAAGCAGAGTTTTTTTGCGGAGTGCGCGCCGGCGCGCGCGGATGCGATAAAAACCTACTACCGCTATGTCGCTTCAAAAGATTTATTTCTGACCCACGCCTTACTTGATCCACAGTTGGAGAAAGGCAAGGCGCGCCATCAGCAGGACGATCCCACTACCCCGCTAAACATAATCGAGCGCACGAAAGATGGGCTGATCGTGCACGGCATAAAGCGCATTGCGACCGCGGCACCGTATGCGGACGAGTTGCTGGTGTGGCCTTTTCCACCGAC
The DNA here is from genome assembly GCA_945861225.1 of Klebsiella pneumoniae. GTDB lineage: Bacteria > Pseudomonadota > Gammaproteobacteria > CAIKBL01. The sequence goes on from CAMATU010000029.1 coordinate 17,975, forward strand.
CTTTGTCGCCGGCGAAGAGGCCTATGCCAATGTGTTCGCAATTCCGATGAACACCAAGGGATTGAAGACGCTGTGCCGTCCGTCGTTTGCAACATTGGACGGACAGCGTGCCGACCATCCGCTGTCGTCGCAGTTCGATGAGCTTGATGCGACGGTGGTATTCGATCATGTACTCGTGCCATGGGAGCGCGTGTTCTTACATGAAGATATTCATCTCCTCAATCGCATGTATAAAGACTCTCGGATGCGCGAGATGACCGCGCATCAAACGAATGCACGACTCGAGGCGAAGCTCGGATTTCTCTATGCTTTGATCCTTCGCATGACAGAAATTTCCGGTTCTGCCCAAAAGAGCGATATGATGGAGATGTTGGGAGAGGCGGTCGCTTGCGTCGAGGTCATCCGCAGCACCACGCGCTCGGCCGAAGAGCAAGCGACCGTCGATCCCGAAAATGATGTCATGTACCCGGACCTATTCGCACTCCAAGCGGGGCGCGCTTTAGGTCCGGTGTACTACCCGAAGTTGCTCGACATGCTTCGACGCGCCGGCGGTGGTGGACTCATTCAACTCCCTGTCAGCCTCTCCGAATTCTCTTCCCCCATTGGTGATGTACTTGAACAGTCGCTGCGGGGCGCGGGTGTTTCCGGTTTCGAAAAAGCCAAAATATTTAAACTCGCATGGGACCTTTGCGGGAGCGAATTCGGCGCGCGACACGCACTCTACGAAATGAATTACGCCGGCGAACGCAGCGCGCTATTAGCGGGAATTCAGCGCGAATACGGCCGCAAGCAGTATTACGTCGAGCATCTGAACAGATTCCTGGAGGGCTTATGAAGCACAGCTTCTGGAATGATCTGCGTGGCGGAGAATTCGCTCAGGGCTATCTCACGGCAGGTGGGTATCGCACGCGGTATTTGCATGCGGGCCGGCAGGGACAGCCGCCGTTAATTCTCTTGCACGGCACGGGCGGTCATGCCGAATGTTATTCGCGTAACCTGTTGGCGCATGGCGCGCACTTCGACACCTATGCCATCGACCTTGTCGGCCATGGCTATAGTGACAAGCCCTCATTTCCGTATGAGATTGACGTGTATGTTGAGCATGTGCGGGCGGTGATGGACACCCTCGGCTTCCACACAATCCGACTTTCAGGCGAGTCATTGGGCGGCTGGGTCGCGGCACGCTTTGCGCTTAAGTATCCGGAAAGAGTCAGCCAGATCGTGTTGAACACGACTGGCGGCGCAACGATGAACCCGGAAGTGATGCAGCGAATCAAGACTCTGACGATGGCGGCCGTGGTCACCCCGACCTGGGACACCGTGAAAGCACGCTTGGAATGGTTGATGGCAGATCCGGCGACGGTCACCGACGATCTGATCGCCTGCCGCCAGGCGATCTACCAAGCGCCTGGTATGTTGGAGGCGATGCCGCACATTCTGTGTCTGCAAGAGCCCGCGATCCGTCTGCGCAATAATCTAACCGACGCTGAATGGCGCGCGATCAAAGCGCAGACCTTGGTGATCTGGACGGACAAAGATCCCACCGCCGCAGTCGAAGTCGGTGAGCGGATCACGAGCCTGATTCCGCAGGCACAGTTTGCGTTGATGACCGGTTGCGGGCATTGGCCGCAATTCGAAGACCCAGAGACCTTCAATGCCCTGCACCTGCGCTTCCTGAAGGGCTGAGGTCGTGTCAGTCATTGCGCTGTGCGCGTCACATACTCCGTTGAAGGATTACCATGATCCGGGGGAGGAGGCGCGCGCCGAAGTCGCGCGCTGTTTCACGGAAGTGAAAGCCAGGATCCGCGCCTTCGCACCGGAATTGGTGGTGGTCTTCGGGCCGGATCATTTCAATGGGTTCTTCTATCGCTTGATGCCGAGCTTCTGCGTCGGGGCAGCTGCGGATTCGGTGGGTGATTGGAACACTCCGTCCGGCGCTTTGCCGGTCGCGAGTGCAGAGGCGGAGGCCTGTGTGCATCATCTTCACCAAACGGGGGTTGATGCGGCGATCTCGTATCGCATGGAGATCGATCACGGTCTAACGCAGACCTTGCAGATGACTTTCGACTGGCCAGATTTACCGCCCATCCTGCCGATTTTTATTAATTGTGCGGCGCCGCCACTGCCACCGTTGGCGCGCGTGGTCGCGCTTGGGCAGGCGGTTGGCGGGTTCGTGCAGACGCTGCACAAGCGTGTGCTGATCGTCGGCAGTGGTGGCTTGTCGCACGACCCACCGATGCCCGTATTAGTGACCGCGCCACCTGCGGTGCGCGAGCGCATCATTGCCGGAGGGCCACTGGCCCCCGAGGCGCGCGCCGCACGACAGGCCAATGTGATTAACGAAGGCCTGCGACAAACGCGAGGCGAAAGTCGCGCCACCGCGCTTAATCCCGTCTGGGATCAACACATCCTTGCACTGCTGATGGCCCGCGATTTTGCAGGCCTCGCGGCACTGGATGATGAAGGCATCACGGCTGCCGGCGGCTGTGGCGGGCACGAGATCCGCAGTTGGATCGCCACTGCGGCCGCGATGAGTGTCACACCAGGTACGGCGGCGCGGCTCCGCCTGTACCGCGCGATTCCAGCGTGGGTTGCGGGTTTCGGGGTGATGACGATCGAATAGCCTAGGCCAGCACATCATCAGTACTTTTGATGAGGTAACATGCCAGCCATTCACACACTTCGAGGTTAGAGATGTTTCGCGCACACGTTTGCATCTTTCCGACCGACCATTCCATTTCTCCTGACGCTGTCGCGCGCGCCGTAGAAGAAAGAGATCTCGATGGTCTCTTCTTTCCCGAACACACCCATATGCCGATTTCTTCGCGCTCGCCGTTTTTGCCCGGTGGCGAAATCCCGGATCATTATCGACGCACCTACGATCCCTTCATTGCGCTGGCGGTGGCGGCCGCAGTCACCTCTCGGATCCGCTTAGGCACGGGCGTTTGTCTCATCACGGAGCATGATCCGATCGTGCTGGCCAAAACGGTAGCCTCCCTTGATCGCGTATCAAATGGGCGGGTTATCCTCGGCATTGGCGCCGGTTGGAACGCAGAAGAAATGGAAAATCACGGCACGCCCTATAAACAACGGTGGCCGATTCTGCGTGAGCGAGTGTTGGCCATGAAACGGATCTGGCGGCAGGATGAACCGCAGTTCCATGGCAACTATGTGACGTTCGATGCGATGTGGTCGTACCCTAAGCCCGTGCAGCCGAACGGACCGCCGGTGTGGCTCGGCTCCAATTCGAAGTGGATTCCTGATCGCGTGGCGGAATACGCCGATGGGTGGATGCCGATCGTCGGTCGTACGGGTGATGGCAACGCGCAATTGATCAAAGACGCCTGCGCACGGATCGGGCGCCCGGCCGAGGACATCACCATGGCTTTGTTCTATCCACCACTCGATGAAGCGACGGCACGGGAGCGCCTGGGCGAAGGCTATACCGATTTCATTTTCGGCCTGCCATCCGGCACCCGTGATGAAGTTCTGCTAGTGCTCGACAAGATCGCGAATTTGGCTAGGCGTTTACGCCCTGTTGCGCGCTAGCGAAGAAGGCGCATTTATGAACTCTACTGATACCCCTACGCAGGCCGACGACCTTGCTTTGCTCGCGGCGAGCGCGCGCGCGCTGTGTGATAAAGACGCGGCTTTGTCGCGCTTGCGAGCCGTACGCGGCATGGCGGGAGGTTTCGACCGCGCGCTTTGGTCGCAAATGGTGGAACTTGGTTGGACCGCAATCCGGGTCCCGGAAAGTGCCGACGGACTTGGTCTCGGAGTTGCGGCGCTGGCGACCGTCTGCGGCGAACTCGGGCGAGTCGCGGCACCTGAGCCCGTGCTCGAAATCGCCGGCGTGAGCGCGTGTCTGCTCGCGCACCTTCCGGTGCAAGCAGAAGTTACCCGACTGCTGGTCGGGATTGGGAACGGCACGTGCTTGCCAGTCGTCGCGTGGCAGGAACATCCCATGGAGCCGGCGAGCGACGAGCTGCACACACGCGCCGAGAAAATCGCGGGCGGTTATCGGTTGCAGGGCTGCAAGTATTGCGTGCCATTCGCGGATTCCGCCAGCGGCATGCTGGTTAACGCCGTGCTCGAAGGGTTTCACGCGATGTTCTGGGTGCCGCATGGGACGCGCGGCGTGGAGATCATCGCGCAACCACTCGCGGACGGGACGGCGCAGGCGACCGTCAAACTGCAAGGCGTGGAGGTGAGTGACGCGGCTCTGCTCGGCCAGGGCGCAGCGACCGCAGCAGCGCTGGCGAGCGCCCTCGATGAAGGCGCGTTACTGACTGCCGCTTATCTGTGCGGACTGATGACGGCGTGTTTCGACATTACCTTGAATTACTTGCATGCGCGACAGCAATTTGGGCGCGCTATCGGCAGCTTCCAAGCCTTGCAGCATCGCATGGTCGATATGGCCTTGCAGCGAGATTTGGCGCAGGCAACCCTTAATGAAGTGGTGCAGCGATACCCAGCAGGCGATGTTGATCCGCGTGAACAAGCTTTGCTCGTGAGTCGGGCGAAATATCGTGCGAGCGAAGCAGGACTCATGCTGGTGCGCGAAGCGATCCAGCTGCACGGTGCGATCGGGTTTACCGACGAATGTAATATCGGTCTGTTCGTGAATCGTGCCCTGGTGTGTGCGGCCAGTTTTGGCAATGCCACCTGGCATTGCAGGCGCATCGCCGAATTGGCTGCCGGCCGCACGATCCTGCGTCCCGAACTCGTCGCGACGCAGGTCGCGGAACCTGCAGATGCGGACTGGAATGCCTTGAGTGATGAGGAGTTCCGCAAGCTCGTGGGTGCGTGGTTTGAGACCGAGTTTCCGTCTGCACTGCGTTATTCGTCGCGCCGACTGCGCTGGCACGAAGTGAAATCCTGGTACCACCAACTCAGCGCACGCGGCTGGCTGGCGCCAGCCTGGTCACGCGAATTCGGCGGGATGGGGCTGACGCCGAGCAAACTGCTCATTTTTATTGAGGAGCAGGAACGGTGGGGTGTGGCGCGTACACCGGACATGGGAATCGTGATGGTTGGCCCGTTGCTGATCAAGCACGGCAGTGCCGAGCAGCGCGCCTACTATCTGCCGAAAATCCTGGCCGGTGAGCACATTTGGTGTCAGGGATATTCGGAACCTAATGCGGGATCAGATCTCGCGAGTCTGCGCACCGAGGCAGTGCTTGACGGCGATCACTTCGTAGTCAATGGCCAGAAAACCTGGACCACCCTGGCGCAGGACGCAACGCATATGTTTCTGCTCGCGCGCACCGCCAAAGACGCGAAGAAGCAGGCCGGCATAAGTTTTTTGTTGGTGGATATGCAAACGCCTGGCATCACGGTGCGCCCGATTCGCAATCTTGCGGGTCATGAAGAGTTCTGCGAAGTGTTTCTGGATAACGTGAAAGTGCCGCGTGACAACGTGGTTGGTGCGCTCAATCAGGGCTGGACGATCGCCAAAGCGCTGCTAAGTTTTGAGCGCATTTTTCTCGGCAGTCCAAAGCAGTCGCAATACGCGCTGCAGCGGCTCACCGAGGTTGCGCGCCATTGCGGACTGTTCACCGACCCCGCCTTCCGTGATCGTTACACCCGGCTTAAATGCGACGTGCTCGATCTCGAAACTTTTTATGGTCGCTTCGCCGCGCAAGTTAAGCGCGGTGAAGCGCTGGGTGCGGAGGTTTCCCTGTTGAAGATTTTTGCGACGGAAACATTCGCGCGACTCTCCGAATTACTCATTGAGAGCGTGGGCAGTGCAGGTGCTGCACTTGGCAAGCTGGCGCTGGGTGATGAACACGAAGTCGATGTGTTGAGTCTGTTCTACGCCGCCCGGCCAGCGACAATTTACGGCGGCAGTAACGAAATCCAGCGCAATATTGTCGCCAAGGCGGTGTTGGGCTTGCCGGATTGATGCGCAACCATGAGCAGGCTGGTAGTCACTGCGGCCGTCAACGCTTAGGGAGTTGGTGCGACGGTCAGTTCCAGGATCAAAATTGGGAACGGTAGATGGCGTGCCTGCTGGCAGTACGTGCCGCCAACGACTCTGCCGTCAGCAGATTGAAATTGCCACGCTTCGCTCACCCCTGAATAAGGCTGCGGCAGTGCTTTCTGTAATTTTGTACGGAGAATATCTTGCGCCTGCGTGCATTCTCCATACGCCCGATATGCGCGTGCCGCGTAAGCGCGCTGCACGATTTTGGTCGCAGCAGTGATCGTGAGTTCAATGTCGGCCACGATTGCGAGCATTTCAGGGTCCACACTGGGCACCCGCATCGTGTAGGTTTCCGTGTTCGGCACCACGCCATAGTCGTACGCATGCGCCAGCGGCGCACCCGGTTCGCTGCCGAAAGGGATTACGAATGAGGCGTTCTCGGCCATCACGGGTCGCGTGGCGAGCGTCATCAGCAGCGTTACCATCAGTCGCCGGTTCATCGGTGAAGAGACTTTCTGTAGAGTGACTGGGAAACTGGTGGCCCCGTGACGCGCAGCGAACCACTCATTGCTTAGCGCTTGAAAATCATTCCAAGTACGTCATCGACTACGCTGCCGTCTTTGTTCGCATCCAGGAAGGAAGTCAGCAGTCCGCCCAGCGGTGATTGCTGCGCGGTGCCGCCGCTCAATAGCTGACTGCCCAAGCCACCGGCAGATGCCCGCTTACTCACGGCACCCATCACCATGGTGGCGACGATCGGCAGCATTTTTTGCAGGATGCCAGAATCGATGCCGGTATTGCTGGCGGCATGCCCGGCGACCTGGCGACTGGCTTCCTTGCTGCCCAATAAATGACCGAGGATTGAGTTGCCATCGGCGACGGTCGCTGCTTGATCTACCTGCGCCGGATCTTCCAGATACCGTCCATGGTTACTGTTTTGCAAGGCGCCGAGGAGGCTTTCCAGACCACCCGCTTGACCCATGTTGCGCTTTACGCCGCCTGCGAGCAGCGGGACCAATTGCTGCAAGGCGGCCCCGGCCTGCGCCTGATTGAGGCCAAATTTTCCTGCGAGCTGTCCTACCAATTGCCCCCCCTGAGCTTGGAGCAGTGTTTGTAACAGATCCATTCTTTATTGCTCCAGATTAATATCGATTCAAGATTTAGCCTGGAAAACAGGCATCACTTCTCGCGCAAATAGATCCACGGAGGTCATCGCGTCTGCACCGCGAATCCCTGGCATATGCATCCAGCACACCATCTCCGTGCAGCCAAGGGCGTCACGATACTTGGTGATTTCGTTGATTGCGAATTCCGGCGTGCCAACGATATAGCGCGCTTTGAAGGTATCAAAGCTTACTTGCTGGTGGTCCGTGATAGTACTGCCATCATCGTTGCGCAACGCGCGCTCGCCGGCGGCAGATGCCTTCCCATACACCTCACGATACAAATGTTCGATGGCCGGCGCGGCCAGCGCCTCTGCCTTTTGCTTGGTCGGTGCGACGAACACCTGGCGGATGATTGGGCGCGCTGGAATCGTCCAGCCAAATTCCTTGGCCGCCGCTTCGTAGGGCGCGTAGTGCGCTTGCAGCTCAGCGATGCCGTGGCGTGGTGACATGATCTGAATCGCGTGGCGTTTGGCCGCGCGCTTCAACGAAGACTTGGCCGATACCCCATACCAAATCTCGGGATACGGTTTCTGCACAGGCTTCGGCGTCATTACGGTGTGCGGCACGCGATAGTATTTGCCCTGGAATTCGAACTCGTCGTTGGTCCAGGCCGTGATCATGAGATCGAGCGCTTCTTCGAAACGCCCCACACGCTCCTCGCGGGGGATGCAGTGGGCGGCGAACTCCTCCGCCACATAGCCAGGCGCGACTCCAAAAATGAAACGGCCTTCGCTGATGTTGTCGAGCACTGCAATATCTTCGGCGAGTTTCAGCGGGGCGTACATTGGCACCAGCATCACTGCGGTGCCGATCTTCATGGTCTTCGTGACTGCCGCTGCAGCGCCCAACGTGGGCAGCGGACCGGGGCACAAGCCATCCGTCTTCGCGTGATGGGTGGCGAGATACATTGAGTGATAGCCGAGCGCTTCCGCACGCGGCAGGCAATGCAACATGTCCTGGTACGGCGCACTCCAGGGGATCCCGCAACCGGGTGGGAGCTGGAACGTAAACAACAAACCGAATTTCATGCGAATACCCTCGACTTGTGTGCTCAATTCCGCACGGGTTGGATTTGGCAACCGATTCGCTGCAAGGTCTTCTGGATTGCCTGCGCGACTTCTACCGAATTCGGACCGTCGCCGTGAATACAAAGGCTCTCAGCGTCCAGCGCCACTAGCGAGCCATCCATTGCTTCGACATGGCCGGATTCGACGAAACGTTGCACCTGTGAACAGGCAAAACTGACATCAGTCGAGTGTTTCTGGCGTTGAATCACCAAGGAGCCGTCGGCGGCATAATGCAGATCAGGATAAATTTCGCCCACCACCCGAATCCCGCGCTTCTTGCAAGCGGTGGGCAGCGCCGCGCTGGTCGGCGCCGGCCAATAGAGCAGTGGGGTATCGGAGAGTTTCTCAATCGCTTCGGCCACGGCCTCCGCGAGTTCAATCTGCGCCTTCAGGACCGAGTAAAAGGCACCATGCGGTTTGATGTGATGCAAGCGCATGCCCTGGGTAGCAAGTGACGCCTGCAGCGCGCCGACCTGGTAGACCACATAAGCGTAAGCGTCTTCAGGTGTGATGCTCATCGCGCGGCGGCCAAACCCCAGCAAGTCGGGCAGACCGGGATGTGCGCCCACCAGGATCTCGTGCTGCTTGGCAAGCTTCACCGTGCCCAGCATCGTCACCGGATCACTGGCGTGAAAACCACACGCCACATTGGCGGTGGTGATGTAGGGCATCATCCCGGCATCGTCACCCATCTGCCAATTGCCGAAGCTCTCGCCCATATCGCAGTTGATATCAATTTGTTTCAACATGCCTGCGGCCCTTCGTATTAATCATGAGCGTGAGTCTACCGTGGGTACAAAGCGGGGCGCCATCAACCAATTCGCGCCAGCCGCAGTGACAATGGCGCGGCCGCAGCCAGTGAGCGCATTTGACACCCTCCCACCCGGTCCCGATAATCCACCCCCTCGCATGCGCCCGTAGCTCAGTTGGATAGAGTACCTGGCTACGAACCAGGGGGTCGGGAGTTCGAATCTCTCCGGGCGCGCCAAATTTCCTCGTTTAGCTCAAGCAGTTAGCAAGATTTTCGCTCACTGCATTTTCCTCATCTTCCGCTGGTGTGCCCAAAAGTGTGCTAGTCACAGCACGAATTTTAGACACGTTGCCTGCGTACTCCGCTAGGTGCTCCGCCGACAAGTGCGCGTAACGCTGAACCATCGAGAAACAGGCCCATCCACCTAGTTCTTGCAGTACGTGCAACGGGGTTCCGTTCTGCACATGCCACGAGGCCCAGGTATGACGCAGGTCGTGCCATCGAAACGCTTCGATACCCACCTGCTTCAACGCAACGCGCCAGGCGCGCGTATTCGCCGTATCGATCGGCCGACCCAGGTAGGTGAAGACGCGCGTCGGGTGCTTACCGACTTCGCGCCTCAACACGAGTACCGCGTCGTTGTTCAACGGCACCCCGATCGGCTTCTTCGCTTTCGCCTGGTCCGGATGGATCCACGCTACCCGGCGAGTCAAAGAGAGCGTATTTGCTAAAGGAATAAAGGTCGGGGTCTGGCTAAGAATAAATTACGCTGGCTTCTTCAACTCTGTCAGCGCTTTATTTTCGATTTTCTCCGATCTGGGTCAGTTCATTCCTACTAGTCCCAGATGTACCAAGGCTCTTTTGTTCTCACTAGCAATTCAGTGATACAACTTCTTAACGTCCGTTTATCGGACGGATTATCAGGTCCTAAGCAAATTCGTAGGTCTGACTGAAATACTGCTAAGGCACGAGATTCTGAATATTTTTGTCCCGCCCAGAAGATGAATAAGAGAGCCGCGATCAAGATCGCGATCTTGAGTAGCGTCCAACTCCTATTTTTCACTATTCATCTTCCGTTTTGCTGCCTGTGATATCGGCGGTGCGTACGTCATGAGTACCTAGATGGCTGGAAAGTATCATTGCCAAACATGTCTTCGGCCAGGCTCAAATATCACTTGTCGAACGCTAGAGTATGTCCCGGAATGATCGGTAACCGACGGATCCGCAGGGCGCGGTGAGTGATAGATATTAGTGCGCCTTCGCTAATGGCAGACGAGATAGCTGGCCAATTTGTCAAAAGCACTGCCGCCAGCTCAGGCCCCCTCAATCCTTCCTGCCGAATTCGGACAACTGATGGCGAGCGGCTTCCGGCGACTGCTAATAGCGTGTGGAAATCGGCATCGAGCGTACAAATCCACCGTCGTTCCTGGCGCGCAAGCTCGATGATCGAAGCATCGCTATGTTTCGAATATCCGAATTCGTGTACGTGAGCGGCGTCCCATCCCGCTGCACGCAATGCCACGACGGCAGAACGAGAGACGCCCTGGTCCAGCAGGACTCTGGTCAAGCAGCGGCAACCGGAAGCACTTGGTCGTCAAGATTCCGCGCGGCGAATTCCAGTGCCTGCACGATGTCTTGATCTTCGAGTTCCGGATATTCGGCCTTCAGTTCCGCGCGATCCGGGTAGAGTGCGGCAGCCTCCAGCACGCGCCTGACCGTCAAACGCATTCCCCTGATGCACGGCTGCCCGTTCATGATTTCCGGATTCACCGTAATACGGTCAAAATTGGTGTTCATGTGTTCAGGGCTCCGCGTCAATCGATAAACCGAGTATAGAGGACGGTCAGCTTGGTCCGCACGATTGGTCAGCTCAAGACGGTGTGCCCAAAAATGTGCTAGTGCACCGCGATATTCCGACTCACTTTCGTGTCATTGACGCTCATTAGCACACTGGCAGGTGTCGCAAGTCGTTGATAAATAAATGTTCCTGGCGCGCCTCCCGGCCTACGAACCAGGGGGTCGGGAGTTCGAATCTCTCCGGGCGCGCCAAATACTTAAGTTAATTCAAGCACTCACGGCGAGCACCGACGCCGCTTTTTGTTTCAACAAAACCAATGCGGGACTTTTGCGGGACTGCACTGCACACACGTTTTTCGCAGCTTCAATTAAGTTCTCCAATTCCGCCGCTAAGTAGTGCGTGGTGATGCGCCCCGACTTGTGTCCTAGCAAGTCCTGACGATCTTCGAAGCTCACACCGGCCGCACGAAGTCGGCGACCAAAGGTGTGCTTCAAATCATGCACGCGGACCTGCGGCAGACCGACGCGAACGCGTGCGCTGTACCATGCCGAATTGCCCATCATCGTGAGTGGTCGCCCGCGCAAGGTGAACACGTATTCCGCATGTTCATCGCGCACGCTTTCGATCACTGATTTTGCAACCCGGTTCAATACCACTAGACGCTCCTCGCCGTTCTTCACCCGCTGACTCGGAATGATGAACACACTGGTGTTCAACTCCGGTACCGGCACTTCCCACGCCCATTTGAGATAGCAGACTTCCTTGTCGCGCAGGCCCACGTTGACCTTGAAGAGCGCCATCCGCGCCAGTTGCTTCGGCAACGCCGCGAACAACCGCGTCTGCTCCGCCCACGACAGTGGATACGGCGCTCGCGCATCGTCCACCCGCAGCAGCTTGATCTTCGGTGGTGATTGCAGCCACGTCAGATTGCGCTCGTCCAACCATTCGGAGGCCGCGAGGTTCAAAATATGCCGCGCCACTCCAAGTGCCAGATTGATGCTCTTGGTCTTCCGACCCTGCTGTCGCCGCGCTTCAATGAACGGCCGCAAGGACCCCATATGTACCCCATCAAGCGCCAGCGATCCGATGAACGGATCGAGTTGCTTGAGATGGAGTGCCGTGTCCGCGATCCGTCGCTTATCCTGGTTCTCGGTCAGATATTTCGTGGCCGCCAACCGAAACGTCCGTTTCGGCCGGATGCCATAGACCACAGCCTGTCTCATCTCCTCCGTGCATTTCGCGAGGTAGGATTCGGCTTGCTTGAGATCGCTTTCGCCAGTGCTCTCGCAAAGTCGGCTTCCTCTGATCTGCTTGTCGATAGTAACCGGTAACTCCGCAGCGTACTTTCGCTGAGGATTAAGCTGCGGACAATAGCGCTCCAGTTAAGACTACTGGAGACGAACGATGGCACTGCACAAACGGCCGCGACCCACTACGGCGCTGAAGCTTGCGATCATGGCCCGC
>CAMATU010000030.1 GCA_945861225.1 Klebsiella pneumoniae
AGACGCTGCGATCAAAACAATGGAGAAGGGGATCGAGGCCACTAAGGGGTCGGCGCTGTTGGTGACTGGTCTTGCAACCTATTTTGAGAAAGCCGGCAAGCTCGACGAGGCGATCGCGCAGTACGAAAAGGTCCTGAAAGAAAATCCAAAATCGGATCTCGCGATTAATAATCTCGCGATGCTCCTCATCGAATACAAGACCGATGATGCGAGCAAGGCGCGCGCGAAGGAATTGGTCGCCGGCATCACGGACCGTAGTCAGCCAGCTTATCTGGATACCATCGGTTGGGTGGCCTATAAAATTGGGGATCACCAGACCGCCGCTGAAATGTTGGAAAAGGCGGTTCAGGCAGCACCGGATGCGAGCATCATGCGCTATCACTTAGGCATGGCGTATTCCGCACTCGGCAACGACGTGCTCGCCAAGGACAATCTGAAACAGGCTATTGAAGGTGCGCAAGAGTATCGCGGACTGGATGAGGCCAAGGCGACCTTGGCGAAACTGGAAGGCGCAAAGTAGGGGGGCACAAATGGGGAGGTACAACGAGGATTTAGCTTGACGCTTAGCCCTCTCAATCCCGTCATCCAGGAAAGTGCCCCACGCATATCTGGGATTCATCGTGGACGTTCGCCCCTGGATCCCGGGTCTTCGCCGCTTACGCGGCTACGCCCGGGATGACGGGGTTATGCAAAACCGGCATCCTTCAAACTCCGTCATCCCGGAAAGCGCGGTCACAGCCGAAGCCCCCAGCGAAAGCTGGGGGCTTATCCGGGATCCATCCTGATTTTTTACCGCACTGATATCCCAAATCTTCGCCGTATAAGTGGCTTTGCCCAGGTTGAGTTCCTGAGTTGGGCACACACGCTTTTCTTCAACTTCGCCTTTTTGCTGGTATCCACCGCAGCCACCGCCGGTGACTTCAAACTGATGGGCTCGGTCGCCGCCGAATCGCGCGTATTCTGGGAGCACGCGAGATTTGCAGATCAGCATGGTGCGAATGGGGCGTGGTCTGCGCAGCCCGAGTTTTACTACGAAACTGAGGACGCGCGTGACAGTCTTTTATTCACGCCGTTTGTGCGTATGGACCAGGGCGACTCGCGACGCACGCATGGGGATATTCGCGAACTCACCTGGGTCCGCGCGGAGCAAGCCTGGGAGTTTCGCGCCGGTATTCGGCGCGTATTCTGGGGCGTTGCGGAATCGAATCATCTGGTTGATGTGATCAACCAGACTGATCTCGTCGAGAATATTGATGGCGAGGACAAACTCGGTCAGCCGATGTTGAATCTGGCGCTGATTCGCCCCTGGGGGACGCTGGATTTTTTTGTGTTGCCGGGTTTTCGCGAACGAACTTTCCCGGGTCAATCGGGGCGCTTGCGGAGTGCCCCAAGAGTCGATAGCAGCAGTGCTACTTATGAATCCGCGGCCGAGAATAAGCACGTGGATTACGCGGTGCGCTATGCGCAGGTACTGGGGGCGCTGGATTTCGGGATCTATCACTTCTGGGGGACCAGCCGCGAACCGGAATTGCGCGCACAGGTGAATGAAGCGGGGCGTCTGATTCTCGCCCCGCACTATGCGTTAATTCACCAAACCGGACTCGATGCGCTGTATACCGTTGGCAATTGGAGCTTGAAGCTCGAAGCGTTGCGGCGTAGCGGTCAGCGCGATGATTTCCTCCGCATGGTCAGCGGCTTTGAATACTCTCTGGTCGGCATAATAAACACGGCCTGGGATTTAGGGTTACTTGCCGAATATCATGGGGATGATCGCGGGCAGTCGGCGCCGCAACCGTTCAATCACGATGTATTTGTCGGCGCGCGGCTGACCGTGAACGACGCCGACGACACGCAGCTTCTCACCGGCGTGGTGACGGATTTGCACGGTGAAGGGCGCTTCTTTAATTTGGAGATCAGTCGGCGGTTTGGCGAACGCTGGAAAATTGAATTAGAGACACGCGTGGTATGGTCCGCGTCAATGGCTGATCCGCTTTTCTTCATTAGCCGGGACGACTACCTCCAACTGCAGGTAAGCCGCTATTTCTAATTTCACATTGGCGCCCAGGCCAATGCTCGGTAGCATGCGGCATCCCTAACAGCAGGAATCACCTGATGAGTCCAGAAAACGCAGTAGCCGCCCAATACGCCAAAGAACTCGCGCGGCTGTTCGCCAGTAATCGCGCCTGGGCAGGCGATAAAACCGAGCGCGATCCCGAGTTTTTCAAACGCCTGATCCACCAACAGGCGCCTGAGTTTTTGTGGATTGGATGCTCGGACAGCCGTGTACCGGCCAACGAAATCATCGGGCTGGCGCCCGGCGAAGTCTTCGTTCATCGCAATGTGGCAAATCTCGTGCTGCACTCGGACATGAACTGCTTATCCGTCCTGCAGTACGCCGTGGAGGTGCTCAAGGTGCGGCATATCATGGTGACCGGACACTACGGCTGTGGTGGCGTGCGGACCGCGCTGGATACTGAATCCCGCGGCTTGATCTCGAACTGGCTGCGGCCTATTCGCGAGATCGCCGATCTGCGCATGGCCGAGTTAAGCCAGCTCGCAGGCAACGACCGGATCGACCGGCTGTGCGAGTTGAATGTCATGCAGCAGGTCACCAATGTGGCCAATACCACTTTTGTGCATGATGCCTGGGCACGGGGCCAGGCCCTGGCAGTGCATGGATTGATCTATGGCATCAGCGATGGTCGGTTGCGCAACTTGAACGTCTCGCTCTCCGAACAAGGCTGGGTGCAGGCGGATTTGCTCGGGACATGAAAATCACGTCGTATCAAAATTCCGGGCTCCAAGCGCCGTCGTTCCAGAAGCTACGCGGCAGCTATCTGGAATCCATACGAGTTGTCAGACGCCCATGGATTCCATGCTTTCGCTTCAATGACGGGGCTATGCAAATTCCGCATCCTTCAGGCCCCGTCATTCCAGAAGCCGCGCAGCGGCTATCTGGAATCCATGCGAATTTTCAGACGCCCATGGATTCCAGCTTTCGCTGGAATGACGGGGTTACACAAATTTGGCATCCTTTAATGCTCTGCAAATTTCTTCTATTTAACATAATACTCATTATGCGCATTTCAATAGTCACGGTCTCATGAGCCATGGTGGCTGACTCAGAGGCCCACCTGACCAAATCAAGCGCCAGCAACGGCTTACTGGATCGGCGTTTATTTCTGCAGAAATCCTTTCGAGTGTTGGGGCTTGCTGGATTATCAGCCACCGCGCAGGCTGCAGCGCCCAGCGAACCGTGGATGCACAATCCAGGCGCGCCGTTCCGAAATTACGGCACGCCAGCCACCCATGAGGCAGGCCTGGTGCGCTGGATATCTGCACCAGAAGACATTCCACAAAATGGGATTTCATGGACGCCATTGCATGAACTGGATGGCACCATCACGCCCAGCGGACTGCATTTCGAACGTCACCATAACGGTGTCCCGCAGATCGACCCGGCGCTGCATACCTTAGTGATTCAGGGTTTGGTCGAGCGGCCACTTAAATTTGATCTCCTGGCGCTCAAGCGGTATCCGCGGATCTCGCGCATCCTGACCATTGAATGCGGCGGCAACAGTAACGCCGGCTGGAATCCGCAGCCTATTCAAACCCCCGCAGGCTACTTCCATGGCTTGGTTGCGTGCTCTGAATGGACCGGCGTGCCATTGTCATTGCTGCTGACGGAGGCCGGAATCAAACCTGAAGCGACTTGGTTAATCGCCGAAGGCGCCGATGCTTTTGGCATGACCTTGAGCCTGCCGCGCGCCAAGCTGATGGAAGACTGTTTCCTTGCCCTGTATCAAAACGGCGAACCGCTGCGCCCTGAGCAAGGTTATCCGCTGCGGTTGATTGTGCCGGGTTGGGAAGGCGTGACTCACGTGAAATGGTTGCGCTCACTGCAGGCGGTCACCGAGCCGGTGATGGCTCGCAACGAGACGTCGCGCTACACCGAATTGCAGCCGAATGGTCGCGCGCGCATGTTCACTTTCCAGATGGCGACGAAATCTCTGCTGACTGCGCCCACTGCGGGCATGCAGCTGTCGGCTCGGGGGATATATGAGTTAAGCGGCCTGGCCTGGTCCGGGGGTGGTCGCATCACGCGCGTGGAAGTGTCGGCCGACGGTGGCCACAGTTGGGCTGACGCCGAATTGAATGAGCCGGTGTTAGCCCAGGCGTTCACGCGCTTTCGGATCCCGTGGGATTGGCAGGGACAGGCTGCGATTTTGCAAAGTCGGGCCACCGATGAAACCGGTGACCGCCAACCTACGCGCGCAGAACTGCTGGCCGCACGCGGGCGCCATGGATACTTTCACTACCACGCGATCGTGAGTTGGGCGGTGGCGCGAGATGGCACCGTGCGTCATGTTTACCCGGAGATGGCTGACCCCGCGACCACTGCGCCAGTGAGCGATCCGATGGACGCACCGTGGGAATGAACTGTGGCCAGTGCGGTGCCCTACTCTGCCTGCTTAACGTTTTGAGTTTTTCGCTGAACGCCCAAAATCTTCCGGACCGGGGCCTGGCGCCGACTGCCTTAGGGGTTCTGGCAAGCGAGGCTGAGCTAAGCACGCGCAACAATCTCGTATTCCCCGACGGTCAAGGTCTACCGCCAGGCACGGGGACAGTCGCGTCGGGCGCTGCACTTTATGTAGCGCGCTGCATTGCCTGCCACGGTACCCAGGGTCGCGGCGGTTCTGGTGGCGAACTGGCGGGCGGAAATCCAGACCTGATAGTCGCGCAACCGGATAAAACCGTCGGCACGTACTGGCCCTACGCGACCACCCTATTCGATTTTATTCGGCGCGCGATGCCACTCAATGCACCGTGGTCATTAAAAAATGCAGAGGTCTACGCACTCGTTGCGTACTTGCTGCAGCTAAACAGCATTGTGCGCGCGGATTTTGTGGCAGACGCGGAATCAATCGCCGCGCTGAAAATGCCGAATCGAGATGGCTTTACGCCGATTGATGTAAAACTGCCGCCGTCGCGATGATCTTTAGCACGGCGCGGAAACTGCCCGGCTGTGCAAATTTTTCGAGGGTCTCAAAGAGGGACTGGAGCTGCGCGTTCATCATGGTCGGCGCAAGCAGAGCCCTGGCTTTGTCCCGTAGCCGATTGCCTTGCACGGTGAGATCCCGCAGCGGCCGACTCGCGTCAAATCGATTTTCGAAGGTATCGCCTCCATTGCACTCAACCCGCACTATCGCGTGGGAGGCGGGCACTGTCGCGTCGAGCTCAATCACGATTTTTTCGCGCAGCGTGGTCAGCGCGGTTTGCTGAAGAAAATCGTCGGTAAAAGTTGCCGGATCAGCGGTGTCCCGACCCGCCAGCGCGAAGGTGGCGGTCTGGCGCAAACTGAATTTCGCCGCGAGTCCCGTTTGCGGGTTCGCGATATTGCAGATTTGATCACAGTACGGATTCACGTGAATGGCAACCCGCCGAATATCGGCTGGCGCTAAGGCGTGCCGTTGACGTAGCTCGCGACAACATTCGATGGTGGCGTGCGTCTCAAAACACGCGGCGTGGTATTTGAAGAGATTCGCATACAGATGAAGGCCATCGCTTGGCGTCGCTAACGCGGCGTCGAGGTTGAAATCCTGGCTGTGCGTGGCCGCAAAACCCTGGCTGCATTCCAGGCTATCGAGACGGCTAACAAACCCGCGGGCGGCGAGGTTCGCCGCCTGCGCACCTATGCGCGCGGCATTTCCCGCATGCAGCGGTTTGCAGTCAGAACCGAACAGGGATTTCAAGCCGGCTGCCTGGGTGGCCGCAATCCCCACGGCATACGTTGCCTGCAGTGGCGAGAGGCGCAGTAAATGTGCGCAGGCCAGCGCCGCGCCGAGGGCACCTACAGTCGCGGTGGCGTGAAAACCGCGCGCATAGTGTCCTGGCGCCACCAGCAATCCCACCCGACACTCAAACTCATAACCGGCGACAAAGGCGGCAATTAACGCATCGCCTTCAAGGCCGCGCTGCTCAGCGAGTGCAAACAAGGCTGGCATCACGGGCACTGTGGGATGCCCGGAGAGCGCGTAATTCACGTCGTCGTAATCGAGTGCGTGTGAGGCCGTGCCATTCAGCAGCGCGGCTTGGTAAACCGGCAAACGCAATGCGCTACCGCAGAGCGTGGCCTGCGGCGCCCCGCCCTGCTCCAGCAAATCGGCGAGTAGATGTTGCACTAACGGATCGCGGTGGCCACCAATGGTCACCGCTAACCAGTCGGTGATGCATTGAATCGCCAAGGTGCGTGCGCGGGCCGGTAAATCTTCATAGCGTAGCGTCAGCGCCTGTTGTACCAGGCGTGCGGTTAGACCGGGAGTTCCATCCATTTATTGCGAGAACTTCAGGCCCGCTTCTCGATCGCCACCCACTCTGCAGAATCAGGTCCGGTGTATTCCGCGCTCGGACGAATGATGCGGTTGTTGGCGCGCTGCTCCATCACATGAGCGGTCCATCCGGTGACCCGCGAACACACAAAAATCGGCGTGAATAACTTGGTCGGGATCCCCATGAAGTGATAAGCCGAGGCGTGATAGAAATCCGCATTGGGGAATAATTTCTTTTCGCGCCACATGATTTCGTCCACCCGCACGGACACCGGATAGAGCACTTTATCGCCGACGTCCTGGCCAAGTTTCTCGGCCCATTTTTTGATGACGGCGTTGCGCGGATCGTGGGTACTATAAATCGCGTGTCCAAAGCCCATGATCTTGTCTTTGCGGGCGAGCATGCCCAGCAGCCCTTGCTCGGCATCGTCGGGGTTCTTGAATTTCTCGATCAGTTCCATCGCCGCTTCGTTAGCGC
The DNA here is from genome assembly GCA_945861225.1 of Klebsiella pneumoniae. Classification (GTDB taxonomy): domain Bacteria; phylum Pseudomonadota; class Gammaproteobacteria; genus CAIKBL01. The sequence goes on from CAMATU010000030.1 coordinate 6,808, forward strand.
CCCCATGGAGTGGTCCACGCAGCGAGCCAATCGCGGCCGTGACACAGGAATGAATATCCGACAACGTTGAGGCGCATACCCGCGCAGTAAATGTAGAGGCGTTGAACTCGTGCTCAGCATAGAGGATGAGCGACACATTCAAGACCTGGGTGTGTAATGCGTTGGGCTTCTTCCCGAGCAGCAGGTGCAGAAAATGACCGGCCACGGAGTCATCATCAGTGACGGTGTCGATGCGCACCCCCTGATGGCTATAGCGATACCAGTAGAGCAGGATTGATGGCAACACCGACACCATTCGTTCGATGTGTTTATCCTGTTCGGCAAAGCTCTGTTCGGTTTCCAGATTGCCGAGCATCGAGCAGCCGGTACGCAGCACGTCCATCGGGTGGGCACTGGCGGGGATCTGTTCCAACACCGTTTTGAGCGCGGCTGGTAAGCCGCGCATGCCTTGTAAGCGCGCGACATAGGCGGACAACTGCGCGCGATTCGGTAGCGCGCCATACTGCAGCATATAGGCCACTTCTTCGAATTTGGCATGCTCGGCGAGCGTCTCGATCCCGTAACCGCGGTAGGTCAATCCTGCATTGCTTTTACCTACTGTGCACAACGCCGTTTGCCCAGCGATTTGTCCGCGCAGGCCCGCGCCTTCGAGTTTTTTGCCTTCAGCCATGGTAAACCTCTCCCCTAGTGCTTCTTTTGAGTGTGTTATGCGCCCTTGCCTTGATTCTCGGCAAAGAGTTGGTCCAGCTTCGATTCGAATGAGTGATAGTTCAGGTAGTCGTAGAGTTCAGCACGCGTCTGCATCAGCGGTAATACGGACGCTTGATTCGGCTCTGCTAACAAAGCCTTGAACACCAGCTCTGCCGCTTTCGCCATCGCGCGATGTGCACTCAGTGGATACAACGCAATCGCGATGCCGGCCCCGGCCAATTGCTCGGTCGTAAACAGCGGCGTATCGCCGAATTCTGTGATGTTCGCCAGCACGGGTACTTTCACCGTGGCGCAGAATTGACGGTAATCTTCCAAGGAGCGCATCGCTTCTGGAAATATCATGTCGGCCCCGGCGGCGACGCAAGCCGCCGCGCGGTCGAGGGCGGACTGCATGCCCTCCACCGCGGCCGCATCGGTCCGTGCCATGATTACAAAACTTGCATCGGTGCGCGCGTCGACCGCAGCCTTGACGCGATCAACCATCTCAGCCTGCTCGACGATCGCCTTGTTAGGACGATGTCCGCAACGCTTTTGCTGCACCTGATCTTCGATATGGATGGCAGCGACGCCAGCGTGAATCATCTCCTTCACCGTGCGCGCGATATTGAATGCACCACCCCAGCCAGTATCGACATCCACGAGCAACGGCAAGGCGGTCGCGCTGGTGACTCGGCGGGCATCTTCCAGCACATTATCCAGTGAGGTGATCCCAAGATCTGGCAAGCCGTAAGACGCACTGGCAACCCCGCTGCCGGATAAATACAGCGCCCGATGCCCAATCCTTTCGGCCATCATTGCGGTGTAGGCATTGATTGCGCCGACGACCCGTAAGGGGCGTTGCGTCGCGACCGCAGCGCGAAAATTTTCCCCCGGAGTACTCATCGTGATTTCCTCTACTGAAGCTGGAGGCAAGGGTTGAACTCAAATGCGCGGTGGGCGCGTTTCCTGTCACGACAGCGCGCTTACTCGGTGGCCCCTAGCAAGTACCTGCGCGAGTCGCGAAGACGGGTGACGGGAGGACTCGCGAGATAAGTCGAAGCTGGATTTTGCCCAGACTGTCCAGGCGCCGTCAAATGCACCGCATCAAACTGCGCGCGCGGCCCCGAACAATTGAAAGAAATTGCGCGAGGTGAACTCGCCAAGCTGAAGCAGCGATTCTTCGCGCAACGCCGCCAAATATTCAGCCGTATGGCGCACAAAGGCCGGCTCGTTCTGTTTGCCACGATGAGGCATTGGCGCCAACCACGGCGAATCGGTCTCGACTAATAGCCGATCCTGTGGGATGCGCCTGGCCACCGCCTGCAACGTGCGCGCAGATTTGAAGGTCACAATGCCCGAAAACGAAATATAGAAACCAAGATCCATCGCGGCGCTCGCGGTTTCCCAGTCTTCAACGAAACAATGCATCACGCCGCCAACTTCCTGCGCACGCTCTTCTCGCATCAGCGCGAGTACATCTGCGGCCGAATCGCGGGTGTGGATAATCAGCGGCTTACTGCATTCGCGCGCAGCGCGAATATGGGTGCGGAAGCGTGCATGCTGCCAGCTCACATCGCCGTCAGTGCGAAAGTAGTCGAGGCCCGTTTCGCCAATCGCCACCACCTTTGGATGCTCGGCGGCAGTCACCAGGCGTGCGACTGTCGGCTCCTCATGGGTTTGCTCGGTATTGGGGTGTGCGCCGACCGAGGCAAATACATTCGCATGCGCGGTTGCCGCCGCGAGCACCGCGGGCAGGGTTTCGAGATCCACCGCCACACAGAGCATGTAATCCACCTGCGCACTCGCCGCGTCCGCGACTAAGGCCGCGACCGCGCGGGTTGGCGACGCCGCAAGCGGCAGATGGCAGTGGGAATCGACTAGAGAAATTGGCATTCGTACGCAAGCGCGCTTGGCGCGCAGATTCTGAATTAGGAGGGGCGCTACATTGTGTGGGTTTGACGGTCCGACTTCAGCGCACCCGCGAGTTGGGTTTCGATTTTATTCCGGGTCGCGCCGTTATCGAGTTCACTAAACTGGACCCCAATGCCGGCGGTGCGGTTACCCTGCGCCCCGGCTGGCGTGATCCACACTACGCGGCCGGCGACCGGCAGCTTTTCTTTGCTGTCGGTCAACGTCAGCAGCATGAACACTTCATCGCCAATTTTGTAGATCTTGCTGGTCGGGATAAATAGGCCGCCGTTTTTTACGAACGGCATGTACGCCGCGTACAACGAACTTTTGTCGCGGATCGTCAATGAGAGGATGCCCTGTCGGGGATTCTTACCAGTAGCTGCCACGTAGACCTCTCCTAAACCGTTTGCGTCCCCTGACGATGACTGGTGCGGGTCGCTTTCATCCATGCCTGCCAGAGTAAGTCGATCATGTCGGCAGGTCTGAAATTAGCGGTCGGACCTGACATTGCCTTAACTTCCAGCGCACTGGTGACGAACTCAAATATCTGCCGCGAGTTTAATTGATTGATTAGGCTATTCAAACCGGCCTGATTAGAGGGGCGCTCGAACTCGAAATTGGCGGGGCTGTGGGTGGCAGTCAGCAGCTGCAAGTTAAGTTGATGGGCGCTATCGAGCATCAAGTCAGCTAAGCGGACAGGCAGTACCTCCCCTATTGCCTGGGCTGCCTGCACGGCGTGTGTGCGGCCACTGGCCACGCCAATCATCTGTGTTTCGACCCTTGCGGCCAGTGCCAGCTCTCCCGCCGCCAGAGCGGCCAGGGTCGCCAGCGGCGCCTGGTGATTGAGCCGAAAGGCCAGTGCGATATCAGTCGCTGCAATTGCCGGCGATTCGACCTGCAGCCAGTCAAGCGCCAGTGTTGGGTTGATCTGGTCCAGCGCAAGGCGTTGGCAACGGCTGCGGATAGTCGGTGGTAAGCGATCAAGCTGATCTGTGACCAGGATAAACAGGCCGAGTGCGGGCGGCTCCTCAAGCAGTTTCAGCAAGGCATTCGCAGCGGCCCGAGTCATGGCGTCGGCCGGCTGCAGAAGCGCGATTTTCGCTTTGCCGTAGTGGGCCGTCAGCGCAAAAAAATCGCCTAACTCGCGGACTTGATCAATCGCGATTGAACGCGCGTCGTCGAGTGGCGCGAGGCGCCGGAAATCCGGGTGATTACCGGCCCCGAACAGCAAACAGCTGCGGCAGTTACCGCAGGGTGTGTGATCCGCCGCTGGGTCCTCGCACAACGCGAGCTGGGCAAATTGGTGTGCGAATTTCGCTTTCCCGGTGCCTGCACGTCCGCACAGCAACCAGGCATGGCCAAGTTTTGTTGCCCGCCGAGCGCCACAGAGGATCGACCAGGCGGCCGACTGCCACGGAAATGGCGCGCTCATGGCGGGAATTTCGCGTGCAGGATCTGCTTCAAAGCTGCCCCCACCTGCGCCACTGTCCCGCGCGCGTCGAGCACGCGGAAGCGCGCAGGATCTGCCGCAGCACGCGCCAGATAGCAGCTGCGGACTCGTTCAAAAAACTCCACACGTTCTGTCTCGAAGCGATCCCGGGCGCCGGCCCGCGCGGCTGCCCTGGCCAGCGCGATAGGCACCGGCGCATCCAACAGTAACGTGAGGTCTGGCTGATGGGGCCCGACAACCAGCGCATCCAAGGCTTTAATCGTCGCCTCTGGAACCCCGCGCCCGCCACCCTGATAGGCATAACTTGCATCATTAAAGCGATCGCTGACCACCCACGCGCCGCGCGCGAGCGCGGGCAGAATCACTTGCGCAAGATGTTCGGCGCGTGCCGCAAACATCAGCATCAGTTCCGTAAGGTGACTCATGGCGGGGAGATCGGTCGCCAACAGTAACCCGCGCAGCCGTTCCGCGAGCAGCGTGCCGCCAGGCTCGCGGGTCACCACCACCTCCAAATCGCGCGCTTGCAACCACTCGGATACCACCGCTACCTGGGTTGATTTACCAACCCCTTCAATCCCTTCCAAGGTTATGAATGCGCCGCGTGCAAGAGGCTGTTCGTTAGACATGGCTACTTTAGTTGGAACTGGCGCACCGCGCGCTGGTGCGCCGCTAGCGTAGCGGAAAACTCATGTGACCCATCACCACGCGCGACAAAATACAGTGCGGTGCCCGGGGCTGGATTCAGGGCGGCTTCGATCGCTGCAGCGCCAGGCATTGCAATGGGCGTTGGGGGTAGGCCCGGTCTAAGGTAGGTATTGAAGGGTGAATCGCGCCGCAGATCGCCTCGCCGCAGATTGCCATCGAAGGCAGCGCCCAGGCCATAAATCACTGTCGGATCAGTTTGCAGTTTCATTCCCTGCTGCAGTCTTCGTACGAATACGCCGGCAATCGCCCGACGCTCGTCCGCCCGTCCGGTCTCCTTTTCGATGATCGAGGCCATGATCAGCGCCTCGTAGGACGCGCTATAGGGCAGCTCCGCCGCGCGTTTCTGCCAGGCGGCGTCCAGCACGCGCTGCATTTCCTGATAGGCACGGGCCAGCAACTCAGTGTCCGGAGTATGGTGCAGATAGTAGTAAGTCGAAGGGAAAAAGCGCCCTTCCGGCAATTGATCGATCGCTTCAATCCGGCGCATGGCGGCGCCGTCGTCGAGGCCCTGAAGGGTCGCATCGACCCCGGGAAGCGTCGCAATCTGCGCCCGCAATTCACGGAATGTGATCCCCTCAATAATTGTGAATTGGTATTGCTTCACCGCCCCGCGCACGAATTTTTCCAGCAACCTGCGCGGCGTGATTCCAGGCGTCACCTCGTAGGTGCCGCTTTGCACACGCGCGGCAATGCCCCGTCGCGAGGCTTCAAGGCGCAGATAAATTGCATGCGTTAACCAACCCTTGGCGACGAATACTTTCGCGATCCTGGTAATGGTCTGACCGGCTGAGACTTCGTATAACTCAGGCTGTGCCACGGGCAGTGGTTGATCGAGTGCGTGTTGCATATCGCGCATGAACCACCACACCGCACCACCGGCGCCAAGTGCTAAAAGCGTCGCGCCGACTAACAGGCGTTTAAGTCGCCACCTCACGGCACGAGCTGCTCTGCGCGCAACCGCGTGCAGAGCTTACTTGTAAACACGGTGTCGAGGGTGCGCCTGTGCGCACCCGTTTGCATGGCATTGACCGCCTGGACCCCAAGCAACGAGTTGGTGAAGAAAGCCTCCTCACAGCGGGTGAGATCCTGCTGTGACAAAGTTTTTTGATGGACCTCAAATCCCCACTCACGGGCATGATCCAGTACAACGCTGCGCATCACGCCGGCCACTCCGGAGTGCGTGAGTAACGGTGTCCAGAGTTGCCGTTTAAACGCCAAAAAGAGGTTGCTGCGCGTGCCTTCGATTAAATTCCCGTCAACATCGTACATAAAGCCTTCGTGTGCGTTGGCCAATCCAACTTCTCGTGCCCCTAAAACCTGTTCCAGGCGATTTAAGTGCTTTATCCCCGCCAGTGCCGGATTACGGGCCAGTCGGGTCTCACACTCAATGGCGACGAACGACGGCGGCTCGCTTAACGTCGGCCAGGCGAGAAGTTGGGCAATTCGCGTTGGAGGCTGGGTCGGATCTGGCGCATAGCCACGGCGGCCACGACCCCGACTGAGCAGAAGTTTCAACACCGCCCGTGGTGGCGGAATGTTGCTGGCGAGCAGTGTCTCCAGATCGCCGCGCCAAACATTCTCTGCGGGGCATTCCAAGTAAAGGCGTGCCGCGCCATCTTGCAAGCGCGCAAAATGACGCGGCCAATGTTGGGGTTGAGAATCCAGCAGCGCGATCGTTTCAAATAGCCCATCGCCATAAGCAAGCGCACGATCCGCGCAATCCAGGGTATTCGTGCGCTCGCCGTTGACCAGCGTTAACTCAGTGTGGCGATTGCTCGGCATGCCCACTTACTCGCGCAGCGTGCGCACGCACGTGGGCAGGAGATCAGAATTTGCGAAACGCCAAGGTGGCGTTAGTGCCGCCAAACCCGAACGAATTGGAAAGGACCACCTCGAGTTTAAGTGCGCGCGCCACATTGGGCACGTAATCAAGATCGCATTCTGGATCTGGCGTTTCGAGATTGATGGTCGGTGGTGCGACCTGATCCCGCAACGCCAGGATCGAGAAAATGGCCTCTACGCCTCCGGCCGCGCCCAGCATGTGGCCAACCATGGATTTGGTCGAACTCATTGGGAGTTGGTACGCGCGTGCCCCGAAGAGACGTTTTACCGCGTCCGTTTCTGCTTTATCGCCGGCCGGTGTGGAGGTCCCATGAGCATTGATGTAATCGATCTGATCGATATTCAGTCCCGCGTCGGCCAGCGCGAGTGACATACACTCGGCTGCACCTTCGCCGTTCGGTGAGGGTGAAGTCATGTGGTAGGCATCGCTATTCATGCCAAAGCCGACGAGCTCAGCATAAATTTTGGCGCCGCGTTTAGTGGCGTGCGCGAGCGATTCAAGGACCACGACGCCAGCACCATCACTTAGCACAAAGCCATCGCGATCTTTATCCCACGGTCGGCTCGCACGTTCTGGATCATCATTGCGGGTCGAAAGTGCCCGTGCGGAGCAGAAGCCACCGACCCCTGTAGGGCTGGAGGCGAACTCGGATCCCCCTGCGATCATCACGTCGGCATCACCGCGCTCGATGTGACGCGCAGCGACGCCTATCGAATGCGCGCCAGTAGAACAGGCGCTGACAAGCGCGTAGTTTGGGCCCCGAATCCCATATTTGATTGAGAGATTGCCGGAAATCATGTTGATGATGTTGCTCGGCACAAAGAACGGCGAAATCTTGCGCGGGCCGCCATCCAGAAAGGCCTGATAGCCTTTCTCAATTCCCGGCAACCCGCCAATACCAGAACCAATCAGGAGCCCTACCCGACGGCTATTTTCTTCAGTAATTTCGATGCCGGAATCAGCGATCGCCTGCATGCCAGCAGCCATGCCGTAGTGGATGAAAGGATCCATTTTCCGCGCTTCCTTGGCGGAGATGTACTGTTCAACATCAAAATTCTTGATTGAGCCGCTGATCCGTGCCGAAAAGTGCGTGGCATCGAAGGCGGTGATCGGTCCAATTCCACTGCGCCCAGCGACGATGTTCTGCCACGCCTCTGCGACGCTATTCCCTACCGGACAGATAGTCCCCATGCCAGTGACTACGATGCGACTCTTCACCTGATTCTTCCTCGTCTGGTCCCACAAATGCGAAAGGCCGCGGTAGACACTGATGTGTACGCCGCGGCCTTTAAGCGATTTGACGCAGGATTTTTACGCTAGGTTTTTGTTGATGTAATCGATGGCTTGCTGGACTGTGGTGATCTTCTCGGCTTCTTCGTCTGGTATTTCGGTCTTAAATTCTTCTTCCAGCGCCATTACCAGCTCAACCGTATCGAGGGAGTCAGCCCCCAGGTCGTCGACGAAGGAAGCTTCGTTGTTAACTTCTTCTTCTTTAACTCCGAGTTGCTCGATTACGATTTTCTTGACACGTTCTTCAACGCTACTCATTTTTAAACCATCCTCCCAACACATGGGCAGCCAGGGCTGCGGCGGCTGCTAGTTTAGTGGAAACCCGGTAACTTGCAAGCCAAATCCCGGTTTGTACAACTGTCGAATTAATGCGCTAAGCGCTTAATGTTGATTGCGATTTTTTTGTCAGGTCATGTACATCCCGCCATTAACGTGAATAGTCTCGCCAGTGATGTAAGCGGCTGACTCAGAGGCCAGGTAGAGCGCGAGACTCGCAATTTCTGCAGCACTTCCGAAACGGCCCGCAGGAATTTTGGCGAGCACATGTTCGCGTTGCGCAGTACTGAGGGCACGTGTCATGTCGGTATCAATGAGCCCCGGCGCAATCGCGTTCACCGTGACATTGCGATTGGCGATCTCCTGCGCCAGTGACTTGGTAAAGCCCACCAGGCCGGCTTTCGCCGCCGCGTAATTCGCCTGTCCCGCATTGCCCGACGCGCCGACCACCGAGGTGAGATTGATAATGCGACCGAAACGCTGCTTGATCATGGCGCGCATGAAATGCTTACAGAGATGGAACACAGCAGTGAGGTTGGTGTCCATAACTTGCTGCCATTCATCGTCCTTCATGCGCAGCAACAAGTTGTCGCGCGTGATCCCCGCGTTGTTGACGAGGATCGCGGGCACTAGCTGGGCGCTCGCAAGTTGCTCAAAAAAACTCGTCAAGGACTGGCGATCCGCGACATTCAACAGCAGCGCCTGGTGGTGATCACCGCATGCTGCAAGTGCGCTGGTGATTGCAGCGAGCCCTGGCGTGCCAGTGGCCGTCCCAATGACGCGATACCCCGCCTGGGCAAAGGCGACCGCGATTGCCTGGCCAATGCCACGACTCGCCCCTGTTACCACTGCTATGCGCTGCTCGGTCATCTAATTTCCAATGGTTAAGGATGCGAGTGCGCCGCGCAGGTCTGGCGGCGTGCCTAGAGAGGACGTGGTGATTTCACTGGCGCAGCGGCGAATTAACGGCCCGAGTACCTTACCGGGACCGCACTCAAAGGCTTGCACCACGCCCTCGCTGGCAAATCTTTCAATGGTCGCTTGCCAGCGCACGGGCTGCGCCAGCTGCGCGACGAGCGCGGCCCTAATTTGCTCGGCTTGCTCATGGGTGGCGACATCGGCGTTATGAATGACCGGAATCTCGGGTGGAGAAAACCGTATGCGCGACACCAGTTCACTGAATTTGCGGGCGGCCGGCAGCATCAATGCGCAATGCGCGGGCACGCTTACTGCGAGCGGAATAACCTTCTTCGCGCCGCGCGTCTTGGCCAACTCACTTGCCCTCAGGACCGCGCCTGCGCTGCCGGAAATGACGATCTGTCCCGGTGCGTTGAGATTCGCGCACTCCACTATTTCACTGTCCGCAGCATCTGCACAAACGCGTTCTAACGCTGGCAGGTCCAGTCCCAGTACTGCCGCCATCGCGCCAGCGCCCGGGCTTACAGCTTCCTGCATCAGCTGACCGCGCGCGGCGACTAAAGTCACAGCGTCTTCAAACGCCAGGGCACCGGCACATACCAATGCGGAATATTCACCGAAACTGTGCCCGGCCATGAGCGCCGGTCGTGGGCCACCCAAGCTCAGCCAGATGTCCCAAATTGCGATACTGGCCGCCAAGAGTGCCGGTTGGGTGTGCTGAGTTTGATTCAAGGTCTCAGCCGGACCCACGCTGACTAACTGCCACAAATCCAGACCCAGCACCTGTGAAGCAGTGGTGAAGCGCGCGCGAATTTGAGGAAACTCGGCTGCCAGCGCCTCCACCATGCCGACTGACTGCGCGCCCTGTCCCGGAAATACCAGCGCGAACTTTACGGACACCTAAACCACCTGCTCGTGCACGAGCAACTGTTCCAGCATGCTGCTGATTTTGTCCGGTACGGACTGCTCGATCTGCAGAAGTGCTTCGTCAATCGCGCGCCCGAAGGACAGCACATCGGCACTGCCGTGGCTCTTCACCACAATCCCCTTCAAGCCCAGCAAACTGGCCCCGTTATAGCGCCTGGGATCCGCCCGATTGCGCAGGCCGCGCAGCGCAGGCGCGGCAAGCAGCGCACTTAAGCGACGCCACCAATTACGTTTGAATTCTGCCTTGGCAATCTGCGACAGCATCAATGCAACGCCTTCACTCGCCTTGAGCGCCACATTGCCCACGAAGCCATCGCAGACGATTACATCGAAAGTGCCGGCGAAAATATCGTTCCCCTCGGCGTATCCCTGGTAATTGAGGGCGCTTTTTTCGAGCAAGGTCGCCGTCTGTTTGACCCGATCATTACCCTTGATTTCTTCCTCTCCGATGTTGAGCAGCGCCACGCTGGGGCTGACCTTGTGATCGATGGCAGTCGCCAGGACCGATCCCATCACGGCAAAGCGGAACAACTCCTCCGAACTGGAGTCCACATTCGCGCCGAGATCGAGCACGCGCGTGCCCTGGTGCAGGCCGGGCATCGTGGCGCAAATCGCCGGTCGGTCAATGCCCGGCAAAGTTTTAAGGACAAAACGGGCAATCGCCATCAGCGCGCCGGTATTGCCAGCACTGACACAGGCGTGAGCCTCGCCGACTTTCACCAGATCCACTGCGTACCGCATCGACGAATTGCGTTTATTGCGTAAGGCTGACGACGGCTTGTCGTGCATTTCGACCTGCTCTGGGGCGTGCTTCACGTCAATCCGCTCACGGAGCGCGCCGTGCGCGTTGGCGAGTGCGTCTGTCACTGCAGCCTGATCCCCTACGAGCGCCAAGCGCAACGTGGGATAACGGGCCAGTGCTGCCAAGGCTGCGGGTACCACCACCGAAGGGCCATGGTCGCCGCCCATCGCGTCGAGTGCGACTATCGGGCTCAAGGCTGGAGCAGGCAGATAATGTGCGGAGAGTGCGAGGATCGCGGCGAATGGGTCGCCGCGCGGTTCAATTATTCTTTTTCGGCGACCACACGCTTGCCGCGATAGTAGCCATTTGGGCTGATGTGATGCCGGCGATGGGTTTCCCCGGTGGTGGGATCCTCTGACAGGGTCGGGCCCGGCAAACTGTCATGGGAACGGCGCATGCCGCGCTTTGACGGGGTTTTACGATCTTGCTGTACGGCCATTAGGGGTTACTCCTGAAGAATTCGAGGTCGCGTCATCATTGCGCGGCGAGTCGGCGCTATTTTGACGCAATGCGGACAATACGTCGAACGGATTTTTTCGATCGGGGGTGGCGGGGAGGTCATCGTTCATTGTAAATGGGCGACATTCACCTGCCGGATGGGTCGGCGCCATGGGGCATGTCAGCAGGACTTCATCTTCGATTAACGTCAATAAATCCAGTGGCAGTTCCGGCGCCGGGGTGGCGCTTGCGAGCCCGATTTCGGCAGCTTCGGCCTCTGGAACGTAATCCACATCACCCCTAAGACTCAGAGTCACCGGCTGCAGGCAACGCTGGCAAGTCGTGGTGATCCGCGCCTGCAGCACGCCGCGCACCGTTACCTGTCCCTGGCCATTCAACGCAAAATTCAGATCTGCTGCGACTGGCCGCACCTCGCTGAAGAGTGCGGTAAGGCGTACCAAAACCTCGACCGGAAATTCGCCCACGAGGCGCGCGCCCTGCGTGGCCAGGCGGCGCGCGTCAACTTGCGCAGGAAGTGAAAGTGCCATCAGCGATCGGCCGTATACGGAAAGTGTTCGCGGGCGAACATCGTCAGTCTTGCTCACCAACTCGCGGTGAATAGGCCGCGCAGCGCGAGCGAGACCTGTGCGCCAAACCTCCGCGCGACCTGATCAAGCACGCCCTCGTGGGGGGTGAAATCGACTATCTCTTCGGCTTTGATGATATCGCGGGCGACTAGCCCGGAGGAACCCAGCGCGTCCACCAAGCCCATTTCCAAGGCCTTTTCGCCGGTCCAAACCAAGCCTGAAAAAACTTGTCCGTCAGCTTTCAGTCGCTTGCCGCGACCTTTTTTGACCGTATTTATGAACTGCTGATGAATTTCGTTGAGCAAGCCGGTGACATGCGCGACTTCCTGCTGGTCCACGGGCAAGAAAGGATCGAGGAATCCTTTGTGTTCGCCGGCGGTCAACAGACGCCGCTCCACGCCGAGTTTTTGCATGGCATCGACAAATCCAAAACCGTCCATGCGCACGCCAATCGAGCCGACGATGCTACCCTTGTCGGCGTAGATTTCGTCCGCTGCTACCGCAATATAGTAACCGCCGGAAGCGCAGATATCCTGGATCACGGCGTAGAGCTTTTTGGTCGGGTACTTGGCCTTGAGGCGATAGATTTCATCATTGATGTATCCGGCCTGCACCGGACTGCCGCCCGGGGTGTTCAAGCGCACGATAACTCCCGCAGTCGCCGCGTTCTCAAAGGCTGCGCGGAGACCCGTGATGATGTTATCCGCGCTCGACGGTCCAGCCTGCGCGATGATGCCTTGCACGTCGACCAACGCAGTAATTTTGCCGCTGCCGAAAGTTGCGGTGGACGAGAGCTTTGGCAGTGACAGCGCTAACAAGGCCACGACGTAGGCGAAAGCTAGCAACTTGAAGAAAATCCCCCAGCGTCGTGCACTGCGCTGTTCGCGCAACGCCTCGAACGCAAAGCGCTTCACCAGCGCCTGTTCCCAGGCCGGTTCCTGTCCGGTATTTCCAGTGGCGCCCGCTGGCGCCACGCGCTCGTCACTCATGCTGTTGCTGCTCCATGTCAGGTTCAGGATTGAACGGGGGCAATTGGGTCAAAATCGCGTGCAATTCAGGCGGTAACGGTGCCTCGACTTTAATCCGGGACCCCACGGTGAACTCCAGGCTTGCCGCGTGCAGGAATAGGCGTTGCAGGCCTAGGGTCTTTAATTCGCGATTAAAGTCTGCGCGACCATACTTCAAATCTCCGCCGAGCGGGTGGCCTATATGCAACGCGTGCGCACGGATCTGGTGGGTACGGCCTGTTTCTGGTTCGGCCTGGAGCAGAGCGCAGCGTGCAAACTGCCGCACCAACAGAAAGCGTGTGGTCGCGGGCTGGCCAAGGTCAGACGTGATCGTATGGCGCTCTGCACCCTCCCGATTTTCCACATCCAGTGACGCCTTCACGGTGATCCGTCGGCGCGCCAGCTGCCCGTGTACCAACGCCAGGTAGGTTTTACGAAATTCGCGCGCCGCGAGCTGCGCATTCAGCTGCCGCAAGGTTGGCACATCCTTGGCAAGGAGCAAGCAGCCAGAGGTCTGACGATCCAGGCGATGGACCAGATCGAGTCGCGCGGCTTGCGGTCGCGCCGCACGCGCAATGTCAATCAGCCCGAAGGGCACGCCGGAGCCTGCATGCACCGCGAGCCCCGAAGGTTTATTGAGCACCAGGACAGTGCCATTCTCAAATAAAACACTCGTTTCGAACGCGCTGAGATAGTGCGCAGGGATCTCCGCGGGAGTCTCTGTCGCTGCGCGAATTGGCGGCACTCTCACGGTGTCGCCAGGCATAAGCTTCTGCGCGGGCTTGCAGCGGCCACCGTTTACGCGCACCTCGCCGGTGCGAATGATGCGATAGATCAGCGAGCGAGGAACATTGCCTAACACCGAGCCTAGAAAATTATCGAGCCGCCGCTCAGCCGCTGCCGTGGTGACTACGACGTGACGGACGCTCGTTAGATTCAGCGCGATATCAGACATCTGTCAGCCTGCAGTGGAATTGCCGCTTGGGAGGTAAGGCTGTTATAGTCGGGTTTGCCCCAGTGCATAAAAGCGATATCCGTTTTTGGACTGAGACCAAGCAGTTACGTTGATTGTATCGACAAATTATCAAATCCGACGACCAGGCCAGGCGACCATTCGCAGGCCTCTCGCTGGCAGACTGCCTCAATCAGGTTCCAAGAATCGCTCATTTGGCTAGCGATCAGATGCGACAGTTCCGGCATTCATGTGCAGTCCATCCTTGCTACCTGCGAGCTCGCGAGAGAAACGACAGTATTGAGTCGAACCCGTGGGGCAATGTAGCGCCGCCAGGCACGTCGGTCGCGCCGGCAGCGAAAGTTAAAAGATTCAGCGTCCGTCATTGCGCGAAACTCCGCGCACGATCAGCGCGCGGCCACCGCCGGGTGGTCGCTCCTTAAATTTCAGATCGTGCCGAGTTCGAGCACCGCGATCACCGGTCGTCCGCAGCGGCGGAACGGGCGCGCAGCTAAGGAATTCGTCAAATGAAGAGAATGTTGATTAACGCAACTCAGCCAGAGGAGTTGCGGGTTGCCCTCGTCGATGGCCAGCGCCTATACGATTTGGATATCGAGGCCACTGGCAAAGAACAAAAAAAATCGAATATCTATAAAGCCCGGATCATTCGCCTTGAGCCCAGCCTGGAGGCCGCTTTCGTCGATTACGGCGCTGATCGTCACGGCTTCCTGCCGCTTAAGGAAGTCTCCCGCACCATGTTTAAAGACAAGCCTAAAAACGGCGCGCGGGTCAATATCCGCGAGGTGCTAGACGAAGGTCAGGAGCTTGTCGTTCAAGTTGAAAAGGAAGAGCGCGGCAACAAAGGCGCGGCACTGACCACCTTCGTCTCCCTCGCCGGTCGCTATCTGGTCGCGATGCCGAACAACCCCCGTGCCGGAGGCGTGTCGCGCCAGATTGAGGGCGAAGATCGCGAAGAAGCCAAGGAAGCCATGTCCGGGTTAGTCATTCCGGAAAGTGTGGGCTTGATTCTACGCACCGCTGGCATCGGCAAGACCACCGAAGAGCTGCAATGGGATCTGGATTACCTATTGCAGCTGTGGACGGCGATTGATGAAGCGGCCAAAACGCGCTCTGCACCGGTCCTCATCTACCAAGATCAGAATGTGATCATTCGTGCGATTCGCGATTATTTGCGCAGCGATATTGCCGAAATTCTGGTGGACGATCCGACCCTCTATCAGACCGCGCAGGATTTCATGACCCAGGTCATGCCGCTGAACCTGCCAAAATTGAAACTCTACAAGGATAGCGTGCCGCTATTCACGCGCTATCAGATTGAAAGTCAGATTGAGACTGCGTTCAGCCGCGAAGTTCGCCTGCCGAGTGGCGGCGCACTCGTGATTGAGCCGACCGAGGCTTTGATTACGATCGATATCAACTCTGCGCGCGCGACGCATGGGGGAGATATTGAGGAAACTGCGCTGCTGACCAATCTGGAAGCGGCGGAAGAAATCGCGACCCAGCTCCGCATTCGCGATTTGGGCGGGCTGATCGTGATCGATTTCATCGACATGATGGCCGCCCGCAACCAGCGCGAGGTGGAGAACAGAATACGCGACTGCGTCAAGATGGATCGTGCGCGGGTGCAGATTGGCCGCATTTCGCGCTTTGGTTTGCTTGAAATGTCGCGCCAGCGCCTGCGCCCGTCGCTGGCGGAATTCAGTCACGAAATTTGCCCGCGCTGCGATGGCGTGGGAACCATTCGAAGTTTGCGACCGACTGCCCTGTCGGTGCTGCGGGTGATTGAAGAAGAAGCCATGAAGGATTCGACCGCGAAGGTCGCAGCCCAGGTGCCCGCCGATGTCGCGGCATTTCTGTTCAATGAAAAGCGCCGCGAAGTTACCCGCATTGAAGAGCAGCAGGACATCGAGATCCTGATTATCCCGAACCCCAATTTGGAGACTCCGCACTTCAACGTCCAGCGGATCCGTGAGCAGGATCTCGCCCGCCGGGATATTGGTGAGAGTCATGAGATGGTGTCTGAAGTTGAGACGCCGCCGATCTATGACATCAATCAACGGGAACAACCACGCCAACCACAGGCGATGGTCCGGGATATCGTGCGTAACGCACCCGCGCAAACGCCGGCGCAAGAATCCGTTGCGCCCCCAGGCCCGGGCATGATTAAGCGCTTTTTCGCCGCGTTATTCGGCAGCAGCGACGCGGTGGCTCCGCCCCCGTCAAGCACCGAAACACGCGTAGCGAACGCGCCTGCTCAGGCACCTCGGCGCGCCAGCGGTTCTGTGTCGGCAGGCGGTGATTCGCAAGCGGCGCCGCGCCAAGATAACACTCGGCGCAATTCGTCAAATCAGGGGCGTCAACAGCAGCCACGGCAGCGGCGTGGCGGCGAAGGACGCGGCCGGTCTGACGAGCGACGAGGCGGCGAACCACGCAACGCTGGCGGGGCAACCGAGGCGGTCGTGGAGACGCCGTCACGTCGGCCACCCACTGAGCGAGGTGGCGAAGGTCGGCGCCGCGAGCGCCCGCCGCGCCAGCCAGAACAACGTCCAGCTGAAACTGCGCCGCGCCAGGCGCGAACAGAAGATGAAGTGCACACACAGCCTGCGTTAAATGAGGCGTCAGCAGCCAACAATAATCCAGTGCAGGCAGCGCAGAGCACTTCCGGTGGCGAACAATCCACGCCGGACATCGAGCAGATAAGACCCGCCGCCGTGGAGGCTACCCGCGTGGCGATCGTGGAAGATTCCCAGCCAACGCGCGCACCGGTCGAAAGTCCACCGTTGGAAGCCCCGGCGCAACGCGCATCCGCGTCTCCAGAGTGGCAGGCAGAACACGCAGTGACTGATGCGGCTGACGATGATCGGGGTAATGTCTAGCGGGTAGAGGGGAGCAGCTCGCATACATAGTGAGGTATCTCAGCGAGGTCTAGGGGTTGAACAGCACGAAAGCTTGCCAAATCGAGAGAAGAAAGGATGCGAGAAGTACTTGCAGGTTGCTGGTGAGCACAGCGAACCCCAACAGCAAATTTTGGCCGAGTTATCGCTTCAAGCGCCATTCGGCACAGGCTTGTCTACCCGAAGTTGGGCTTCGCTGTGCTCACCCTAACCCACCTTTAAAACGCTGCCCGCATCTGCTTAGGGTGCAATGATAGAGATGTTTTGCGGGACGATTAATTAGGCGCAAAGATGGGCGCGGCACGCTAGCCGAGCTCCTCGCGCCGCAGACTGACCTCGCGGGTGCTGTGGAAGGTGATGTCGGGCCACCGTTCCGTTGTCAATTGCAGATTGACGCGGGACGGCGCGAGATACGCCGGCAGCCCGCCTCCATCAAGCGCGACGTTATCGCCCACATGACGCATGAATTTCTCTAGCTCACCTGCCTTGCTACTCGAAACCCAGCGTGCGAATTGAGTGGCAACGGCCTCGAACACACAATCAACCCCATACTCATGCTGCAATCGATAGGCGACGACGTCGAATTGCAAAACGCCGATCGCGCCCAGGATTAGATCGCTACGCTGAATCAAGCGGAACACCTGGGCGGCGCCCTCCTCGCCTAATTCGGTTAGACCCTTGACCAGCGCCTTCGCGCGCATCGGATCCAACGAGCGCACTCGTCTAAATAATTCGGGTGCAAAACTCGGAATGCCCTGGAAGTTCAGCTTTTCACCCGTTGTGAAGGTATCTCCGATCTGAATGGTGCCGTGGTTATGCAAACCGATGATATCGCCAGCGTAGGCATCCTCGACCTGTTCGCGCCCACGCGCGAAAAAAGTGAGTGCATTGGAAATTTGCATGTCACGTCCGAGGCGCACATGGCGCAGGCGAATGCCCGGTTCGAAATGCCCCGAGCAAATGCGCATGAAGGCGATCCGATCCCGGTGTTGCGGATCCATGTTGGCTTGAATCTTAAACACGAAGCCGCTGAAGTTAGGCTCGCTGGCGAGGACAGTGCGCTCCACCGCCTGTCGGCTCAGCGGCGAGGGTGCAATCTCCACAAAATAATCCAGCATTTCCCGGATTCCAAAATTCTGTAGGGCGGACCCGAAGAACACCGGCGTGACCTTGCCTTCCAGATAGCCGTTCAATTCGAATTCCGTGCCTGCAGTCTCCACCAATTCGAGATCTTCTCGGCATTCCTCCAAGACGTCACTAAACCGAGGATCTCGAGTGGCAAGGTCCAAGGTTAAGCGCTCGGCATCCACAATGCCGGCGTTCGCATCCACCTCGCGCGCATAACGCAACACCTCGCGCGTTTTGAAGTGATAAAGCCCGGCGAAGTGCTGACCAGACCCCAGCGGCCAGGTAATCGGCGCGCATTTTATCTGCAGGATATTCTCGATTTCGTCGAGCAACTCCAAGGGCGGTCGACTATGCCTATCCAGCTTGTTGATGAGCGTCACGATGGGCGTATGTCGCATGCGACATACTTCGAGCAATTTAATGGTGCGCTCTTCGACGCCTTTAGCCGCATCAATCACCATCAGCACTGAATCGACCGCCGTTAGTACTCGATAGGTATCTTCGGAAAAATCCTCGTGCCCCGGCGTATCGAGCAAGTTGATCACGCAGTCACGATATTCGAATTGCATGACCGACGAGGTTACCGAAATACCGCGTTGCCGCTCGATCTCCATCCAGTCTGAAGTCGCGTAACGCGCGCTCTTGCGCGCCTTCACAGTCCCTGCCGCATTGATCGCCCCGCCAAACAGCAGGAGCTTTTCAGTGACGGTGGTTTTCCCGGCATCCGGATGCGAAATAATCGCAAAGGTTCGCCGTTTCTCAGTGGCCTGTTTGAGTCCGCTCACAATTCGCGCTCAGGCTGACTCAAAAACCACGACCGCCGCTGCGTAGTCGCGCTCGTCCGTCAGGCTCACGTGGGTGGCTGCAACTCTTTGCCGTGCCGCGTGTTCGGCGACGGCGCCGTGTAGTCGCAAGGAAGGTTTCCCAGCCGTATTGTGCGCGACTTCGATCAGGCGCAATGACACACCTTGCCGGAAGCCAGTGCCGAGTGCCTTCGAGGTCGCTTCCTTGGCGGCAAAGCGCATCGCGAGAAAGCGCACCGGATGCGCGGTCAATTTAAAGGCTTCCAGCTCAGCAGGCGCCAGCACACGTCGGGCAAATTTAAACCCATAACGGCGATAGACATCGGCCACCCGATCGACCTGCACGATATCGATGCCAAGGCCCGTAATCATGCGCGCGCAGCCAGCAGCAGCTGTTTCATTTCGGTGACCGCGCTCGCGAAGCCCACGAACAGTGCGCGGGCCACGATGGAGTGACCGATGTTCAATTCGTAGAATTCAGCCTGCCGCGCGATTGCCTGCACGTTTTGATAGTGCAACCCGTGGCCGGCGTTCACGCGTAGGCCGAGCGCCTGTGCGTAGCGGGCGGCAGTCACGAGGCGTTCGAGTTCGGTTTCCTGCGCCGTTTCAGAATCCGCATTGGCGTAACGGCCAGTATGTAATTCGATGGTCGGCACACCCACCGCTTTCGCCGCGTCGATCTGCGCCGGGGCAGGTTCAATAAACAGCGACACTTCGATCCCAGCGGCGGCCAGCCGTCGGCAAGCGGTGGTGAGCGCTGCTATCTGAGCGGCAACATCCAAGCCACCTTCAGTGGTGAGCTCTGCGCGGCGCTCAGGCACTAAACAACAACACGCTGGCTTGAAGTGACAGGCGAGCGTGAGCATGCTGTCGGTGGCCGCCATCTCCAGATTCACTTTGGTCTGAGTGGACGCGACAAGCGCTGCGACATCTCGCTCCTGGATATGTCGCCGATCCTCGCGCAGATGCAAGGTGATGCCATCCGCCCCGGCCTGCTCGGCGAGTAGCGCAGCTTCCACTGGGTCGGGATAGTGAGTATGGCGCTGCTGTCTGACAGTCGCCACATGATCGACATTAACGCCCAGCTTGAGTGGAGTGGACAAGCTCAAAAATGGCCTCATCTGTGCGTTAAATTAGGGAGCGTAGTTTAACCTAGCTCACGCGAAACAACTCCCGCGAACTCAAAGCCTGGCCGCCCAGATGATGGTGAAGAAGGAACCGCATCAAACCCTTTGCATCACGCAGACGAGAAACGTCCCAGGGCAAGGTGCCCGCCAGGGCTAGCAACGCGCCACCTGTCACCGCCCGATGTGGCACCGGGGGAATCTGTGTGACGGGTCCGCGTTCGGGCACGTAGTAGTAACTGGCTTCCACAGCAAGTGCACGACCCGTATCCACTGCGTGCGCGAGCTCTACCCCATACCCACAAGAATTGAGCAGCAGTGCCTCAAAATGACGTAGCGTAGGCTCCAGCGGCGCATCACCAGCCAGCGCCTGTACGGTTTGTTCATACGCGCGATAGCCAGCTTCATCACCATCTCCACGATGAACCAGGCGCATCACCAGTTCGTTCAGGTACATGGCGCTGAACAGGCGCTCAGCCTGTAGGCGAGAGCCGCGCATAGTCGGTTCGGCACGGATGAGGGTTGGCAGATCGGACTTCCCAGACCACACAAAAAAATACGGTGTGAATTCTGCATAGGCGCTGCCGCCGCCTTTCTTGGAACTCAGTGCGCCGCGCGCAATAACGCCAAAGCGCCCGTGCTGGCGGGTGAAAATTTGCAAGAGCAGGCTGGTTTCGCGCAGCCGTTTCCGGTGCACGATGTAGCCGGTGTCGGTAGTTTCGCGCGGAGCCAATCTTCAAGTCTCTTTACGCGATCCAAAAACTTCGAGGGTTGCCGGATCCTCAGTCCACTTGCCCTTCACCTTGACCCAGGTTTTCAAGTAGACGCGGCGTTCGAGCATGCGCTCGATATCCAGTCGCGCAGCCGAGCCTATTTGCTTGATGCGCTGCCCACCGCTGCCAATGACGATGGCTTTTTGACCTGGCTTCTCGACCCAGATGGTGGCGTCGATATGCGTCACCGTATCTCTTTCCTCGAAGCTGTCGATCACCACATGGGTGGCGTACGGGAGCTCAGCGCCCAACTGGCGCGCGAGTTTTTCGCGGATAAGTTCGGCCACGACGAAGCGTTCCGGGCGATCAGTTACCTGCGCCGGATCAAAAAGAAAGGGTCGCTGCGGGGCATGCACTGCCAGCGCATCGAGTAAGGTATCGAGATTCTTGCCATTCAGCGCACAAAGTGGGAATACCGCATCGAACTGGAAACGACTGGTCAGGCCTTCAATGAGCGGTAATAACGCCTCGCGGCGCGCTAAACGATCAATTTTGTTCAGGACTAAAAACTTGGCGCCAGGAAAGGTCTGCAGGCTGCTGACCAGCCATTCATCTTCATCGCGCCATTGGGTCGCATCGATAACCAGCAGAACGCCATCAATCTCATGAATGGCCTGTTCAATTTGCTGATTCATGAGCTTATGAAGTTTGCCTTGGGGTTGGCGCTGCCAACCCGGCGTATCGGCGAACACCAATTGCGCGGCACCACGCTGTGCGATCCCGTTCACTTTGTAACGGGTGGTCTGCGGCTTGCGTGAGGTGATACTGATTTTCTGACCCACGATGCGATTCAATAAGGTCGATTTGCCGACATTCGGACGTCCGACGATTGCATAGATACCGCAGCGGGAGAGTTCTTCTGACATGACCAGTCCTTGATTACTCGATGCGCACCTGGATCGCCGCCAAGGCTAACCGCGCGGCTTCTTGTTCGGCTTGGCGCCTACTTCGACCACTCGCTTCGACCTGCAGGGCGGGGACGGCAATTTCACAGGCAATGGTGAAGCACTGCTCGTGCGCCGGACCCTGAATATCCACGGTGCGATAAAGCGGCAACGGATTCTGGCGCTCCTGGAGAAATTCCTGGAGCTGGGTTTTCGAATCTTTTTGAGTGGCGGTCGGGTCCACGTGCAGCAAGCGGGTGTAGAACCACACCATGAGTTGCAGCCGTGCGGCCTCCATGCCGGCATCAAGATAGATGGCGCCGACAATGGCCTCCAAGGCGTTCGCCAAAATGGATTCGCGTCGCCAGCCGCCGCTTTTGAGTTCACCCTCGCCAAGCGCGAGCGCGGCTCCAAAATCGAGTTCGCGCGCAATCTCAGCCAAAGTGTCGCGATTGACTAACGTGGCGCGCGCCCGGGTAAGTTGGCCTTCGTCCGCTTGTGGGAAGCGTTCATAGAGGACATCCGCCACCACCAGACCAATGACTGCGTCGCCGAGAAACTCCAGCCGTTCGTTATGGCGAGCGCTCGCGCTCCGATGCGTGAGCGCCAGTGTCAGAAGGTGCGGATCCTTGAAGCGATGACTGATGCCGGCGAGGTTCAAGGCCGCTGGTGCGCCGCTATTCGACTGCGCCTGCCGCGAGTTCGTGTTCGCGGTGATAGTTGAGGACGATATCCAGATCGCAGCACACTGGATTTCGAATTTCGTAGTCCAGGCGCATCACCCGCTTCGGCGAGTTTTTGACCTTTTCGATTTGCAGCAGTTTGGTGAATTCAATCGTTGACCAGCGGTCGATGTCGGAGACTTCGAACTGCTTCATCACTGCTTTGACCAGATCAGCCTTGGTCTGCCGACCTGCTTCGGGATCTTTCATGACCGTCTCGAGCGCGAGATCGACCTTCATTTTCTCGTTGTAGAGCGGGAATAGGCGCATTCCCATCAGCGCTAACGCCCCCAGTAGTGCGGCCCAGAAAAGCAATCCGCTCAGTGAAACGCCCGTCTGTCTGCTGCCAGAATTACGCATTGATTCCCCCTGCTCTGTATTAATTAATGGTGGTGCCGATTCGTCCCAGGGTGGGCCCCTTATCCCAGTTCATCCAGATCATAAACGCTCTGCCGATGAGATTTTGATCGGGGACAAAGCCCCAGTAGCGAGAGTCCCGACTATTGTCGCGATTATCGCCCAGTACGAAGTATTGTCCTACTGGGACCTCATATTCCCCATCAAAGGTCGGCGCCTGTGGCGTTACTAGCACCTGATGACGGACGTCCCCCAGCTGTTCCTCTCGCAAGTCGGCCCCGGTGTTCGCGGCTGCTGATTTGAAACCCACATACCCGCCCAGAGACGTATAGACCTGCGGCACGCCGTTAACGCTGACTTGCTTGTCGCGATAGGTGATGCGATCACCAGGCAGACCCACAATTCGCTTAATGAACGGCGTTGACGGATCCTCGGGATAGCGGAAGACCACCACATCACCGCGCCGGGGAATGCCCAGCGGAATGAATTTGGTGTTGAGCACTGGCAGCCGCAAGCCATAAGTAAATTTATTGACGAGAATAAAATCACCCACCAGCAGGGTGGGGATCATCGAACCCGAAGGAATCCGGAACGGCTCGACCAGGAATGAACGGAGCAGCAGCACGATGACGAAAATCGGAAAGAAAGAACGCGCGTGATCCACCAGCATCGGTTCGGGCGGGTGCTCTCCGGCCGGCAGCGCTGCGTTGCGCGCAGCCCGCGTTGCCGCGAACAGCCAGGCATCGAGAGCCCAAATTCCGCCGCTG